>DATIJK010000058.1:0-5410 GCA_035478715.1 Saccharimonadales bacterium (SeqCode)
TGTTTCGAGCCCCAAAATGGCCTCCGGCGGTGCCCACCCCCTCCGGAGGTCATTTTGGTATTGAATTTATAATGTTAAAGTGATGGAATACTATTTATGGGCACAACTGAAGATGGCGGATTTGCCGATAAAATGAGTTTAGAAATGGCTGCGACCGAAGCTGGTGTTGCAGCAGGTGTTACGGGCGTATTGGCCGAAGCTGAAACAGAATTGGCTGAGATACGTGAAGCAGCTCGACTTGCCGGTACTGAGGAAGCTTTGGTATTAGCAGCACTCGCCGAGAGTGCAGTCCATAGACGAGTAATTGGCGCGCTTGCAGCTGATTCACGCGCAGATTACGAATTAGATGCAATGACTGATCAGAGTCAGTAGCTATTACAAGCACTACTTAATAGGTGAGATAGTATTTAGATTGCTATGCCAGAAATCGGAGATGCATCATTTTTTGACGAACATGCGCTTGAATTCTTTGAGCGTATGCCGCAGTTATTCCCTGAAATCTACCGTCTTACGGGTGAAACTTACTCGTTGCTTGCTGCTCGAATGCCGGTCGGAGTAGAGGGTGTGAAAGAATTCGTGTGGTCGCATGATAGATCGTGGCCAAAATATGATGAAAATTATAATATCCGTGCGTATGGCGTAGAAGGTCAAGGCGGTACCGTTTGGAATTATCAGGTAGAAAGTTCCGAATCATACAACAGAACCAGATTCGGCGGGTCGGAAACTGCACATTTGGCAAGCGATGGAAGACCGGCCATGCTTTCCGGCTATATGAAACCTGATAGGCCGATGTTTCCCTGGGAGCTTGAAATTCTCATGCAACGATTAAAAGGTGCACGCGAAATTCTAGCAAACGAGGTAGCGTTCAATGGGCGGATTATGAAACGGCACAGTCCCAGATTATTTGTTGGTCGCATAATTATGGCGAACAGAGGTTAATTTTCAGAGTAAAAAATTGCGGGTATCAGCCGGTAGTTCACCGCCGTAGATGTATTCTGTCAGCAGAGCGTTTACTTCCCTTTTCAGTGCTGGGATGTCTTCTTGCTGTTTTTTATCGAATTTACCCAATACGAAATCAGCACTGTCTATCTGTTCGGGAGTTTTAGGGCCGACGCCGATGCGGACGCGGCCGAATTGTTCGCCGATGTGGTCTATCAGGGATTTTATACCGTTGTGGCCAGCGCTGGAGCCCCCTACCCTGGTCCGGATCTGGCCGAACGGAATATCCAGCTCGTCATGCACGGCGACTGTCAGGTTTGGATGCAATTTGTAGAAATCGCTGACAGCCTGCACTGCTTCGCCGCTCAAGTTCATAAAAGTAGTCGGTTTGACGGTGATGACGCGCACTTCGCCCAGCCGCCCGTCGCTCATAAGGCATTTCAGGTCTTTTTTGGCCACCCAGCCGGACATATCGGTGTTTTTCTCTACGAAGTAATCAATACATTCAAAACCAATGTTATGGCGCGTACCGTCGTATTCTTTGCCCGGATTGCCAAGCCCGACGATTAGAACGGTTTTGTTGAGCCCGACAGTAACATAATTGACCGGATCACTCACCTGCGGGCGCCGTGTAAATAAAGACATAAGATGCAGTATACCTAAAAAGAGTGATAATTGACAAAAAATTAAAAATTTGTTATAATATTTTTATGAATAGCGATCATGCGCGTGCTCAGTTTAAGGATTTTTCTGGCGCTGTAGTGTCGTCTTCGAGCCTTTGGTCAGTTCTTTGTGAAACTGCGTCAAGAAACATGTCGTCAAATGGCGAACGCAGTCGTCAGCAAGCACTAGCTGCAGATTATATTGGTTTTCTTTTAGATTTGCTCAGCGTTGCAGATCCTGATGATATTGGGGTGCCGATCCACGTTGAGGGGCTGCTCAAAGTTGCCGATTCAGCTATTGGTGACGCAGCGGATGCAGCTGCTAGGGAAAGTATTCAAATGCAATTGGCTTCGGTCTATGCCGAACAACGTGGGCCTGCACATTAAAACAGCATCTAAAGTAGCCTGTTAGCGTTTGTCACTGTTATTTTTGAAGCTTGCGAGGCGGCTTGGCGGCGCCTTTGGTGGGCGAGCTGCCGTGCTTATGGGCTTCATGTTTTTCTATGAACCAAAGTTGGATTGGCGAACCTTCGTAATCGTACTTTTCGCGCAGGCTGCGGTCCATGAAACGGCGGTAGCTCCAGTGCAGGAATTTGGTCTGGCTGCCGAAGATCTTGAATGCCGGGATCGGATTATCGTCCTCTTGGACCATGTAATTTAGCTTGGGCGTTCGGTTTTTAAGGCCGGCCGGCGGATGTTTGTCGACGACGTCACGCAGCCATCTGTTTAGTTCGCTCGTCGGAATCCGCTGCTTGCGCCGCTTGTCGATTTCGAGCGCCAGATCGAATAATTTCGTAACATTCTGCCCTGTTACGGATGAGGTAAAAATCAGCGGTGCCCACGGCACGAAATCATACGTAGCGGCGATTTCCGGTGCAAGCGCGTCGCGGGTGTATGCGTCTCTGTCTTCGGCGACATCCCATTTGGCTACTACAAGCACTAATCCCTTACCGGATTCTTTGATCATGCCGGCTATCTTTTGATCAAGCGCGACATTCAGCTCGTTAACATCCATCAGCAAAAAACATATGTCAGCCTGTTCTATGGCTGCCAGTGAACGCAAAACACTGAAATGTTCAATACCGGTGCCGATTTTGCCGGAGCGGCGGATGCCGGCGGTGTCCATCAGTTCGATTTCTCTGCCCTCATATTTGATAACGGCCCTGTTAATGTCGCGAGTGGTTCCTGCTCTGTCGGCGACGATCGCTTGCTGCTTTTTTGCTAAGGTGTTGAACAGATACGATTTGCCGACGTTTGGACGGCCTAACAGCGCAATGTGCAGGCGGTCGCCAGCTTCGCGGATTGCGGCTTTCGGCAAGATTTCCACTGTTTTGTCGAGCAACTCCCCTAGCCCGCGGTGTTGGGTGGTGCTGGTATGGATGATCGGCTTGATACCGAGCCGTTCGAAAGTGCTTAAATCAGTATTTTTCGCTTTGTCTACCTTGTTTACTGCCAGGAATACCGGCTTGCGGCTTTTCAGTGCCAGCTTTGCGACACGGCGGTCTTCTTCGGTAATAATTGTGTCGGCTTCGACGACGACCCAGATAATGTCGGCGCTGTCGGCGGCCTGTAATATCTGTTCCTGGATAGTGAATTCGAAATCGTCTTCGGCATCTTTCATACCTGCAGTGTCAACCAGCCAGAAATCCTGATTCCGCCAACTGGCTTTAGCCATGATACTGTCGCGCGTCGTGCCGGCTTCTCGCGCCACGATTGCCTCGCGCCGTTCCAAAACCGCATTGAACAAGCTGGACTTGCCAACGTTCGCTCGGCCCACAATTGCAACTATCGGTACACTTTTTGCCATTGTGAAGATTATATCAGATATAGCTGTTGACAAAAAGCACAATTAATTGTGGTTAATACCCAATTCTTTATTTGTGTTTTTCTTCGTCGTCGAGGCGCTTGCGGCCCTCTTCGTACATATCTGGAATATCGTCGGATTTGTTACGGTGACGGGCTGCTTCGTGGCGTTGTTCTTCCGGCATCCACCAATTGAGCCGCTCGGATTCGTGTACGCTGTCTTCGTTCGAAAATGCCGCTGTGTTTTCCGGTGGGGCTAAGTCGGGGTCGTCAAGTGACTCTTCCAGATTCAGCCGGCGGCGTATCAAGTACATTATCACGCCTACAACTGCTATGAGCGTCAGGAAGATCCAAAGGAATACCGCACCGGCGTTTCCGGGCGATTTGGTTTTGAATTTGGCGCTGACAGCTGCCCCGTTCGCGGTATCGCTGCTGGGTGTGATTTCAATATAGATTGTCGTGTTTTTGGCTAATTTTGTCAGGGTGTACGTCGGGACGGCATCGGTACTTGCGACAGTGCGCGTGTTGTCTAATTTATTGCTGTCAGTTCCGTATTTGATTTCGTACGAGTTCGCGTTCGTACCATCCCACGAAAGTGTGATAGAAGTCGATGTAATAGAGGTTGCCTGAATGTTCGCGACCAGCGGGCCGCCAGTGGTGCCTTGGCCGGTGTTGCCGTTGTCTAATCCGATAGTGCCGCCAGTGTCCGTCGGCTGGCCGTTATTTAGTCCGGGGCTCGGCGACGGAGTTGGATTAAGTTTGACTGAAGATCCGGAACCAGACCCGTTGAATGGCGAGGGGCTTGGTGATGGCACAGAGCCTGGACTTGGGCTCGGACCAGGCCCGGGATTTGGATGCGGGCCAGGGTTTGGCGACGGCGATGGACCTGGAGTCGGACTCGGAGATGGCGATGGACTTGGTGATGGAGACGGCGAAGGTGTCGGACTTGGTGATGGGCTAGGACTTGGGCTCGGGCTGGGACTGGGCGGCGGTGGCGGTGGCGGCGGTTGTGGAGGCGGCGGAGGCGGGTTCGGCACGGCGTTACCGACGACGACACTCCGCGAAGCGGTCGCACTTCCACCCCCTTTTGCTACCGCTTTTGCCTGTAGCGTATAGGTACCGTTCGGAACTGTTGTTGTGTTCCAGCCGACAAAACAGGTGGTCGCATTTGAGCATGTACGCACTGTCGTCCCATTTGCCGTTAGGGTGATACTGCCGATACCGTCTGCTGATACGATTGATGCGTTTGCTGAAAATAACGCGCTGGTACCATTGACCGTCGCACCTGCCGCGGGAGCTGTGATGCTTACAGACGGATTTACAGAATAGTGCCACTTCTGCGCGCTCGTATTGTTGCAAGTGTATATGTCGATTTGATTACCGTTAGTAGTTACCGAGTGGTAATCGTCCATACAGGTATTTGATGCTTTATTAGTCAATCTGCCATTAGCGCTATTATAAAACCATTGCTGCGACGTGTTGCCGTCGCAATGAAACAGGATAACTTTCGTGAAATTTGCGGTGGCTCCGCCCGATATTCCAAGGCAGTAGCCGTTGCTATTGACGATCGTACCAGACGTGGAAGCATTGCCGTTAACACTCCATTTCTGTGCGCCAGTGCCATTACAGTCAAACAAGTCGATCTTGTTGCCGTCGACTTTTTTGCTTTGGTAGTTATCCAGGCATTTTCCGCCAATCCCGGTAATTGCAACAGCTGGGTTCGCAGCATTACTAAGGTTAAGGAAAATAAATCCTAATACACTGAAGCCAACTGCAAATAGGAACGCGATAGCGTAATGCGGTGTTTTAGATTTTTTAGATTTTTTTCTTTTTGAACGTTTAGGCATTATTTTTTCCCACTACAGCCTTTATCTGTACGTAAGTATACCTTAAACGGCATGCATTCTGAATTATCGGCTTTGGAAATACAGCGGTGATCAAAACCTATTCACGATCTATCAAGCCTGCGGCCGGTGTTGCTACTTTCGCTTCCCTTCGTCGTCAAG
>DATIJK010000059.1:0-20069 GCA_035478715.1 Saccharimonadales bacterium (SeqCode)
GACCAACAATATATGTACGCTTCTGTAAGCATCGACCGTGATTTTCAGAATGAAACGTATACTGCGATTGAATCATTTGCTGCAAACCAACTCGGGCCAGTCCAAGTCCGGCTCGGCGGCAGCGTTGCAGCTAATCTGCAGATCAATGACCAGGTAAAAAAGGACCTGAAAAAAGCCGAAACATTGTCTTTCCCGATTTTGGCAATTTTATTACTGTTATTTTTCGGCACATTGGTTGCGGCGCTAACTCCGCTTGCGCTTGGTGGATTGAGTATTTTCGCAGCGCTGTTTATGATGCGTTTACTTTCGGAAATAACACCGATTTCTTCTTATGCGATAAACATCGTTACACTATTAGGACTTGGTCTTGCGATAGATTACAGCTTATTTATGGTCGCCCGGTTCCGCGAGGAATTAGCTAAACATGGTGATGTTGAAGTGGCAGTTGCGATCACCGTTAATCGATCCGGCCGGACTATCATATTCAGCGGCGTTACCGTAGCGATAAGCCTGCTCAGTTTACTGGTTTTTCCGCAGACTTTATTGCGCAGCCTTGGACTCGGCGGTGCAACCGTAGTACTGAGCACCGTACTACTTACGCTTACTCTTTTACCGGCAGCATTACGGATTATCGGTTATCGAATAAACAAATTGCCAGTACTACGACGCCGAATCGCTCAGCCAACCACTGAAACTAGTGGATTCTGGTATCGTTTCAGCCAGTTCGTAATGCGCAATGCTGCGGTAGTCTTTATTTTAGTATCATTGCTTTTGCTGGCAATCGCCAGTAATTTCAGGTTCGTAACATTCAGCAGTCCGGGATTGAACGACGCGCCCGAAGTTTTGGCTAGCCGGCAAGTGAACGACATTTTAACGAACAATTTCCATGCCAATACAGAACCAGTAATCATTATGCTGCGTCAAAGCGCGCCCGTGCTGAATCTAAATTCACTGCGTGATTTAGCAAAATATACTAATCAGATCAAATCGCTGCCTGGAGTGACAAGCGTCGATAGTCTGGCGAGCCATCTCCCGTTCAACGCAACGGGCGACGTTGGAAATTTCAAAATTTCATCCGTTTTATTGTCGCAATACAGCTCGGGCGGCTATTCAAAAATAACGGTCTATCAGCAAAACCCATCCCAATCCGCTGCGGCGAAACAACTTATTCGTGACATAAAAAATATTGCGCTGCAGCCTGGAGACACTATGTATGTCGGCGGCATAAGCGCACAGCTAGTCGATCTGCTGCACAGCCTGGCGGCACATCTGCCGGTAGCTTTATTAATCATTTTCAGCGCGACCTGTATACTGATATTTTTACTTACCGGTAGCATTGTGCTTCCGATTAAAGCAATCTTGCTGGATTTGCTATCGCTATTCACCGCATTGGGCATCATTACCTGGGTTTTCCAACGCGATACTGGCGGAATTATACCGGTTGATTCAACCGGATCAATAAACGCTATTGCAGCAATATTGGTGTTTACAGTAGCTTTCGGGCTATCGGCGGATTATGAATTTTTCTTATTGTCTAGAGTCAAAGAAGAATACGAAAAGTCGAAAGACAACACCCATTCAGTAGCATTCGGCATTCAACAGACTGCCGGCATTATCACGGCAGCAGCAATTTTATTCGTAGCGGTGATCGGTATGTTCATGACAAGCAAAATTCCAACACTGCAGCAGATCGGCCTGGGACTAGCGGCGGCGGTATTTATCGATGCGACGCTCGTGCGCTTACTTTTGGTACCGTCGGCAATGCGTTTATTAGGCCGTGCCAACTGGTGGACGCCGCCGTCACTAGCAAAGTTCTACCGTAAATTCGGCATCGACCATTAAAATTTGCGGATTGCACCATAATGTTTACTACATAAAATAAAATTGCACTTGAAGATTAATAGTATATAATTTTTATATAAATAATTGTTCTCAAGGAGGGTATGTCGTGAGTACGCAAGCTAAAGAAATGATACCGATGGGTGGATTTGCCGGTGAAGGTTTACCAGTTTCGGAAATGCTCGATAATGACCAGGTATTGGCAGAAATTGAACTAGCCTTGGATCCGGCATTAGTAGAACAATTGGATACCATTGATAAAGCATTTGATACCGAAGCCGGCCGATCTTTTGAAATGACACAAGCTCCAATAGAACGTAAAAAAGATGGCTACGCGCAAGGCGGCTGGGCTGCGCATCAAAATTAATCAAATCTGAAAGTAATCGGATCAATTGTTGGACTCATTTGTAGAAGGGGTGTTTATACAGCACTCCCGGAATTTAGCTGACACAACTTGGGTCGATAATTCTAGTGATTCACATTTTATTTTTTCATGCCAGTTCGGCGCCATCAGACTACGTAAACGAAATTCATACCCTCAAACGTTTGCGAACATTACTAATGGTATTTTACAAATCGGTTATGGCCCAGAAAATCTCGGTGGAACCGTATTACACAGTTCCCTGCATGAATTACCTGAAAAAATATTTTACGACAATGAATTTCTGCTGATTAAAATTGACCCGGTCAAACAAAAAATCAAAGTCCAAAGAGATGCATATTGTACCGTTCCATTATTCGTTGGTACCGAAAAAAACAAGATTGTTTTAAGCAACCATTACGACAGGACTTTCCAATTGCTGCAATTGGATAGTCCATCTGTAAACCTTTATACGGTCGCTCAATTTCTGACGAACAAATTTACTTTTACAAATACGCTCGCTTCCAACATTAGATTGTTAATCGACCGAAATCGATTCACATGGGATAAAAATTACGGTGTATGCGAATTCGCTCCTGATAGCAGTGTGGCCACGATTTCCCAAGATAGAGCCGGAAATCCAAGATTAGCCGGCAGGATGCTCGAAAAAACACTGGATGACTATTGGATGAAATATGGCGGTTACTCGATTGGGGCTGAACTCAGTTGCGGTGTCGACACTTCATTAATCACTGGATATTACGCCAATAAATCTTATCCCTTAAATTTGTGCACTTTAATTTATCCGGGTGACCAGGGCCGTACATTGGTTCAAAAATTAGCTGTATATGCACAGCACTTCGGATTAGAATCTCACCAAATACCAATTCATCCAGAAACCGACTTTCCCCTATCCAGGATTTATCATGCCAAAACAAATCAACCTTTTCACCATCACGACGATATATATACAGAAATATTTATTAAATTAGCCGATTACTTTGCTAGCCAGGGCATTGATACCGTTTTCAGAGGTTACGGCGGTGATGAACTCTGCGAGAACATTACGACCTATGATCAATTCGGTGACAATCGTGCTGCATTCCAAGAAATAATTTCATCATTCAAACACCAGCCATACATAACTCCGCAAAATACCGATTTGATGCCAATTTTGGAATCTGCTGAAGGCAACAAAGACCAAACCATTCCATTGACGTCTGTACCGCACATTAGGACCACAATCAGCACGAATAATATATATCTTGACCGTGGCATTTGGCCTGTCGCACCGCTAGCAGATCCGCGACTTTATCTATACTTTCAAAGTTTACCCATACGTTATAGGTACAATAAAAATATTTTGCGCGCATTCCACCGGGCAAGAAATTTTCCGCCAACTTTGTCTGACAAAAGCACAAATGATGATTTTGAGAATTTTTTCCTGCTATCGGTAAGCAAAATTATGCGGCCGCTACTGGCCGAGATTATGCCGACGTCAGTACTAGCAGCTAACGGTTTGCTGGATGCCGACAGTCTGATGGACACACTGGATTATGCGGAATCACATCTTCATTCTGAGGATGGTGGAAATGCGCTATTCAACTTATTTAAAATCGCGTACCTAGAAATAATTTTAAGAAACATGGGGATAGACAGCTTGCCCTTACGCGTAACTGAGACTACACTGAATTAACGGGTTTTTTGCGCTTTATGCTTGGTTGCGCATTCTGTTTGCGGCGTTTTCCAATGCTAAGCGACCTTGTCTTTTGACTCCTTCTAATTGTTCAACGGTTATATCGAGCCCGGTAGTTTCGCATAACTCACCCGCTATTTCCTCGGCAGCCTTTTTCCCGATATTTGCTGCATGGAATCGTGATTCTATCAATTCCAATTTGCCAGCACTAACTTCTCGCATCGAGGCATTGAACGATATTGGGTCAAGCTCATTACCGGCGACATCTATAACAAGACTTGTCGTACGTTTACCTGATTTTACTCTCACATGGCGTTCGGCGGCTACGGACAAGCCGTTATCAGTGGGTTCAAGCCCACCGACTCTGACATATTTGCTAATTTCTTTATCTTTCGAAGTGACCGTACCTTGTATTATCAATTGTGCCATATCTCGGATAGTCTTTACCCTTGCGCATACTAATAAATCATGGACATTACGGCTTCTGCCTGAATCTTTACCGCTGCGACTATCAATAACCGCTTGTTCTCCCATAAACCAAGATCCATAAAAATAGTCGCGATTTCTACCATCATTAGTCTCTAGTGACAGGTCGGCCCAAACAAGCGGCGATTGGCTAAAGCTAGGTGGGGTGACAATACCATCACCAAGCAACGTTACGCTTAATGACCCATTTTCTAGGGGTACTTTCCATACTGCTTGACTGTATCTACACGCGTTTACTAAAGCGGTAAATCCAGTTTGATGTGCTAATTTAAACGTTTCATAGTGCAGTTCGGCCGCGACAGTTGTTATTTGATCAGGAGTTGCTAACATTGTCCAACTTATTATAAACGAGACAATACCATATAATGATATTTAGATATTCGGTATCGACCAATTGTTGAAATTTCTGTCATTTGCTACTTCGCCAATAATTTAAATGAAAATGAGTGATGCATTAAAATATAGGATATGGAATCTATAAAATTTGAGACAAAGCTGTTAAAGATTGGCGATTCGATTATTCTTCTATTACCAAAAGAAGTGAGCTCTAAACTGCCATCACGCGGGCAAGTCATGGTTGAAGGCACAATTAATAACTTTCCAATAAAGACACCGCTTGAACCGGACGGCCGATGGAGCCACTGGTTGCGGATGGACGCGAAACTTTTGAACGGCGCACATGCTCGCGATGGCGACACAGTGGAAGTGAAAATCCATCCGATCAAAGACTGGCCTGAGCCTGAAATTCCAGCTGATATTAATAAAGGACTTGCGACACACGCCGACACGAAAGATCTTTGGGAAAAAATCACGCCGATGGCACGCTGGGAATGGATCAGATGGATTCGCGCTACGAACCGGCAAGAAACACGTGATCATAGGATTGAAGTTGCCCGCTCTAAGATGAAATCTGGCGAACGGCGTCCATGCTGCTGGAACCGGAATATGTGTACTGAACCGTCCATATCGAAAAGCGGCGTCTTACTCGAGCCAACCCATGTTAGGTAAGTAATAATGCACCGGCTTACATAAAAAATAAAGATCCAGAAATTTACAAAAACATTCATACGAAGCTAACTATTGCGTGATATTTGTCACATGTTTATAATTTGCAATATAGGCGCAATTTTCAGCGGCCATAAGTAAATACAAAAAATTATCAAAAAACTACATTTCATCAGATACAAAATACGTTTACTGCTGCTTATTCTAGTTATTGGCACAGTGACTGCCAGTTTGATTTTTGGACAGAATGGCTATGCCACGGGACGGCCGGTTGGCAAATTGAGCCCGGCAAGCGGATCTTATTGGGGGACGTATACGTCGTATGGCATTGCTAACCGCGAATCATTGATTGGGCGAAAATTTGTTATCCATCAAAAATATTACGATTTCACCAATACGTTTCCAGGTTCGTCCGAGCAAGACGATATAGTAAACGGGCGCATACCGCTGGATACTTGGCAGCCGCAGTTAGCAGGCGGGGCCCAGCTCACCGCTAATGAAGATGCGGCAATTGCGGCCGGCACATATGACAGCACGATCATCACCAGAGCCCAGGCCATTAAGACTTTCGGACATCCGATATTTATCAGATTCGGCCACGAGATGAATGGCAATTGGTATCCGTGGAGCGCAAACAATAATAATAACGACCCGTCACAATATGTCGCTGCCTGGCGCCACGTACATGATATCTTTGTACAGCAAGGCGCTACCAATGCGGTTTGGGTATGGTGCCCGAATATTGAAGACGCACCAAACCAAGCCTGGAACCACTGGACAAATTACTATCCCGGGGATAGCTATGTCGATTGGGTTGGAATAGACGGTTACAACTGGGGTGATACGCAATCGTTCAGTTCATGGAAAAGTTTTGCTAATGCATTCGGAAATGGTACTTCAGGTGTCTACAACGATTATGCAACCGTCAAACCGATCATGATTGCTGAGACTGCCTCGGCTGAATCAGGTGCACCTGTCGGTACATCAAAAGGCCAATGGATTACCGATATGGCCGCAAGTATTCAAAGCACATTTCCAAATGTTGAGGCATTCGTGTGGTTTGACACGACAAGCGTCACCAACGATAAGCAATGGCCCATAGACACATCGGCGGGCTCTCAATCGGCATACGTCTCGGCCGGGCAACTTTCGTTTTTTAATCCAACAGTGAATTATGGCAAAACCGGTGATTTGAATCTCGATGGACAAATAAATATCGACGACTTATCTAGACTGCTAAGCGATTGGGGCGCAACAAATAATAGCGTTTCTGACCTCAATCACAACAACAATGTAACAATAACCGATTTATCAATATTGCTCACTAATTGGGGCACTTAGACCATAACGTATTCATTTTAATTATAATGGGGAAAATATAAATTAATTATGCTTTACTCTTTGCGTTGCGTCGCATTGCCTGATTGTTACGATTAGCAATAATATCTAACAGATTGTCGCAATAAAAAAAGTGTTTGCTATTGCAGACAATTACTTTACAATCGGATTATCTTTATATACGGGGGTATAAATTGGCGAGCCTTTCAAAGACCGTTTCTGACAAACTTCATTTGGATTTCATTGGGACGGTTTTTGGACTGATATTTTTCTGTTTGTCGTTCACGCCTTCGCTTCTTCCGCGAGGTTATGTTTTGCAAGGAGTCGCGAGTGGATTGAGTCTGGCTACCGGATATGGACTTGGCGTTATCCTGTCGTTCTTTTACCACTCGATCTCATACCGGCGTAGATTGAAACTCACGCTGCTCGAAAAACGGATAATTCTGTCAGCACTTTTATTGGTAGCCATTGTATTTATTATTGCCGGCAATCATTGGCAGAATCAGACAAGTAAAATTACCGAAGCCGCAAATCCTCCCGCCGTATATTCGCTAAATGTCGTTATCATCGCATGCATCGTAGCACTTTTATTGATTTGGGCTAGCCGCAGTGCTCGCCGCTTGGGTAGGTTTTTCGGCCGGATTCTTCGGAAAATTCTGCCCGAAAAAATAGCCGTGTATGGTGGCGGGCTTCTTGCTGCCATTTTACTGGTATTTCTGATAAATGGCGTACTATTCAAAGCTCTTTTCGGATTAATTAATTACTCGTTTGGGCTTGCGAATAAAGGAACGCCGGATGGTATTTATCAACCGCAGAACGGCATTTACAGCGGCAGCCCGAAATCTGCTATCGACTGGAATACACTCGGCGAAAAAGGCCGGGAATTCGTGGCGAGCGGACCAAGCCAGGCATCGATAGAAAAATTCGCGGGCGCCGGTAAAGCCACACAGCCAAGCCGTTTGTATGTCGGTTTGGAGTCAGCACCTACACTCAATGAACGCGTCGATTTACTTGTACATGAACTCATCCGCACGCATGCGGAAAATCGCAAAGCTATCTTGATAGCTATTCCCACTGGCAGCGGCGGCATCAACGGCAAATCTGTCGAAAGTGTCGAATATCTGTATCATGGCGACACAACATCTATGGGAATCCAGTATTCATTTTTACCGAGCTGGTTATCGTTCTTGGCAGACCAGGAAACGGCGCGCGACAACGGAAAAGTGTTGACTAACGCCGTCTACGACTGGTGGAAGCAACTACCGGCGAATCACCGGCCGAAATTATTGATGTACGGCGAAAGCCTTGGCTCTCTCGGCGCTGACGGCGCATTCAGCGGCGCGGATGATATGCAAAACAAAATGAACGGAGTTTTGCTAGTCGGACCGCCGAATTCAAATCAGCTGCGCGAAGATCTGGTAGAAAACCGCGACCCGGGAACCCGCGAAGTACTTCCAACATACCAACAAGGCAACGTCGTCCGTTTCAGTGACGGATTCGAGCCTTTCATAGAACCGGTAGACAAACCTTGGGGTACAAATCGGGTTGGCATTCTGCAAAACGCATCCGATCCAGTCGTCTGGGCGTCAACTTCTCTGTTCCTACATAAGCCTGATTGGCTGAAAGAACCTCGTGGCAGTGATGTTTTACCAAATATGAAATGGTATCCGTTTGTCACAGCTTGGCAAGTTGGGCTGGACCTGCCGTTCGCATTCAGCGCCACTCCAGGACACGGCCATCGTTATGGAAATGACCTGGCTCAAAGCTGGACATCCGTTCTTAATATGAACTTAACACAATCACAATACGAGCAACTGCAGCAAATCATTGATAAAGTTAAAGGGTGACCAAACAAAAAAATATCGTTTCAACTGCACTTCTCGGATCACTGCTGATTATCAGCAACTTCTTATTTTTCATGACGACAAGCTGGATTCATTTTGGCGTTTTGCTACTGGCATATGTTGGACTCTATTTTGTATACCGTTATTCTAAGCTTGAACCTGAAAGCATCGGTGCTAAGAAGTCCGAGATTTTAAATGGGTTGAAATACGGCGCCGTTGTCTGTGGAATAATTTTTGTAGTGCTATTAGTTGTATACGCAATGAATAGCCACGTTTTTCGCGATGCACGTTATCATGAACCAATACTAACAGCCTTTTTCTCAGCCTTGTTTTTAGAACCGTTCAAAATCGTTCTATTCGAGGAATTCGCATTCCGAGGAATTTTACTTGCATTGATACTGCGCGTTTTCAAAAACAAATGGTACGCAGTCTCTGTAACTTCACTTGCCTTCGGTTTATGGCACATACTGCCATCCTTGCATTTTCAAGGCACTGGATCGCATAGTACGGCGATTATCTCTTCGGTCGTTTTCACATCCCTCGCCGGTTTCGTGCTAGCAGAACTGCGTTTGCGAAGCAAAAGTCTGGCAGCACCTATTCTGGTCCACTGGTTCGTTAATTCAACGGCGATAATGTTGGCGGCATTCAGCTGGCGCTAAAATCAAGTCTGTCGAGTTATGTACCATAATGGCTGAGCAGTATTGATAAATCTGTCACGTTCACCGCTCCGTCGTGATTTAAGTCTGCGGTCGCATCATTCGATCCCCATTTGCTGAGCATTATTGACAGATCAACCAGGTTCACATGACTATCATTATTCAAATCGCCAGATGAACTAATTGGAGGCGGCGAAGGCGGCGGGGTCGATGAGTAATTATTTATATTAAAAAGCGCTGAGCTGCTACCGTTGATTGTGACCGCACCATTAGAACCGACGTTAACTAAGTGGCAGCTGTTCTGTGCATTGTTGATGCAATTGTCGATAAGCCCCTGTTCGAGCCGTGTGTCCCAGCCTTCGATAAATTCGGCGTACATAGAATATATGCCGCCGCTCGATAGGAAGTAGTTCGGACCCCCGCCCATAGTCGGCCAATGGAGATCGTAGAGGATTTGCGGCAGCGATACAGGATGGTCGGCCGGACAGGCGCCGGTAGTAGTATTTGCATATGCCATGTGTGACTTGTGGTCAGCACTATCCAGGTGCACGCCGTCCCAGCAGCTTGGAAATGTGATGTTCCCGCGTAATGGGTTTGATGCCGTTCCAGGGCAGTTTGTCATTAGCGCCGCGGATTCGGGGCCGCCGCTGCAGTTGAACAGTACAACGCTGGTCGACTGCGCCGTGGTCGCACTTGGATTACCCGCGAGCATCTTGAGCCCTTTCGGAAACGGCTGGACTTTCGGGCCATTTGTTCCACCAGGACGGCTGTAGTAAACAACGTTTGTTGCGCCGGAGTTTGTATATTGACCGGTCGATCCATCCGGATTTGTATACATGATGGACGGTACCCAGTATGCCGAATGATCGTATTGCGAAATGTAATTACAGTTCGACGACCCGGCGTTGATGCTGGCGCCAGTGGAAGCGGCATTTGTCGTCTTATTGCCGAAGAATGAATTCATTGGGGACGCACCAGACTGATTTGGAAATCGTATCGGGTCGTCTTTGGCATAGTGGTCGACGTCGCACTCTACGTTCCACTCCGGCCGCGCGGTTTCCGCATGGCCATAGAATACAAACCAAATCCCACCGAGCAATCCAATCGAAATAAAAATCAAACACAGGAGAATGATATTTTTTCTGTACCAAAATAACTTCTTGCGATTCGTTTTGGTACTGCGAGCTGTTCTTGATCGATTCATTGCGCCATGCTCAAAATTATTCGAGTCATGTACCGTAGTGGCTCAACAGAATTGATAGGTCTGCTAATCCAACACTGCCGCTTTTGTCCAAATCAGCCGCACTATAATTCGTTCCCCATTTACTGAGCAGAATTGACAGGTCAACCAGATCAACTTTACCGCTGCTATTGATATCACCGGCGACCGGGACAACTGAGTAATCGTTCAAATTAAATATTTTGGTCCCGCCGCAGCATGTCACATCATCTTTAGTGTGTCCTTGGCTGTTGTCCCCCCAAACTTGCATAGTACTGCACTCCAATGTCTGGGAATTCATGCACTTGTCAATCAGACCGCTCTGTAATCGCGAGTCCCACTCCGCAAAGAAGTCACCGTGCATCGAATATTGGCCGCCACTGGAAAGATAGAAATTGGAGCCTCCCGGCGTACCGTTTTCCCACATTTCATAGCGAAGTTGCGGAAGCGATACGGGATGGTCGGCCGGGCAGACACCGGTATTGGGATTTGAATACGCCATGTGCGATTTGTGATCGGCGCTGTCCAAGTGCACGCCGTCCCAGCAATTCGGGAACAACACGACTCCAACCGGCTGTACGCCTGATGTTGAATTGGTACAATCGGGTACATTTGGAAATACCGGACCACCATCGCCGCAATCCCAAAACGATACAGTCTGCGGTTGCGGGGATGTCGCTTTTGCGTCTCCTGCAATTATGCGCAAACCGACCGGGAACGGGTGTACCATCGGTCCGCTCGGCCCGCCCGCTTTCCGGTAGTAGACGACCAGCTGCTGGGTTGTGGCGGAAAATCTTGTCCCTGATCCGTTATACAAAGACGGGACCCAATAGGCCGATCTGTCAAATGCACCGGTGTAATTGCAGCTCCCTTCGTTGGCCGTTAAGCTGGCTGGTGTAGTATACGCATCTGTAGTCTTATTTCCGAAGAACGAATGCATATGCGACGCGCCCGGCGTGCCGGGATAGACAATCGGGTCGTCAGGGCCAAAATGGTCGATGTCGCATTCCATTCTGAATTCCGGAAATACCGCATTAGCGTGGCTCTGTGTCAATAATTTAATTCCAACGATACCGATGCCGATAAAAATCAAAGCTGCCGCGATATAATTATTACGCTGCCAAAATTTACGATTGATTTTGCTTGGCCGCGGCTTATGCCTTAGATTGTTTTTACGCATCCTGTTCATGTCCGTTTATATTCCCCAATGCGATAACAGCAATGACATATCGGTGATATTCACTGACCCGTCTCCACTAACGTCGCCTTGTGACAACGTAGCACCAGTTGCATTCCAATGACTCAGGAGAATCGACATGTCGGATATATTGACATGGCCATCTCCGTTGACGTCACCGGGCACCCCTGAAGGCGATGGTGAAGGTGCAGGCGGAGGTGGAGTTGGTGCCGGAGAAGGTGAAACAGCATAGTCGCTGAGCTTGATATTGACCTGATCGTTGACTAACGATTGGGTCGAGCTGTTATATTCCATGCCATCGCAGTCTTTCATGCCGTTCAGGCAGACCGTAACCAGCGCATTCATCGCTGTTGGGTTCCAGGTATTGAAGAAATCTCCATGCTCAGAATAAATACCACCGCTCGCCAGATAATAATTGGGACCCCATGGTAAGTGCGAATAAATCACCGCATACTCAATCGCCGGTAAAGAAACGGGATGGTCGGCCGGGCAGACGCCGGTAGTTTCGTTTGCATATGCCATATGCGACTTGTGATCGGCACTATCAAGATGCACACCGTCCCAGCAGCTCGGGAACCTGATGCCTGCGCGCATGGGACCAGAACCGCAATTGTGTGGCGCGTTGGTATGTATTTCTTCGCCGCAATCCCAATATATGTGCGTGGTATCTTGCGGTGTCGTGGCTTTGGAGTCGCCGGCAATCATGCGAAGTCCGACGGGTATTGGCTGGACTTTCGGTCCATTAGCACCACCTGGGCGGCGGTAATATGACTTGAATAATTGCGCGTCGCTGGTTTTATCGTTGTAGAGCGTACCGACACCGCTGGCGTTGGTGTAATAAACCGACGGCACCCAGTATGCTGAATTATCCAGATCGGCGTCCAGGCACGCGCCTGTGGAGTCATGCGCCGCTAAAGATGCTGGCGTCGAATACGCATTCGTCGATGCATTGCCGTAAAATGAATGCATATGCGACGCACCGGGAACTCCGGGATAAACTATCGGGTCATCAGCCAGGAAATGACTAACGTTGCATTCGACGTTCCATTCTCCCGGATTAAGCGCTTCGGCTGCATGGCTGGTATTTAAAAGCCTAACAGCACCCAGAATTCCAAAACAAGCAAAAATAAGTACCAGTAAAATAATACCTTTTTTCTTCGCGGATATTTTAGATAACTTTTTTGAATTTGTACGGCGTTTCGGATATTTTGATGTCATTGTTTCCTCAATTTAATTACGTTCCCCAGTGACTCAGCAGTATAGACAGATCAGACAGTCCGACAGTGCCGTTCTTATCCAAGTCAGTCGAAGTATCACTAGTTCCCCACTTGCTTAGCAATGTTGAAAGGTCGACCAGGTCTACTTTTCCACTTTTATTGATATCGCCTTGTGTCGGCGTAGCAGTGTAATTATTCAGATTGAACAGGTTAGTGCCGCCGACATTCACGTCGCCGTTGTTCGAAACATACATGACCGGCGAACACTCTCTTTGGTAGGTGTTAAAGCAATTATCGATCAGGCCAATGAGCAAGCGGGAATCCCAAGCGGCAAAAAAGTCGCCGTGCAATGAGTAGCTGCCGCTCGACAAATAATACTTTGGCCCTCCGGTGGTACCTATCAGCCAATCTTCATAATGCAGCTGCGGCACCGCGACCGGGTGATCTGCCGGACATGTGTAGTTTGCAAGGTGATACGCCATATGGGATTTGTGGTCTGCACTGTCCAGGTGTACGCCGTCCCAGCAATTCGGAAATTCTATAGCACCTACCGGTATATTGCCCGAGGACGAATTTGAACAATCCGGTATAGTTGGGAACGAAGGTCCGCCATCGCCGCAATCCCACGAAGAAATCGATGACGGTTGCGGCGAGGTTGCTTTCGCGTCGCCGGCTATCATGCGAAAACCAGCCGGAAACGGGGTAATACGCGGACCTGCCGCCCCGCCGGGTCTGCTGTAATATACGATTAGTTGTTGGCTTGTGTTTGCGTACCTCGTCGCCGCGCCGTTGGCATCAGTAAAATACGTCGATGGAATCCAGTACGCAGAACGGTCGAAGTCGCCGTTATAGTTGCAACTCCCTTTTTGCGCCGTAAGGCTGGCTGGGGTTGTATACGCATCGGTCGACTTATTGCCATAAAACGAATGCATGTGTGACGCACCTGGTACGCCCGGATAAACGATCGGATCGTCCGGCCCGACATGGTCGATATCGCATTCCAACCTGAAATTTACTTCACCAGCATCCGCGTGGCTGTGGTGCAGATACCTAACCCCGGCCAATCCTAGCCCTATAAAAATTAAGATTACTGCAATCAGATTTGGCCATCGAAAACGCGATGGTCTGATTTTTCTTGATTTGGACCTACTACTTAAAGTTCTTGTGTTTCGTTTTCTCATTTTATTCGTTACGTACCCCAGCGGCTCAATAAAATTGACAAGTCAGTCAGACCGACAGATCCGTTCTTGTCGAGGTCCGCTGTAGCGTCATTTGTACTCCATTTACTGAGCAGAATCGACAGATCAACGAGGCCCACCGAGCCATCATTATTGAGATCGCCGGTCTTCTGCCCGGCCGGATAACTATTAAGATTGAACAAAACCGTGCCGCCGACTTCAACATCATTATTAGTATGAACAAAAATTCCAGGTGCACAATCCCGTTGCACCGTATTCAAACATTGGTCAATCAAGCCGGCTTGTAACCGGGGGTCCCAATTTTCAAAAACATCGCCATGCATTGAATAAACACCTCCGCTTGACAGATAATAATTTGAACCGCCAGTCGTGCCGGTCAGCCAGTCTTCAAAATCAACCCGGGGTAAAGAAACTGAATGGTCTGCAGGACACACACCGGTTGTTGCGTTAGGGTATGCCATATGCGATTTATGATCGGCGCTGTCAAGGTGGACTCCGTCCCAACAACTCGGAAAACTTACGAAACCGACGGGCGTGTTACCTGACTGCGCATTTGTACACGTTGGAATATATTGATATTCGGGCCCTCCGTCGCCGCAATCCCAGTTGACATTCGGGTCATTCTGGGGCGACGTTGCTTTTGAATTTCCCGCGATCATCCGTAATCCGACCGGAAACGGATGGACCTTTGGCCCGTTCGCGCCGCCTGGGCGCCGGTAATAGACAACCAGTTGCTGGCTATTTGCACTGAACCTTGATGCGGACCCATCGGGATTCGTAAAGTACACCGAGGGAATCCAATACGCTGAACGGTTGTATTGACCGATGTAGTTGCAACTTCCCTGATTTGCTGCCAGCGTTGCGGGGGTCGAAGATGCATCGGTCGATTTGTTCGAATAGAACGAATGCATATGTGATGCGCCCGGTATGCCAGGAAATACTATGGGATCGTCAGGGGCAAAATGGTCGATGTTACACTCTACTCGTATCTGCGGGTCTACTGCAGCCGCGTGGCTTGGCTTTTGCAGATGTTTGGCACCGAGCAAACCGATCGCGGCAAATATAAGCACTATAGTCACAAGCGATAAAAACTGCCTACTTTGCCAGAATCCAGTCTTTTTCCGTTTGGCAGCGTGCGAGCGATGTAACTTTTTTAGGTTTCGTTTTTGCATTTTATCTACAATTATGGAGCTAGCGGTTAGCTTAAGCGTAATACACCGGTGACAATTCGTCAATTTTTGCGTTAATTGTGTGATAAATCGCAAAAAAGGATACTGGTAAATTTTTTTAGCCCAATTTTATTAGCCAGTCCAGTTTGTTAACAAAATAGAAAGATCATTTATCGTCACTTTGCCGTCGTTGTTTAAGTCTGAGCGAGCATTCGCCGTGCCAAAGTCACTCAGCAGCATCGATAAATCAGAAATATTTACTTTGCCGTCGTTATTTATGTCACCTTGTATCTTTGCGTTGCAAGATGCAGCAAGTACGTTTAGATAACAATTATTAATAGCGGTTTTTGCACCTGCTAAAGCCTGGGCTGCAGAATCGCCGGATGCGGTTCCCGGCGCATCATACATCCAATTAAAATTCGTGTTTGAATCGAAATATTCAAACGCCCTGATCTGCGGCAATGATTTCAAATCACTGATGAGCGTATTCCACCACACTGTTCGTGTCGGTGTGCCCGCTCCATATTGGTCCGATGCCTGTATCGCCATCTCGGCGACCATCAACGGCTTACCATAAGTTTTGAATGTGTCATACCAATCAGAACCCGGTGAGCCATCGCCTGTTGTAACTAACTGCTTCGGTGTAAGGTATTGGTTTTTTGGATAGGTATCGATCGCAATCCAGTCAACATAGCTCGCTCCGGGGTAAAAAGGTACCGGATTTAATGTCGAAGAAGAAGCTACCCGGTTCGGGTCAAACACCCATTTTACGTTCGTTACGTTATCATTTCGGAAAATATCTACAAAATGTTTCCAGGCATTAATAAATACTGTTGGATTGTTGTTGGCATTGTACGGGTTGCCCGCGATGTTAAATTCATAAAAAGGACGGATAAATACATGCCCGTACGGCGAAAGCTGTGATTTGACGTTATCAGCAAAAAATTTGATATTAGCATCTTCCTTGCCCGCATTGATATCGGCCATGACTGTTGATGGCGGATTAATTCCCCACGAAAGCATGACGAACGGAACTTTGTCTGTAGCAAGCGACCAGTGGGGTACATCAAAATCCCCAGCTACAACTTGGTTGTGCATAAAGAACATGTGGCCGTCGAACTTTCGCCCAAACTGTGTTTCACGCTGCTGATAATCTGCAATCGTACCACCACTTATGTTTGTCCGATTCATATACCATGCGCCGGTTGCGGTTGAAGGCACCCAAGTAGTAGGATCGATACCCGCAGCCGAGCTACCCCTTTGTGTTATAACCCCGCCTGCAGCGAATAAAATTACCACAGAAATCAATACTAAAACGCTGGCGGTCGCGCTGATCTTTGATATCAGGTAACTTTTCGCGCGAAAGCCTGCGATTTTTTTACTATTTTTTTTATTGGAATTCATTTTTTCCGCTGTTTAAAGTATATACCTTACAATTTAGTTTGCTGCAAATAGCAATAGAGTTTGTTTGCTGCTTTAATGATGAAATTATTAAGAGTCGGTTATTATATGGCAATTAGTCATCCGCCGGTATGCATTTGCCTTTGAGAAACTTTAGCCAATACGATTTCGCCGGCAGCCACGATCGCAGGATCGTGTTCTATCTGCGGAGTGCTGAACGCGAATTCCTTGGACAGTATTTCAGCCGCCAAACCCCATGGCGAAAAACTGACCGTAGTTTCTGTCGCTAAATCAAAAGCTTCAATATCATGGTCCGGTACCTGCGGACGCAAATCTACTTCATAACCAGTATAGTGAAGCCTTTCTCTATCTGTTTCAAAATATCTAGTCGCTATAAATAACATGCCCCCTAATTCGTTTGGGTGCATTGCTTTTGACACTTTTTTAAATGAAATCGGCGAATCAATCGCGTCACTGACATCACAAACCGCCATACCATAAGGAGGCGGCGCGAACTCAATAGACTTGCCATCGGCTATACTGTTATACCACTCAATTGTTACATAACCATTATTACGATTCAGGGCAATAGCTATTAAACTTCTTATTCCCGGGTTGTAATAAGGGTTTGCGTCCCTGTCAACGCACAGGCGAACCAAACTGTTCTTTCTTGGCGGCTGCCATCCTCGAGTCAACAGGTGTCCGCGCAGACGCTGGACATGCTTCCCAATCCCAACTAGCCAATATTCATCACATTCCCTGGCCACGATCTTGTTAAATTCCTCAAGCGATTCCACGTTTTGATTATATAAAAATATTTGTCGTGTTTTTAGCAATATGTGACCTAACTCATAGTGGTTTATGCAACTAAGTGGTATGTTGAATATTACAAACGTAATTTTTGCGCATTGCAAGAAAGGGGCACTATGCTTGGACCGGTAGATTATGTCGTTGTCGGGTTTAAAGGCAACAATTTCGATGGCAGCATCCTGGACGAACTGACAAAAGCTGCCAAAAATAAAACTATTCGTATAATCGACCTGTTATTTGTCATGAAAGACAAAGACGGCGAAGTTATCGAAGGTGAATTCAGTCAGCAATCTGATGAGCTGAAAAAAACGTTCGGCGAACTAGAATTTAATGACGATATGCCTTTACTAACTGTCGAAGACGTCGAAAAAATCGGCAAGAAAATGGAAAATGACACAGCCGCAGGCATTTTGGTTATCGAACATTTATGGGCGAAGGGGCTGAAAAAGGCGTTGATTGATGCCGGCGGATTTTTAATCGATGATGGCAGGATCCATGACGATAAAGTACTGGCCGCTTTAGAAGATATCAAAACGTTAGAGCCGATAAATAAATTATAAAAGGAGAAAAATATGATCGGACGCCCCCTTACCCCAGTATCAATAGCAGGCAGACGCCGCCGCATGCGCCGCCGCGGAATTCTTTAGCATACGTCAACATTTAGGAATTAGATCCAGGCCGTACCAATTTTTCAGAATCCGGGATAGATCTCACGATATTTTCTTTGTATTCATTTGCGAAGGATGGCGCCGATAGTATCAACAAGCCATGCAACGCGTTCAACGGTGCAAGATATTTTCGACCTGAAGCGGTAAGTTTGATGCCATATTTTATCAATGAACCGCCGTTTACATCAGGCTTCATACCGAGATACATCGAAGCACTACCGAAGCGTTCGTCGCGGCCTTCGATTGTCGTGCCCTCCTCGACTGAACATGTCTTCACCGTCCCTTCAAATTCCACGGTCCACCGTGCAACCGCAAGGCCGATCGTTACATGCTCGCCGGCATTAAACTCACCATTATCAACGGTCACCGTTAACCCGAGCCAATGCGGCACACGTTCCGCATTCCGTCCGTACTTAAAAAGTGTTGCTGGCGCATAGTCGGCTACTGCGTCATGGAAAGTCAGCTCACGGTTCAAACTAAACGGATTCGTAATTAAGTTAGTCATTTCTATGCATATGGTCTTAAGATGCTCAATCTATTCGGCACGACCTGCGTCAAAATCGCGTCATGAACCATTGCTCGCTGGGTTGGATCAAGCGCTATCGGCCTATCTTCACCGGCATGTCTGTGCGTAAACGGCTTAGATTCTGAATACTTGATCAAACTATCAGTCGGCTCAGTTCCGGAAAAATCAGCAATTACGGCCGCGATCAACGCTTCGCCTTCGCCGTACGGATTTGTCTGGAATTTTACAAGGTAACCATATCTGTTTGAGTTACTTTTTTGCTGCCACGTCTTGACATAATCAACCTCAAGCCCGATCGACGATAATCCGGCTGTACTGGACCATAGAGTTTGCGGACCAAATAAATCAAATCTTTCTCTAAATTGTTCGGTTGTATCAGCGCCAAGCAAATCGAAAAGTTTTAAAGGCATTATTCCAGTTTCTGCGCCTTCAATATGCGTGCAAGGCGAACTTTGTTTGCAATCAATAAATAGTTGCCTACCCGGCTCGACAAGCTCTTTGCCGTGCAGAATATCGCCGATACGCCATAGCGCGGCCAGGTTTTCATCGCCCATTAAAAGCGCGTGGGCGTTAGGAGTGTCGGTCTGTTTTCCCAAATCTTCAATAGTAATCGTAAAACCATCGATTGATGCACGGAATGGCGATATACCAGGTGCACCTGTCGTATCGACATAATATATATCCTGGGTGTCGTGATCGGCGCCAAGCTTTAAATATCTGCGCAGGCCGCCTAAGGTACTTATAGAACTGAATTTGGGACGGGCGTCATTTTCCCTGCGAAGCGTGGTTATAAGCGCTGCGCCCATATCTACGGTCGCAATGCTGACCGGCTGGCCGTCGGTCACCCCCGCAACACGTCGGCAGGTGTTAATCCCGTCGCGTAGCCGAACTTCTGCTCTAAGCTGTTCGTGGTAGCTGCTTTCGGAGTTGCGCATTTCACTCATTTAATATATTCTACCATGTTTTTTGAGTAATGCAATTTTTGAAAGACTGTTTTTACTCATATATACTTTTATTAAATTAAGTTAAACAAGTTTTTTCCAGAGTTTTTCTGAATGGCAAAAAATATATCTAAAGCGGAACAGGTAGATGTTGATGCGAGATTTCTGTTGGCCAATGAACGTACGTTACTTGCCTGGATCCGGACTAGTTTGGCTATCGAAGCCGGCGGCATTGCATTGATAGGTTTCCATAGCGAAAAACGAATTTTAGGATTCACAGTCATTTTACTTGGTGCCACCGTATCACTTATCGGATATCATCGTTATCGCGCGGCCGACAAAGCTATCCGGCAGCATCATCTGCCGCCGTCAGGGAAAAGTTCGGCCATCCAGTTGCTGGGTGTGGTATTCATCGCTGTCGCAATCGCAGCCGCTGAACTGACTCTTTAATTATTTGATTGGCTGGGTTTTTTCTTTTCTTCGTCCAGGAAACCAC
>DATIJK010000060.1:0-25625 GCA_035478715.1 Saccharimonadales bacterium (SeqCode)
TAAAGTTTTTCGAAGTCTGTACCGCGTACCAAATTAAGAATCGCATCGATATCTTTAAGATCGGCATATGCCTGCGAATCGGTATCGACAATTTCGTCAGCACCAAGCGATTTTAAATCATCATCTGCAGCGCCGTGAACACCGGCTATGACATTCGCGCCTAGGTGTTTGGCGATCTGAATCGCGACCGTACCGATGCCGCCGTTGGCGCCAATGATCAGCAGCTTCTGGCCGGACTGCAAATTCATATGATCGTATAGTGCCTGTACTGCGCTTGAACCGACGAGCGGTAGGGCAGCCGCCCGTGCAAAATCAAGAGTTTCAGGCATGATGGCCAGATTTTTTGTTGGTACGGCCGTGTATTCGGCAAGCGCACCGGTTCCACCCGCAAAAGTAAGTGCGCTTCCGTAAACTTGGTCACCAGTTTTGTAATCTATAACTCCGGAACCGACTGATTCGATTTCGCCGGCAAAATCGCCACCAAGCGTTAGCGGCTTTTCTAGTTGCGGATTTTTCGCGACATAACCTTCACGGATTGAAATATCAAACGGATTAAGGCTAGCGGCGTGGACTTTTACTAGTACTTTTCCGTCAGAAACCGATGGCTTTTCAACATCAACGACTTTTATGTTTTCTGCTGGACCATATGCTGTAATCTGTGCTGCCTTCATGATTGCTCCTAAATTCGTTCTTAAAATTAAAGTATCACTATCAATAATATAGTACTATACTTTGTATAGCAAGCTTTTACTTTAATTTTATCAACTCAGTCCGCAGCTCGTGAGACTGGTCATCCGTTGCAATTTCGTAATACGTACGGAAGTTACCGTTCTTCAGGTTCGTAATGTCCATGTATCGCAACGTACGGTGATATGGCGACTCGGCGAAAACATTTTCACCGATCCCTACTAATTTATCCGGTCTGATTCCTACGGCAATACCGGTGCGCTCCACTTTGTCTTCCGCTGCGCTGGCTCTTCCGTCATAAAATGCGATTACCATGCCTTTAGTCTGATAAACTGCGGCAACCCGTGCACCCCGTGCATCCCACTTACCTTGCCGCGGCGTCAATGCCGCGCCAGCTGACCATTTCCAATTGATGCCATCCGTACTATTTGCATAGCGGGTATGCATGCGGTCTTCTTCGTATTTGATATCCAACGGATGAAACGTCGCCCACATATCCCATTTACCATTATTTTTTTGAATCACCGTGTCCTTAACTGCCCATTTTTTGCTTCCTGGCAGTATCATGCGACGGTTAACTGGATCGAAATCTTCAGGACGACTTGCTTCTATCATTTCTACGCGCCAGTGTTTCGTACCCATCGTTGCGCAACTTAAATAGAGCCGCCAGGTTTTGTCGTCCACCTTAACGAGCGTCGGACGTTCAAGCGAAGCCGCGTCCATCGCTTCTTTTGGAATCATATTTATAGTTTCAAATGTAAAGCCGTCTTTGGATTTTGCAATCACTACACCTTGGCCGCGGCCAGATCCGATCGGGCGTCTAGATCGGTATGCTAAGTATATATGCCCGTCAGACTCAATAGCGCTGGGTGCGCCAACCCATGAGCCTTCACCCATGCCGGGAGCAGGTATAGCGACTTTTGACCGAGACACTTTTGGTAAGAATTTTTTAGCTAGCTTTAAGGCATTTTCAAAATCTACACCGTTGATTTTATCGGTCATTTACCAGATCCTTGCATGTTTGAACTATTATTTCCATTATACGACATGCAATTTGTCGCTACTGCCATTTCAGGTTATTTCCTGATTGTGGCATACTGGATGGTGGGTATGAGCGACAAGGCTATAACACGGGAAGACCTGGCAAAGATAACCGATATTCTGACCATCAGAAAATACCGGGTTAATAATATCGTCCTGTTTCAGGGGGAAATTCCGCCATTCGTATTATTCGTCTATAGTGGATTCGTAGTTTCGTATACCATCAACAACAATGGCGACGAACAAATCATCGCGTTTTTCTCGGCAGGCGATGTCATTCCGGTCGAATGGATTTTTAACCGGTCGCCGGTCTCGTTGTATTATTACCGCGCATTTACTGGGTGCGAACTGATAGCTTTGCCGCGAGACAAACTGCTTAAACAAATCGAAGACGACAAAGAATTAGCAAACAAACTAGTTTCTCAGTTTGCAAGCAGTTTTATCGGAGCAACCGTACACATCCATGCGCTCGAACATTCGTTATCGCAAGAAAAACTCATCAAATTACTCCATTACCTTGTTTTGCGGTTCGGGGAAGTCGACAAGCGCAAGAGTGATATCTACCGCATTCCGTTCAAATTGACCCACGCCCAGATTGCTAGCATGATCGGCATTGCCCGCGAATCGGTAGCCACCGAAGCAGTCAAACTGAAAAAACGCGGCATGCTTGATTACACGAACGGATTCTACACGATCAACTTACCCGATCTGATTTCATCCCTAGGCGCAGAAGAATTCGACCACCTTACGATTTAATTCGGTAATAAATTACCAATATATTTATAACATTGCTTTTGATGACAATAATAGCCAAAAGCGACAGACTGCGTTTTGCCTCGATGAACAAACAAAAAGTGCAATGACTAGTTGACTTTTTTGCCTTTTTATATTATTATTGTTTTATGAGTCGAACCGCCGCTGAATCTTCAATTCATCGAAATTGGCCCCACAGAACCGTACAATCTGTTGGTGCTTTGCTAATAGTGCCGACATTATTGGTAACCGCGAAAGCCGGAATCGAATTAGCGGCAGCTGAGTCAGCCCCGACAAGCGCCGAAGCAACTGCGGACACTACCGCCGGATTACGTGACCTTGGCCGCGCAGGCGAGTGCTTCGTGATAGATCTGACCAACGCCGCGGCTGTTTTTACGCTTGGCATGATGGCTCGCCGCCGGGAATCCAGCCAACTTCCCCTCCATTAAATAATACGCAGCAAATTATTGATATAGCTCGA
This sequence comes from Saccharimonadales bacterium (SeqCode), assembly GCA_035478715.1. GTDB lineage: Bacteria > Patescibacteriota > Saccharimonadia > Saccharimonadales > UBA4665 > JAICLK01. The sequence continues at coordinate 2,963 of DATIJK010000060.1, forward strand.
CATCGGCGAGCTTTCGTTTGTTGCCAGAATTGAATAAACTGTTATTTGGCACGATTAGTGTCAAATATATGCCGAACCCGAGCGAACAATCCACTAAAGAAATCGTGAGCACGGCGTGAAGCTATATTTGCAAATAGCACTCAGTGGCTGAATAAAGCGGCAACTGTGGTCCATTCCTTCTTTTATGAATAGGAGAATGGACCCGACCAAAGGGAGTTGTTGACGCGCAGTCAGTGAGTGCTATTTGTAAGTCATGTTTCTTCACACTTCTGGCGACTTTTTGATTACTTTTTCTAGAAAAAGTAATGATAGATATATTCTGGATTAAGACAGGGGGTTTTGCGGTCTAGTCGGAGTTGACGACTTCTTTGACGACCTTGACAACCTCACTTGGTGAAGCCCAGGCTTTCAGCATATATTTGGTGGCGCCTAATGCGAACGCATCCTTTATCTCGGCTTGTTCGTCGTAGTTGCTGAATATAATTACTTTTGCCTTGCCAGCAGCCTTAGTTTTGGGTAATTTCTGCAAAAATTCGATGCCATCCATGACCGGCATCTTCAAATCGAGTAGAATCACATCAGGTTGCATCGATTTCAGTTCATCTAGCGCTTCGCGTCCATTAAAACTGGACCTGACATCTATTCGTTCTGACTCTAGAATCCGCTTATATGCATCGTTCAACGAAGGCTCGTCTTCGACAATCAATACACTGATGGCTTGTTTGGATTTGTTCATATGCTACCCCAATAATTGAAGTATGTGCGTTTGTAAGCAAACTTTACTGTAATAATTATAACGGTATATCTGTAAATAATCCAACTACTGCATGTACAACCTGTACTGTATGATGATTTTGTCAGGTTTTTAACATTAAGGGTAATATCATGCGTCATATAGAAACCACTTCATTAAAAATACCTACAAAAATGCTAAAAACATATACAAACCAGTCCTTTAAAAACGTGAAATAGGATTATTATGAGTACGAAATCGAAAGTCTTGTTTTCTTATGGTATTTTGCTGGCATTATATACGGTCGGGACGTTGTTGATTCCGCCGCCGGACGGCACATTGCAGCGATATCACATCACGTTAGCGCAAATGCGCATGCTCGACCTGACAATAATCGTCTTATACGCCGGTATTTGGCTCTGCGCACTGTACGGGTTTTATACATTGGTTGATTATCTTAAACTCATTCGCAAAAACAAAGACGGCAAAGCGTTAGCAAAAATCTCAATTGGCATCGGATTGTTAGCGTATTGGCTGCCGATATCATCCAATTTTTCGTTATATACGAATTGGCTAGTCGAAATGCATCCTAGCTTAACAGCCCCCGTCGGCGTCCTGCAAAATTATGTCATGCTGGCAATCCCCTTAGCGGGATTTATTTTTATTAGCATAGGAGCCAGAAAATTAGGCGACCTTACAAAAATGCGCATTTCGCTGCGTGATGTGAACTTACTGATAATTTCCACGATAGTCATTGGAATAACATACGCGCATCTGATTGTCAGTACCGAAAACCGGCTCAATAGCACCTACCACATGAAGCCGATAACCATGCTGGTAACACTCGCATTCCCATATATCTACATGTGGGGAATCGGGCTGCTCGCCGTATACGAGATCAACCACTACCGGCTGAAAGTGCCGGGCGTCGTTTATCGCCGCAGCTGGCGGACACTCGCGATGGGTCTAGGTGCGATCATTACAGTTACGATTTTATTACAATACTTGGTTACGATTTCAGAAAAACTCACTCGTTTATCACTCAATTGGATATTGATTATCGTATACATTCTGCTCATTTTCATGGCTGTGTCATATGTTCTGATTGCTATGGGTGTACGCACGTTAAAAAAGATCGAGGAAGTCTAACATGACCGTCAGGCAGTCAACCAGACTTTACTCGGAAGTCGTTGATATCACGTACGACTATTTAGGTCCGGCTGCCGACCGTTTCGTAAAACGCCAGATCAGAAACCATCTGCACAAGACACCCGAGCAACTGCAGAAAGGTGATCTGAAGGACTTGATAGCATGGATTAAAGTGGCCATGTCACTGCTAACCGATGATGAAAAATTGCTTAAAAAGTATATAGTGGATCTAAAGAAATTAACGGTTTAGAACAATGTCACCCAAGCAGATCCGCAAAACACGTTATCCAAAACGGCATATAAACGAGATCGAGGCGCTTTTCGCCAGCATCGGCGAAGGCTTGATCGCTACTGATGAAATCGGAAAAGTGACGCGCATCAACCAATCAGCACTGGATATTTTCGGCTATAAAAAGTCAGAAATCATGGGCGAACGCTTCACCCAGAAAGTCGTGGCAGTTTACGAATCCGGCAAGCCGCTCAACGTCATCGAACGACCGATTGCCCGGTCGTTCCTGACCGGCCAAGTGGTCAGCGAACGGGTGTTATATAAGCGCAAAGACGGCTCGCAGATACCGGCACATGTGACGGTATCGCCGCTGATCGTCAATGGCAAACCGGTCGGATCCGTCCAGCTGATCCGTGATATTACGTCAGAAATCCAGATGGAACGAATGAAATCAGATTTCATTTCGCTCGCGTCACACCAGCTGCGTACGCCGCTCTCCAGCGTCAATATCTACGCCAACATGCTGAAGGACGGGTTGGGCGGCGATATGACCGAGTTGCAAAACACATTCGTAGACACGATATTAGCTTCGGCAAAACGTATGAACGAACTCATCGATACGCTGCTGAATATCACGCGCGTCGAAACCAAAGGCATCGAAATCAGCCCCGGCTTGGTTGATATGAAATCCCTGATTCACGAAATCCTCACCGAAATAAAGCCGGTTATCCAAGAAAAGAAATTGTCGCTGCAATTCCGGGAACGGTACAAGATTCTAGTAAGCACAGACAAGCAACTTGCCAAAGAAGTTTTGGTCAATATTTTAACGAATGCCGTCAAATACACGCCATCAGGAGGAAAAATTTTGATTAAAATTGAAAAAAGCGGCGCAAATATCATCATCAGCATAAAGGATTCCGGATATGGGATACCCCTGAACGCCCAAGCGCATATTTTTACCAAATTTTTTCGCGCCAACAATATACTTTCACATGATGTCAGCGGTACTGGCCTTGGGTTGTACTTGACCAAGATGATCGCCGAAAGCCTGGGCGGTGACCTATGGTTCGACAGTATCGAAAACAAAGGGACGACGTTTTATTTCTCGTTGCCTGTTACCTTGTAACAGCACCTATTTTTGCTGGGCTTGCTCGTGGTTATCTTCGCCCAGCTCATCCAGCAGTGAAACTAACTCAGGCGTACCCAAAGAACTGCAATCGATGTGGCGCTGCAGCGCAATGACATAACCTTGAGTAATACGCTTTAAACGCATAGCCTCACGGCGCCAGAAGTTGCCAATAGTATTAACCTGTTCAACACCCATTATGCGGCTGACAACCTGTATTGATCCAAACAGGGGATCCAACTTAGCGGTGACATTCAAGATATCTTCTACACGGATGCTCATAACTTCGGCAGTAGAGAAAAAATGACGTTTCGTGACGGTCAATTTGGCGCGGTCCAATGCAAAAGTGTCGGGAAAAATAGCCAATACGGTCGTTGCAGTCGCCAGGACCTGGTTCGACCCGATGATAGCGTGACGGAGCTCTGCCCTCGTCTCTTGCCGCGATTCTTGCTGTTGAACTGCTGTTTTGTCTGGCTGTGAAATCTGCCTCGTGCTTTTCATCGTGCCTTCGTATTGGTTCATGAACACCTCCCAATCCCTGATCAAAATTTTCAGGGCATCTTCAACTATACTGCGCTTAGTCAAATCAATCTGTTAGCTACTTCGCTGCCAGGGTGTTAGCAATTTCACCCAGCTAACATCAAGGGATTACCGGCAGGGAAAAGTAGAATATAGAACCCTTACCGAGTTCGCTGGTAACCCAGATTTTGCCGCCCAACGCATCAATAATAGTTTTCGAAACATACAGGCCAAGGCCAAGTCCGAGATATTCGGGGCTAACACTGGCCGGTTTATAAAAGCGCTCAAATATATGCGGTAAATCGCTTGATCCAATACCAGGTCCGGAATCATGGATGCTCACCACAACCAAGTTTTTCTGCAATGATATGTGTACTTTGATTTCTTCGCCGTGGGGTGAATACTTTTTGGCATTGCGAATCAGGTTCGTCATCACTTGGCCGAGCCGGTCGGGGTCGCTGTGGACATGCGCGTGGGTCTCACCAGAAAATTCGATTTTATTCGGCGTGCTGAACTTAGCTTCTTCGACTTCTTCTCTGATAATTTCATCAAAATCAAAATCGCGTAAATTATATTCCATCGATTGGTTGCCGCCGCTGGCAGCACGAAGGTCGTTGATGAGCATGTTCATTTTTATTGATTGGTGTTCTATTCGGCTGACTTGTTTGTTTATTTCCTGTTCGCTGCTTTTTTTGCTGATAAGAAATGCCAGATATTCCGCGAACAATTTGACGTTCCAAGCCGGACCATTCAATTCGTGCGCTGCCACTGCGAAGAATGAGGTTTTTTCTTTGTTCAGCTTTTCTAACTCGGTCCGCTTAAACTCGGATTCTTCCAACGACAGCTTTTGCTGGAAAAACTCTTTGACGGTCAGTGCGAGCGTACCGAATTCAGTCCGCTGCCGGCTCAGAGTATCTAGCAATTCGGGTTGCTTCGATTTGATCGAACGATTCAATAGACGTATCGGCTTCAGTACCACCCACCAAATGAGCGCGATGATGAGCGCCGATGCAAGTATCGTAAATACAGCGAGCAAACGCAACTGACGGACATATTTATGTTGCAGATCGCTGATTATCGGCACTTTCGTAGACGCACGTAGCGTAGCAACTGGCGTGCCATCCCAATCTTGGAACGGTTGGCCGAACGAGATAACATCCGAAGTTTTTTTATCATCCGTATCACGCGGGCCGCTGAAACTGATGTTATCGCCCGTTAGATTCGCGATTGATTTGGTATACGAGTCATTGAGTACCCGTCCGATGAGCAGATAACCTTGCGCGGGTGGTTTGTGATCAGGATCGTCGCTCGGCACGATCGTAGCCGCCCTGAATTCCAACAAATTACCATTTACATAGCGGTAAAAATGCTCGAATTTGTGCGTTTTGAGCCGGTCAAAAAAACTATTGGGCACATCAATCTGCAGTAGCGTTTTCTTATTGTCGGCCGAGCTAAAATACAAGAGCGAACCATCAGTACGGTACACCCAATCAGCGTCTGTCTTGAACGTACTGAGGCCGGTATCAAGGTTTTCGTGAGCAAAAGCCAGATCGTCATGTTTCATAAACGTGACCATATCGTCCCAGAACGAATAATCTTCTACGAATGTCTTTTCCTGCAACCCCTCAAGTGCTACCAGATTCTGAAGATATTTCTTGCGCTGGGACAACTCGCTCGACAACACGCTAGCTGAGCGGTCGAGTTCAAAATGCCGCTGCATCGTCAAAAAAGCGGCAGCGACGATGAATATCGATGCCAATACCAGGAAAAATCGTAATTGCAGTTTCATTATGTAAATATTTCTTACTTCTTATTTATAGGGAATTACTCCTTGGCCAGAACGGCAAGTGCCAAAGCCATTGCAAATAGGCCTACATCGCGGAAAGTAATAAGGAAATTAGGAAGATTGCTCAACGTTATACCCGCTAACATCGCTGCAGCTAATAACGCGGCCCATCGTAGATACACGCCCACCAGCAGCCACAATGCCAGCAGCAGTTCGACAATCGAGAAAAATCGCATTAGAACCGTCTGGTCAAACGTGTCTAAAAGAAATTTCGGCATGTAGCCGACCCATAACAGCGGGTGCCGCAAACCGTCAATGCCGGCATAGGCAAAAATGAATACGAGCCCCAATCGTAAAATCCAGGTAGCTATGTCCGGGTTGTTTTGAAATTTGCTGAGCATGTCTATACCTTTCGATTAGTTCAATACATTGGTTTGCGCAGGAACAATTGCCAGATAATCCACCCGGAAATGAGAGCGGCCAAGAATAAACTGGTAAAGCCGACCGCCTTTCGCTGCGGTGTTAGGTGCGAACTGGTTTTTTCCGCTTGTATCGAGTTGGTCGCTGTAGCTTGCGCCGGCTGCTGGACGTTTTCGACGTGTTCGTTTGGTGCGTGCATAGGTGACGGACTGGGAGTAGGTGACGGATTCGGGCTTGTCTTAGCTGTTGGCGGTGGCGGTGGCGTGTGATTGCCAGATGAAGTCGGAGAAGGGCTCGGCGCTGGATGCGCGCTCGTCGGTGGTGTCGGCGATGGGTGTGGTGTTGGACTTGGCGTGGGAGTTGGTGATGGCGGTGGTGGTGGCGGAGGCGGGGCAGGGTGCGTCACGGTGATCGTCCCGGAACCTTTGGTACATCCGGTGTAGGGCCACGAACCGTAGAAGCTGACATTGGATGTCAGCGCACTGGTTGTGTGGCTATGGCCGTTTTGGACGGTAAAGTCGCCTTCGGGGAATCCATGGACTTCAAGCCCGCCGGAATATGGATCGTTCGCCGGCACCGAGATTGTAATCGTATCTCCGGAAGAAATTGTCATTGTACTAGGTGTAAAATAGCCGCCAGAATTACAGAGCGGTCCATAAGACCCGCCGGTAATATTGTGGGATGCCGCGAAAATATTAAAATTAATGTTAAAAACGAAGGCGACAACGGCGATAAAGAACACGTCGAAGACGATAGCGACCAATACGCGCCTATTTTTGATTCTATGCCGGAAACTGATTTTTCTTTTTGCCATATGCAGCCTGAAAATTTAGCTGATCTACAGCATAGTATACCACTTACGGTTATCTAACTCTCGGAAAATCCGAACGATTACAGTTTTTTCGGTCTGATGACGAATTGCCAAATGCACCAGCCAGCAACACCGGCAGCTAGTACGATGCTTGCGAGCCCGATCGTTTTGCGGGTTGATGAAACTTTCTTCATCGTATCAGAAGTCGCCGGGGTAGATTGGGTAGCAGCAGCCGAATCCGTACTTGTCGTTTCAGTTGAACCACTTGTACTAGTCGAATTTTGCGCTGTCGTCTTGGATGCTGCGGCAGGGGGCGGCGTCGTAGATGAATGCTTTGTCGTCGTACCAGACGAGCTGGAACCTGTGCTCGGTGATGGAGTTGGCGTGGGGCTGGGTGATGGATGCGACGAAGGGCTAGGTGATGGCGATGGCGGTGGCGTTGGGGGCGGCGGGCTCGAAGGCTGCGTAACGGTTATTGTCCCTGAACCTTTCGTACAGCCGGTGCTCGGCCACGTGCCGTAATAACTGACATTTGACGTCAAAGTCTGTGTCGTATGCTGGCCGCCGCGCGGAATAGTGAAATTGCCTTCTGGAAATCCGTGCACCTGCAAACCACCGGCGTATGGGTCGTTCGAAGGTACAGATATCGTCACAGTATCGCCAGAATTTACCGTTAACGAGCTTGGCGTAAAGTAACCGCCAGAATTACACGATGAACCGTTGGTCCCACCAGTAATGTTGTGGGTAGCGGCAAAGGTCTTAGACCCAGCAGTAAAAATGATCGCTACGACAGCTATCAAAAATACATCGAACGCTAACGCAAACGATAATTTTTTGCGATGTTTTATTTGTTTATGCTGCCGCTGAATGGTTGGCATTTTTTTGTTTATAGTTTTTATGCTTTACAAGTAAAAGTATTATAGCATATGTTTTTATTGCGATTCTGTCGCATTTTTGATATATTTTAAGGATATGACAGATGTGAAACCGCAATTTTCCAGTTTTTTGAAATCAAATGGATACAGCGTAACCAAACCGCGGCAATCCTTATTCGATCTGCTCGCTGGCAAAGAACCGATGAGTATGCACGATTTGTGTGCCGCGGCCGCAAAAGACATGGACCGTGCAAGTGTATATCGGACTATCGAAGTATTTGAAAAAATTGGCGTGGTGCGGCGTATAAATATCGGTTGGAAATATAAAATCGAACTTAGTGATGCTTTTGCAGAACACCATCACCACTTAACTTGCCTGAACTGCAAAAAGGTTATCCCCATAAATGAAAACGCGCTAGAAAATTTCATCGATAATCTGGCCTCAGATCAGAATTTCAAACCAACGGAACACCAAATAGAAATACAGGGCTTTTGCAGCGATTGTATAAAAACGACTTTGTAATAACCACAAGTGCATTTCAAAACTGTTGATTTATAGCTTCCACATTGTATAGTTAATACTGTAATGGAGGGTAACCATGGCTGAACTAGTGGCGCGTGCCGGACCATCATCACCAATCGGCTTTAATTTACTTGAGCTGCCGGCTGGGCCGAGCGGACCATATATAATTGAAGATCCAGAGGCACTCGCAGGTGTTCAAGCCGCTCGCAGAGAGTTACTTGAAATCACGGTGGAAACCATCCAGGCAGGCAATGTTCCCTGGAGACGATGTTTAGGCATGTTTGGCGTCGATGAACAATCTAGGGTTGCAATATTTCAGCCAGAATTAGCCTCCGGGCAAAAGCAGCAAGAGTTACACGCCTGGCTTTTGGGTTATGACGTTGCCGGCGATCAAGTCGTGGAACTTGTCACGCAAGCTTTTTCCCCACACACCTACGACAGGGACCAGCGACCCGAATATAAAGCAGACGGCATTCCGCAAACTCGTTTTGCTATACGTAGGGATGACGTTGTATTTTCGGTATTGAATTCGGCAGGTAAGGTCGTTGAACTAGATGGCAGCGTATTTGAGAAAATGTATCAATACGAAGAACAGATGGTAATACTTGGCGGGTTGACCGCAGCTGTCAGACTGATACCTCGCACCAGGCGCGCCGCGCACGCGCAAAGAAATATCACCCATTACGAAGTTACAAGCGAAGAAAGTGGCGACGGCGTAACCGGAAATGTCAATTTAGTGGCTGAACCGCAGCCGCCAAGCTAATAAAAATAGATTCTTTATTTAGTTTTCGGTTGCCCATTGCCGGGCTGATTTTGAGACGAAATTCATGTCGTTTGCCATCATTACTTTGGCAGCATGGAGGAATTCTTCGGCTTTTTCAAAGTCACCCTTTACATGATGCAATAGGGCCTGCATTTCGTAGAGCATAAATCGGCGGGCACCGGCAGCTTCGTCCAATTGGTACTTTTCGGCGAACCGGTCTAGCAAAGCCTGGAATTTTTTGTATGTTTCGTCATCAAGCCGGTCGAAATCAGCCAGGTGTTCGAATCCCTGTATCAGTCGTTCCAAAGCCTTGAAATCTTCGTCCCGTTCCATGTGTATAGTTACCCTTAAGCACTATTGTACCACCAAAAGCAAAAGCAATTACAATTTTTAAAGCCACCGATCTTTCACATATTTTCCTATAGTGCATACTGCTGCAAATGCTGTAATAATTGAACCCAGATAAAATGCAGAGAATCTCGCCATATCAGCACCATCATTACCAGTGGCCAAAAAGGCGACCTCAGCGATACCTGCCACGGCCAGGACGCCAAGACCGAGTTCGGCACCGCCATAATGCATAGCATATTCGCTTTCCAGTGCGTTTCGACGAGCTTTCAGCAGTCCCTCAACCATAATAAATATATTTAAACATATTTTTACATTTTAGGACAAACGTCCTCCCAATAATCTATTGGCTCTGGCGTTTCAAATTTTTTATGTATTTTCCAGCAGCCGTGACTGCACTCAAAGCAAGACTCAGCAACCCTATTCGTAGGGCAGTCCCTTCAAACGAGGCGGCAACATCGCTTCGCGTCATCTGCTCTGTGGCAAAACCAACTCCAGTAAATGCCATATTTCCCAAACCGACTACTAATAATCCAAACGGAACAGAACACTGTCTATCTCTTACTTCTACTGCTGCGTGATGTGCTTCTTCCGCCATGGATCGCATCACACCAGCCGTGTCAGCTACATCTTCCAATATACTGCGCACCGCTTCGCTCATCGTATATATTTAAACATATTTTTTACTTTTGCGAGGATAATTCTCTTAAATCACATGGGAGTCTTAGCTTCAGAATATTGGCTAGATCACGCTACAATATCTTCAGTATCAGATCCACTAAGTTTGCGATACGTGCCTATCTGACGCAAATGATCTGTACCGAATATTATGCGGTTCGTCAGCCCGTCACCTTCGTGCAAATTAGGCCGGACATGAAGTGCTTGACGGATTTTATAAGAACTTGCCAGAATTGGCATCATCTGGGTGGTTGGGAGTAACGCCAAATTATCTGCGACTAAATTATAGGTTTCTTTTGTTTCGTTACTAATTCCGAGGATGTTTGTCAAATTCACAAACGTCACGTTTGCGTTAAGATTTCGCAGATATTCTGCTAGTTTTGTAAAATGCGACGCTTCATATAAATTCATACGCCATGGGATGATCGCTTTAGTCTGTGCCGCTGCGTGAGAACGCGCATAAGTAGGCTCGTCGGTCGCCGCATACGAATATCCGTCTTTATTCCAGATATACGAATAAAAATTAATTGTGTTTAAATACGATTCTTCGGTTTCGTATGCAGAAACGGATGCGACCGTGTCCATATGTGCAAGCCATTCTTTAGCGGTTGGTAATGTTCGCAACGCAGTTTCATATTGGCCCATAAACAGGCAAGCACCCCGGGATATATCGGCGCAAATGATAGTTTCTTCCGGTAAAAAATTTATCGCAGTATGCAAGGATCCTTCGCCAAAGATTATTGCGACCCTATTCGGCGCCTTTTGAAATTCTGCCGTACCTTGCCGTAGTAATGCTTGCGCATATGCATTTGCCGCCGTATCGATGCTTACCGGCCATGGAGCTTTATCGTAATGGCGGTCACCTTCGATACGCGATTCATCCAAAGCAATTTCACCCAGTTCAAATAACGGCCGGCTCGGCGCAAGCAGCTGCCAAGGTTCGGCCGAACGAGGTACTTGAGCAGGAATCCCAAACGGGCTCGACTCCAACATAATTAATATTATTATAACATAATTTATAGAAGTTTGGCAATTTTACTGCAGCTTATTTTTGCTTGTGTTTGAACTTTGGTTTTTAGGATTTTCTTTGCTGTCTGTGTTATGAGGTTTGGTGTTTGCATCCTGTTTTGGCTCGAGTCCTATCGGGTAGCTGGTGAATCCATCGATTGGGGTGATGTTGGCTTTTTTGATTTCCTCGATTTGCTTTTGTTCTTCGGGAGTTTTTTCCGGTACCGCGGCGGCCATCTTATACATCAGCCATGCCGCGAACAGTATTCCAGCCAAACCGACTATGATGCCGATAACGCGGATTGTGTCGCCGATTAGTACATCCATGCCTAAGATATGCAGTTTGCCAAACACAAAATGCCAATCGTGCGTAGCTGTGTCAGATCCAGATAATGCAGCACCCAGCGACACCAGCGACAATTTCATCGCCCTGGCATCAGCCATATACACGCCAGCGCTTTGGCAGGCCAGCATGAACCACAGGCTGCAGATCATAACCGAAAAATAGCCTTTGGTTTTGAAAGCGGTAAAAATCAGAAGTGTACCCAATAGTAATTCCGAAAACGATCCGGACGCCGCACACAAAATCGGCGGCAAAAACGCCGTGACGATATGCGCCATTTCATGCAGCATGAAATCAAACGATTGCGCGATCTGGATAAAAAAAGGCATCTGATGATTCGGATCATACCCCAGCAGTGCCACGAAAATGTACAATCCAAACAGCCAGACGGGCAGGTAATAGAACCACTTCTTACCCTGGACGTATTCGTCGATCTGCTTTTTTGTGTCAGCGAACGCCATTTATAAGCATTGTAACACTTAAAAACAACTGTAAATTAAGGTACTGCAGCTTTTTTATCTATAAGCTATCATCGGGCTGGTCATTCAAAGCTGCTTTGATTTCACGAAGTGCGGCGACGATTTGATCATAAGCCCCCGGCGGCCAACGCATTGCCACTGATTTTTCGCGGTACCTTTCTAAATCTATTAACGACGGACCAGGTTCGCCAGCAGTTTCCTCCCACGCTATTGCAGACGCGATTCCACGTGTTACCGCTGCAAGGTCGTCATGGCCGGGAATGCGGAATTGGCTATAGAGTTCTTCCAATTTGACAACTAATATATCCCTTGTCATTCGCCGTAAAGATTTTTCCACTTGGGTGGTTTCTGCTGCTATTCCATATAGTGCAACAGCAGACGAAATTGCTTTGGAATCTAGCAGATTGATGCCTTGTTCATCCGGCAATAAGGCATCGATCTCTGCAGCCCATAGGAGTCGTTCATCGTCAGACAATATTTCGGAAGACAACGCATGGGCCTGTAAATCTATCTTGCTATAATCCGATCCAAAAGCGCGATGCATGGCCACAGTAGAGATTATATAAACTCGTTCGGCCAACCGGTTCGCACGCGAGAACTTCTCAGCTATTTTTTCTGGCAATTCCGCAATATCAATGATTTCCAACAAATCGGTTATCACCCTGCATCTTTTCAATATTCCATCCAGATTTTCGGCAGGGTGCGTTGCCAAAAATTCATCCATAAACGCCAAGTCTTTTCTAACTTCGGGGGCGAATGCTTTCCGGTCTAAATCGATAAGTAGTGTGGTTTCGGCTGCCGCCAATGACCGAAAAGTCTGTTCGTTACCATCTGCTGCTTCGGCAGCTTGCTGCGCATAAGCGCCTGCTTGCCGCACAAATTCATCAAAGTCAAAATCTTCTGGTCCACTCATTACAATATTATACCATAATTATAGTATTTAATAAAGTTTTACCGCAGTTATCATTACTATGTCATAATATATTTCTTAAGATGCAAGGAATGGAATAGTGGCAGGGAACTTTGATCCGGCTGTAGGGTTATTGAACAGTCGTCTTGAATTTGGCGACATCGTTGCCGGGAGGGAGCTTCAGGGCAGTAAGTACTGGGGGACATTCAGCAGGGAATTGGATTCTGTTGCTTCGGATGATCCCTCAGGCAGATTTGTATTCAGCGGTTACGGCAGCGCCGGACTTATTCTACCAATACACAAGTACTACGCGGATAATCAAGTCCGAATACGCACCAAGCTGGCATCACTAGGAGTAAATTATGCGATTTACGGCGAAAATCCCGGCAATGAATTACAAGTCAGTCTGACTGAATTTGATAAGCATCAGGCAGCGATAAACGCATGGGAGCAACAACATATAGAATTCAATCCGCGTTTTCTGGAACCAATTTTTATTGGCGCAGGCGGCCCGGACTCCGCTATAGGCTGCTTAACTTTTTCTACGCTTCACAAAGCAAGTGCTGAGGCATTAGATGACAGCCCATCTATGAAGATGCAGGTAAGCAGTTTGTACACTAGGATGGCGAAGATCTTTCATTATATCCGGGGAGTCCGGCATCATCTGTCGTATGGCACAGTTTATTTTGGAGCTGCGATCAAAAGTAGCACAGAGAGATACCCGCATCCCCAATGGGGAATAACGCCGGCAGCTTTTTTCGGGATGACGCTCGAAAAGGGCAGCGACAGAAAATACGGTTTTGGCGTTGCGGGAGCACAACTTGCCAGTTTAATACTTGAGCAGATAGTAGTAAGTTAACTACTGATTAATAATTTTCAACAGTTTTAAGAAATATGCCATAATACTGATTTAAAGAATTCAAGGTACTAAGCTTTGGCAGGCAATTTCGATCCCGTAACTGGCACGGTGATACAGCAATTTGAGTTAGGCGATATCGTCGTTGCTCCTGGTGAATTAACTGATGTAAAGTGGGAACAATTCAGTTCGGTAGCCAATACGATTGCCGATAGCGAGACTGGCGCCGGTATGGTATTAGGTCGCCAGATCGACGGTAGGGTAATCGTCCCGGTCCACGGGTATTATTTTGATAACCAGGTTAAGATCCGCGATGCCCTTTCTTCGCTGGGTATCGTCTATTCGATATTTGGGCATGTGCCGGTGGCATATAACAACGTTTCCGAAAGTACTTTAAACAGGTATGTAGAACAAGTTGCCGGCTGGACGGCTGCGCATACAGAATTTGAAAGCGCTTATTTGGAGCGGATCTTTGTTGGCGATGATCCTAATGCTGCTGCACAATATATTACGTCGCGCTCGTTTTCCAATGTCTTCGCCCGAATATATACAGGATTGGATTCACATCTCGCAGAAGTATGTGCGGACAATTTGTATACTCGGGTCGCGTTTGTCGCGAATACTTGCCGCGGCTCCCGCGCACATTTACTTTCTGGTTTTGTGCATTTTGGCAATCCTATAAAGAATCCGGACGAACGAAGGCAGCAATCTCAATGGGGTATCTCACTTGCTGCGTTCTATGGAATGATGCTCGAAAGGCGTGGAAATAGCGAATTTGGTTTTAACGAAAGGGGAGCAAAACTTGCACGTAGAGTACTTGACGAGATCGTAGTGAGTTAAATGGCTTGCACTTTAACGGTCATAAATATGGCTCATCAGTACCGGGGACATTTTTGATTGTTAATTTATTATCATCAGAATCTTGCCCCGGCGCTATCGTCGGCCCTATCACGTTTTTTGCTGCACGAGCCGCCAGAACTGCTTCTTGCGCTTGTTTAAACAGAGCTTCAGCTCGTTCGGCCAAGTCGGCTACCAGCCCGCTTTGGCTGCGGCGGGCCTGAAGTTCAAGCCAATGGGATTGCACATATGTTCGGAGGGACTGCAATACATCTTCGTCAATACCTACAATTGATGACGCCGTTTCAAGGACGACTAGCTCCGCCCGCAATTCCGTAGTCGGATCGATGCCCGGCCACGTATCACTGACCCATTTCAGCAGCTTAGCCATTTCATCAGTAAAACCTTTCGTATCTGCAGGTGTCACATCGTGCAAAACACTTTGTAATCGCTCGCCTTCTGCCAAATACAGACCGAGCAGCCGGTTACCCGACTCGCCCGGTTCGACATACGCGCTGCGCGTCATCTGCAGGGCCATCGCAAAACCTAATACGATCATCGCGCTGTTTTTCGAAGCAGCTAGCCTGCAGACGTCCGAATATCGTTCGCGGATCGCCGGCATCAGATCCGGCCGGTCAGCGTCAATAATATATTCGAGCGCCGCTAAGTTATTAATTCCGAGCGATGGCCGCCCGACACTGTATGCCCACAATTCCGGATTTGCCCATCGGAATGCGTTAGTTGCACGCGAATCATGCCGTGAAAAAAGCGGTGATTGCGATTGACGCATCAGCAATTTGAACCGCTCATCCTCATCCTGCAGTTGTCCAGCCGCCAAAATGGCACTTGCCTCCAGAGCATGCGACTTAACATGGCTTCCAGCCTGCTGTTCCAATACATCTAACTCATCGGCGTCCAATTCGCCGGCAGCAGATTTGTAAATCAGATACGGTACGCTATTGCCTTGGTTAAACATCAACCGCCACATGCCGTTTTCGCCGCAAATCTGGTCGAACTGACCAGTCAGATATGTTACAAGAAATTCTTTTCCCGCCAAAGATTCGATATTTCCACGCGGTTCGGTATCAATAATGTCGAATGCATTGGCAATCAATTCTTTCGCAGATTGAGTGACTGCTGCCAATTCTTCAGCACCCGCTGCTCGGGAAATTTGCAGCCTTAAGTCGGCAATTGACCGCGCAATCACAGTAAACTGAAAATCTGTTCCAACCATATCGCCGATAGCGACCTCTTCTCCGACAGCATCGTTCGCTTGACCATACAATTGAGCCCATAAATCTTCACCAATGGTGATTTCATTACCTGGCCGACCCATCTCAATGAGAATTGCATTTAGCGCGTCGAACCGAGTGAAAGCGTTGACTGACCTTAGCGAATGATCAAGCAACCGTAGATTATTTGAATCGATTGAAAAACTAATTAATGCGCTATTTACCGTATCTGGAAGCCTGGCGCCATGAAGCTCAATTTCTTGCAGCATGCCTAAAAACCCCTCTGCATCCGTCAAAAGATCACGTCGAATCGATCCGGACGGCCACATTTCACCTGTCGCTGCTATCAATTGCAACCCGGTGGCAGCCGCTTCCCATGGGGACGGATCACCTTGGACTAATTTTTCCTCACCTGCCATACTGCAACTATAAAATCGTTTTCAATATCAAGCAACTTTTTTGCATTGTACAGCAAATAAGTAATTACTTTTGCCACCAAAAGTAATTGGTTATTGCTGTTGTAGCTTTATGCGATAGGGTTCAATTAACATTTCGCTTGTGCTACATTGGAGTACTATACAAACAGTAACTAAATGCCAAAGGGGTTGGGTATCGATAAATCGTAACCGGGGGTAAGGATTATGCAGCGACTGGTCAAGGCATTTCAATCAAGTACCTTCATCAGGCACAATGCTATTTTCTTTACCGGCTCGATGGCGATCGGCCTACTCAATTATCTGTATTACCCGGTGATGGGGCGTTTGCTGCATCCCGCAAGTTTCGGGGAAGTGCAGGTCCTTTTTAGTTTATTCGCACAAATCACGATTTTCCTGGCGGCATTCGGTTTGCTCACCGTCAACATCGTCACCAACTATACGGATACCAGCAAGCGCAACCGCATGATTTCGGAACTGGAAAAGTTCGCGCTACTAATCAGCCTGGTCCTGCTGATCCTGACTGTCGTCTGTGCGCCGTTCTTGCAGCAATTCTTTCATTTCGGGTCGTCGGTACCGTTCGTCATTCTGATGCTGGCAGTCGTGCTCGGCGTACCCACGACATTCCGCGGGTCATTTTTGCGCGGCAAAAAAATGTTCGGCATCGTTTCGGTCATCGGGGTCATCATGGCAATTGCGGACTTGGTGCTTTCGGCGGTACTGGTATTGGCAGGATTCGGCACGGTCGGCGCAATTTCGGCGTTGGTGCTAGCCCAGATGGCCGCGTTTACGTATGCTGCAAAACGGGCCAAGGCGCTCGGGTTTACCGAATCGTTACACGGCAAGCTCTTCAAATTGCCCGATTTCAAGCTGATGCTGCCAGAGCTGAAATACGCATCGCTCGTACTGGTTTGTTCATTAACCGTCACGGCGATGTACAGCTTGGACTCACTCGCGGTCAAACACTTCTTCAACGCCCATGTCGCCGGCATCTATGCCGGTATATCCACTGTTGCACGTATTATATTTTTCTTAACCGCATCTATAGTTGGTGTGTTGATTCCATCTATAAAACTACAGCAAAAACCGAAAGAAAACCAAAATATCTTACAGAAATCATTAATTTTAATGGCGACAATAGGAGGCATGGCAGTGCTTGTGTTTGCTATTATTCCAAAATTTGTGATCCGGGTACTCATGGGCCCCAAATATTTGCCGGATGCCTATCTATTGCCGCGCTTAAGCCTCGTGGTCTTTATCATTTCGCTCATCAATCTGTTCATCATGTATCATATCGCACTGCGCCGCTACTGGGTTATGGCTATAGTGGTAACCGGGTTCACCGCCACTATAGTTTTGCTGGTAGCACATCATCAGACAATTCTGGCAGTTATTAACAGCTTACTGATTGGCAGCCTGACCATGTTGGCACTGCTGGGAGTATGGCTAGGGATACGGAGGCTACAAAGCGCATGATTAATAGAAAGCTGAGAGCTAATAGCCTGTGGCCGATAGCCGCTGCAATGCGATTATTACCGGCTACTAGCTACCAGCAATCAGCTAGTGGACTAAAGAGGGGGTAAGCCTATGGTAAGGGCGCAACGACAACTAATTTCTATTATCGTGCCGATTTATAATGAAGCGCCGAATATACCGTTGCTTTATGACTCGCTGCGCAAGCATTTACGGGGAATGCGGTACGATTTTGAATATGTCTTTATAGACGACGGCAGCCAGGATTATTCCGCGCAGGTCGTGCAAAGTTTGGCCAACCGGCATAAGAAAGTGCGGTTGATTGAATTTTCGCGCAATTTCGGCAAAGAAGCTGCCGTATCAGCCGGCTTGCACGAAGCCCATGGCGACGCCGCCATAGTACTCGATGCCGACCTGCAGCACCCGCCCAGCCTCATCGGCGATTTTATTCAGAAATGGCAGGACGGCGCCGACGTGGTGGTCGGGATCAAACGCTATAGCAAGCACGAAGGCCAATTCAAGAAATTCTCATCGAACATGTTTTATAAGATCATGGGCATGATATCGCACACGCCCATAACGCCGCACGCCAGTGATTACCGGCTGATAGACAAGCAGGTGCTCGACGCTTTCCGCGCTTTCAGCGAGCGCAACCGCATGACCCGCGGCTTGATCGACTGGCTCGGTTTCCGGCGCGAATACGTCAATTTCCAGGCACCGCCGCGCAAATACGGCGAACGCCGCTACGGTTGGCGTGCGCTCACACAATTGGCAGTACGCAGCTTCACGACCTTCAGCTTGGTCCCGCTGAAACTGGCCGGGTACTTGGGCATTGTCATATTAATCGTCGCGGGCTCGTTGAGTGCCGTCGCAATTGTCGACCAATTATTTATGAACGATCCGCTCGGACTCGGTATTACCGGCACCGCCGTACTGGGGCTGCTGTTGCTTTTCCTGATCGGTATCGTACTGGCGTGCCTTGGCCTGATGTCCCTGTACATTGCCCATATCCACGATGAAGTTACCAACCGTCCGCTGTACGTAATTCGGCGCGGGCATTCCTTACCGAACGAGAACGACCATGAGTTTTCTCATGCAACTAACGAAAAAGAAAGTGTCGAAGCATGAAAAACGCAGAGCTCATAGCTAATAGCTTATGGCCGAAAGCCGATGCAATGCACACTGCGATGGCTACCAGCTATGGACTACTAGCTATTAGCCAGAGAAAGGAAGCAATAAAAGCATGAGAAAAATCAAGCTGATAGCTTATAGCCAATGGTCCAAGGCCGCTGCACTGCGTTTTGAAGCAGCTACCAACTACAAGCTACTAGCAATTAGCTCGGAAGGAGCTCGGTCATGAGCTCCTTCCTTTGGCTTACTTGGAAAGACCACGCCCACCCCACGGCGGGCGGGGCAGAGGTGGTTCTGAACGAACTGTCGCACCGGCTAGTTGCCGACGGCCATGAAGTCACCTGGCTGACAGCCGCGTACGGCAAAGCCACCAAGTTCGACGAACACGACGGCATCAATATCATCCGGGTGGGCGAAAGCCGCTACGTACAGCCGTTCCAGGCGCTGGCATATTACGCCCGCAACTTGCGCAATAAGTACGATTTCGTCATCGAGGTCGTCAACACCAGCCCGTATTTCAGCGTGTTTTTCGGCAAAAAATCAAAACGATTTTTGTTCTACCACCAGATGGCGCGCGAAGTCTGGCACCACGAAACCAAGCCGCCCTTAAGCTACACGGGGTACTATGTGTTCGAGCCGGTCGCATCGCGCCTGCTCAGCGCCTCGAAAGTTCCGGTTATAACGGTGTCGCAAAGTACCAGCGATGATTTGAAAAAATTCGGGTTCGATCCGGACCGCACCCATGTCATATCAGAAGGAATCGAACTCGACCCATTGCCGCGCCCCGACGCCGCGCAGAAATTCAAGCGCCCCACGCTGATTTCGCTCGGCGCCATGCGCAGCATGAAACGTACCATCGACCAGGTCAAGGCGTTCGAAATCGCAAAGATCGACATCCCCAATCTGCAGCTCAAGATCGCAGGCAGCACCGACGGCGATTACGGTCAGAAAGTCCTGCATTACATCGACAAAAGCCTGGCCAAGGAAGATATCAAAGTCTACGGCAAAGTCAGTACCGTCGAAAAAATCCGCCTGTTGCAGCGCAGCCACATCTTATTACAGACTTCCATCAAAGAAGGCTGGGGTCTGACCGTCACCGAAGCTGCCAGCCAGGGAACACCCGCCGTGGCCTATAACGTGGACGGCTTGCGCGATAGTATCAAAGACGGCCAGACCGGCATCGTCACGGACCAGAATCCGGCAGCTCTCGCAGCCGGCATCAAAAAGCTATTAGTAAGCGAAAAATTTTATGACAAAATCCGCGACAACGCCTGGAAAGCCAGCAAAAAGGTAACGTTCGACCAATCCTACAAAGATTTCAAAAAAGCACTGGAGCTGGCGTAATGGGCTACGCAGCATCAGGAACACGGATTGCGGCCAGCGAAAACCTGGCACTGGCATTGCCAGACGATGAAACTTTGGCCGACCGGACCGTGGAGATGTTCCAGATATTGATGCTGCGGTTGGTCCAAGGCCAATTCGCCATCGATGGCGACGTGGCACTTCGGTACCATGCCATAAACGCCGGACGGGTTGAACATTATCGTGAATTTGACCGCATGGTAGTCGCCATCATCGGCCGGATGGCGGTCGACCATGATATAACCAGAGATTTACTGATCGCGCATCACCATGCCGGCGGCGAACATCCGGACACCAAGCCGTATTTCAATATAACCGTCGTCCAACCCGACCACGGTACGACCGCGCTCCTCTCGACATCGCGGTCGGCATACGGCGTCATGGATGTACCGCTACTCGACATGGAAACACCGATACCGCTCGCGACACCGCAAACCATGTTAGCTACGCGAGTCTGGCATATGCGGCAAATCGTCTATCGGCGGCCGGTCGACCGGACCCTCGTCGAAGACGCGGAGTTCCTGTACCCGTTCGCGTATGACTCCGCTGCCGAAGCAGCATGGCGGGAATTCGAACCGCCGGGCAATTTCTCGCTGGCGAAAGTCTATGAAGAATCAGTCGAAGCAGCCGCAGCACATCCGGAGCTTTTGGTTGATATCCCGCAATTCAGCCGGCCAGTTTCAATCGAATGCAGCCCGTGCAATGGTGCATTGTCACCGGACTTCCCATTAGCACGACCCGGCAGAATTTATAGACTGTGGGGGCTGGAATGAAAACAGCAAACAGTAGACAGTATACAGTAGACGGTTGGCGGCAAACTGTTAGCTGTATACTGTCAGCTGTTAGCCTCTGGAAGGAGGCTTTATGAGCATGGCAGCAGGCGAAGCGGAACTGACAGCGAGATTACCGGATCTGGCGCCGGCTGTGGCACCGGGGCGCGTTGCAGCGACTGCCGAGTTTATCGAGATATTGGCGCCATATGTAGCGGGCGGCTACTACGCAGTCGAAGGCGATCTGACATTAAACCACTTGTTACTAGGTTCAGATCCCGGCTACAAGCCAGTCGGCAGCGAGGATTTGCTTGCGGTGACGGTTGCGGGCATCGGCACCGTCGATCCGGCATTGACCCACGAATTCCTGGTGGCGCACCATCATGTCATGGTGGATGAGAAAGTTTTTTATCTACACCTCGTGCACGAGCCAACCAAGACGTCCGCAGAGATGACACCCGCGATCGAAGGCGCCGGCGTACTCCTGACGCGGCTGCTGAATGTCAGGGTACCGCTGAGTACCCCAGAAGCCATGCTGGTAGACAGAGTATGGCGGCTGCAATCCGTACTAGGCGACATCGCCGTTGCATCGTCACTGTACACCGATGCATTAGATCTGCGGCCAGTGGCCAGGCGCGACGAACGCGAACGGCTGTGGGGGACCTTGCAGGTTCCGGGCGGCATGTCACTGGCGCAAACCCTCCAGGAATCGCGCGAGGCGATCACCGACAACCCCCGGCTATTGGTCCCGCCAGCACTGAAATTAGTTCCACCGGCAGGCACGGATTGTCCGCAATGCCTAAAATCTGCCCATAGAACAGGCGACATGCCCCCAACTGATAATCCCCAAAAAGTATACGAAATCTGGAGGGCAGCATGAAAAATCCATTGGTTTCAATAATCGTTCCGACCCGAAATAGCTCGCAGACGCTTGAAGCATGTTTGGCTTCGATTCATAACCAAACATATAAGCCGATAGAGCTCATCGTGGTTGATCGCGATTCCACTGACGACACGAAAAAGATCGCCAAAAAATATACCAAACACGTCTACAACCACGGGCCCGAGCGCTGTGCCCAGCGCAACTTCGGCGCAGTAAAAGCAACGGGGAAATATCTGGTGATGATAGATTCCGACATGGAGCTTGACCCCAAAGTAATACAAGCCTGCGTCGATACAATAGAATCCGACAAGAAAATCAAAGAAGTCGTAATCCCAGAAGAATCATTCGGCCAGGGCTTTTGGGCCCAATGCAAACGCTTAGAGCGATCATTCTACGTAGGAGTAAGCTGGATAGAAGCCGCCAGATTCTTCACCAAAGAAGCCTACGACAAAGCCAACGGCTACGACGAAACCATGGTAAGCGGCGAAGACTGGGACCTATCCCGCCGAATAGAAGAACAAGCCCGGCCGTCAGGCGCGACAGCCGGGCAGGGCAGTGCCATTGCAAATATAGATGAATTCATCCGCCACAACGAAGGCAGGATCAAGTTATGGAAAACCCTACGCAAAAAGTACTACTACGCCCAACACGCCAAAGCCTACCTAACCCAAAACAAAGACGGCTCAAACCTGACCGCACAAAAAGGCCCAATCCAACGGTACAAACTATTCCTATCCCACCCCAAAAAACTACTAAAAAACCCATTTCTAGGAACATCAATGTTATTAATGAAAACCTGCGAATTCGGTGCGGGTGGTCTTGGATATTTCCATACAAAAAACTTATCTACTAAAGAAAATTTGAGTTAACAACATGCGTTATATTTATGTATACCGAAATTGTTTTACTGGTGATGTGTCTGGTGGCGACATGCATATGAGTGGATTTATCAATTGGGTGATGAAAAATAAAAAAGAGACCAAAA
>DATIJK010000061.1:0-22651 GCA_035478715.1 Saccharimonadales bacterium (SeqCode)
CGCTGAAAAAATCTTGCGGCCCGACGAAGGCAGTCCAGTGGACGTTATAGAATTGATAGCCGCTGCCGAGCGGATTCGAACAGCTACTCGCAAGCTGTTTAGTCCCCCAACCTGCGTTACCTGCCGATGGGCACCTTTCAAGATCGGTAGAAGCATTAGAGCTGTCATTACCATAGTCACCGACACAGCCGGTATAATTATCAGCGGAAATTTCCGAGACCCCAGGACTACCAGCACTCCGTAGTGAAAAGTCAATGTATGGAGTAAAGCAACTACCACCGCCGTGATTTCCACTTGGATCATCACATGCAGTCACCCTGCCACCTTGCGTAGACATACAGTACCCATGTCCGTTAAGGCTGTTATAGTTACACCAAGAGGCTGCGGACGCTGAGCCTGCCATAAGTATTACCGGCATTGCCAATGCTAGTCCCGCAACACTTGCTTTTGAGGCAATCCCTAACCTTATCTTCTTTAATCTTGTCAATAACATCTTAATCCCCCTTATGTTAATAATTTGGATTATAGGAGGGTGCTGTAGTCAATGTCAATATATGCTGAATACATTCGCAAATACGCGTGGTGCTGTAAGTGAGTATGAGGTAGCTCGTGTTACGAAAAAAATCATTGCGACAAAATAGAACAATCCTCGCCATATGGCAAGGATTGTTCTGCTATAAGCTATCTCACTCAGCAATAATATAAGCGAAGAAGTAATATTTGTATGTTTTAATACTGAGCGAAGCACCAAGCCGTAGGCTTATTCAAGTATTCTTTTTGATTATTACCCCAAGCTTGCGGCCCTATGAAGCCATTCCAGTGAATGTCATATAATTGAAACCCGGCACCGATCGGATTCGAACAGTTGCTCGCAAGCAGCCTTGTGCCCCATCCGGGATTACTGCTTGCTGTCGGGCACACGTCAAGGCCGGCAGATGCATTGCCGCTAGCATTACCTAAGTCACCGATACAATTGCCCCAATTGTCATTGATCATTTCCGAGACGCCGGACTGACTAGTAGCCCAAAGTCCCCAGGATTCTGCTCCAATACTAGTGCTACACCCTCCGCCAAACTGATAGTCACAGCTAAGTACGCTAGAATTACTGCCAGTTGCCATCAGGCAGTACCCATCACCGTTATTACCATCGTAGTTACAGTACATTGGATCGGCCGCTGCTACGCCTGACATAAGCATCGGCAAGGTGGCTGCGATTGCTACAATACTTGTCTTAGAAATGAAACCAAAACGTATCTTACTTACTATTTTAAGAAGCATTCTTTATCCCCCTTATGTTAATAATTTGGATTATAGGAGGGTGATGCAGCCAATGTCAATAAATGCTGGATACATTCGCAATATATATTGCACGAATGGGTAGTTGCAACAAAAAAGACCTCAGAAGAAGTCTTTCACAATGCTTATGCGTGGCTGGCCAAGGAGGGTTACATTACGAACCCCTCGTCACCGATTTTATTTTATTGGGCTTCAAGCTTAAAGAACTTGGATTTACCTATCTCTTGAGTAACGCTTCACCATATGACTCGACGTAACAATTTCAGGAGTAACTAATTATTGACCATTACTTTATCGTCAGGAGTGGAAGGGAAACGGATAGTTTGCACAACCAACTTATTACTAACCACTTTTTTGACACCTACAACCGTTTTGGGTGGAATTATCAGATAATCTCCCGGTTTCATTTCAATGTCTTTCCCGTCGACGTTCCAAATTGCTTCGCCCTGCCAAATGATATCTAACTTTGTGGAGGTTTTGTTGTAATGAGGCTCTGATGTAA
The DNA here is from genome assembly GCA_035478715.1 of Saccharimonadales bacterium (SeqCode). Lineage (GTDB taxonomy): Bacteria > Patescibacteriota > Saccharimonadia > Saccharimonadales > UBA4665 > JAICLK01. The sequence goes on from DATIJK010000061.1 coordinate 1,799, forward strand.
ACGTGTTATCCAACTCTGCTATCTTAACTTCTGCACGATCATCTTTCGCAAGGTCACCATTAGGCATAAAGCTGCCGAAAATCCATCCATTCCGCTCTTGTTCTTGAAATACGTTTCCCTTTTTGTACCTAGTTTCCATGAGTCCAGAATAGAGTATATTCTAGGTGTCTACAAGAGTTTAACGTATGTTATGGAAGTGATGTTAACAAAAATTACCTCCCGCAAGGAGGCCGTAGGATGAAAGTAGAAATATTAACAACACTTGGCTGGGGATGAGGGATTCGAACCCCCGATCCTGGGACCAGAACCCAGTGCCTTACCGCTTGGCCAATCCCCAATAGAAACAGCCGTTTTCCGTACAAGCTTCGACAAGATTATACAGAATACAGCTGTTATTTACCATATTTTTCGTGGTTTATTGACTATTCACCACTTCATTGTTGTTGAAGCGAAACGGACTCTTCGAGTTTTAGGTCACTCATTTGAATTCAAGGTAAATACCAGCACCCCATGTTAGTCCAGCCTGATGTACCTTTTACGACTGCGCATAAACCATGCCAGGTGGGGCAACCCGTACCGCTCGGGCTACAAGCCGATACTACCCCATCGGCGTTTGTGCGCATTACTTTGCTTTGAAATGCCCTGAGTGAATTGTACGTCGCATAGCCAAAAACGCCATCCCATGGCCCGGGTCCGACAATCCCATAATTAAGATGAGCAACATATAGTCCGGCTTGCAGTTGAGCGACGCAACCATTATTGCTGCCATATGAAAGCGTTCGGAAAACGCACGGGGTCGCAGCTCTGGATGTTGAAACGTACCATGCACCAATTCCGCCGAATATGAGCACGAATACGATCGTGATAACTAAATTCCTCGTGCCGAACCTGCGGAACCATGATGATGAACCGCTTGATTGGCGGGGGTTATTATTAGAAGATCTGGATCTCCTGCTAGTTTTTGATGAGTGCGAACCGTTTTGAACCAATATTGAACCTTTAGAGTTTTTTCTAACTTTTGATGAGCGTGAATTTTTGCTTGCAGATTTCATGGCAAATTTAGACTATAAAATATTACTCGAACCAAACCAATTTTGATAACTATATTTGCCATTCCAGACTCCGTTCATACAGCCCATGGCGATTGCTACACTGGGGTAGTGACCGAATCCTCCATTAGATTTGGCGAGTCCTAACTTGCAAAGGGAATTCCACGTTCTTGCTCCCACCTGTCCACTATTGTTATAGCCCCACGTTCTACCAAAATTTACGACGGCTCCTTGTGTTATTGGACCAAACTTTCCATCGACGGTGCCATAATAATATCCTTCCCTCTGGAGCCCGAATTGAATGTCTTTGACGCATTGACTACCCCAAGCCTTGTTAATGGAAAATGTGAATTGTACGCATGGATGACCAGCGTATGTGTCGGCTTTCGTTTTGTTCAAATAAATTGTGCCGGCTGTAGCAAACACTACGACGAATGCAGTTACGATCAGTAAATTCCGTGTGCCGAAGCGTTGGAACCACGAAGATCCTGACGAATTACTCGAGTGCCTCGATTTTTTACTAGAAGAACCAGAGCTCTTGTTTTTATTTGACGGACGCGAATTCTTATTTGCCATGTTTAACCTATTTGATGTTTATTTTATACAGTTAATATCAAGCATAAGCGTGAATCGATAACTTGTCAATAATTGTTGGCAAACGCAACCGATAGGAATTTAAAGCTGGCATAATAAATACAGACACCCAAAGTTTCAAATACGGCCGTTACTTTATTTGCCGCAAATAACCAATTAATGCAGATTGTTACAGCCCATGCCGTAATAGGCATAACCCGCTCTAGTTAGCCAGTAGTCGCTTGATGTTAAATAGCCAAGGCTGTCCATATCATTGCATAACCGACGCCAGGTAGGGCCAGGTGAACCGTAGTATCCCGCAAAGCTGCCCGATACTACACCATCAGGATATTCATGCAACTGGCTTGATTGGAAACTTTTGACTGAGGCTAGCGTTGCCCTTCCGAAATAGCCGTCAGGATTTCCGGGATCCGAAATCCCACTGCGAAAAGCATGATCGACCTGTAGTGCGTTCTGGAGTTGAACTACACAAAAACGTTTATCGTAGGGAGCGTAGCTGTACGACCGAAAAATGCAATCGTGGCCGTTAACGGCAACGCTTATTGCTTTTGATTTCACGACGTACCATGTGCCTAATCCGCCGAATATAATCACGAAAAGCAACAAGACAATGACCGCACTTCTGTTGCCGAATCTGCCAAACCGAGATGAAGAGCTCCTGGACCGGCGTTCACCATTTCCGGATGTTCGAGCACTTTTTTTAGTTTTTGATGATCGTGAATTACTTTTTGCCATGCTAGTCCTTTATAGCGTAATTATTTTTTTAACTTCGTTAAGTCGTTTTTAAACCTTGATTTAAAGTCGTTTGTAATTATTTCGTGCGAAAAGATAAACCATTGCTACTAAAGGATGAATAAGGAACATCCCAAGTACCCACCACATTCGGGTTGATCGAGACATTTTGCGATAGGCGAGTACGTCTACCAACATCCAGATTTCGAAAGCTAGGACTATGAGCAGGCCAAGAATGATGAGCTCCAGAGATTGCGCGCTATAGTGATGCGTGCCGGTCAAGTATTGCTCAAAATATGATTGAAAGCTGTTGTTCATATGATTTGTCTTTAATGCTACCCAGAGATCCAATCACAACTGAGCCCAAGCCAAGCATTATGTGCTTGAGTTCTTGGAACGCTACCCAATCTTCGGCAGAAAGGACTCCATGTTTTGCCGCCGTTTTGAAGCGCAATTATGGTGCCGCTGGGATTGTCTTGCCCAATGTAGTAATGTTGGAAATCCCAAATCGCACCATGTGTGTCTTTTCCGTAAATACCGTCGACTCTCCCCGGCCATGATGCGCCGTAGACGCCGTAACTAGTCATTGCCTGCAAACCATTCTGAACTTCCGTTACGCACCAACCATAGGAGCCCCAACCAACGTATTGATAGATGCATGGAGTTGATGCTTGTGATTTGTTTAGATACCAAATGCCAAGCCCGCCGAAGCCTACGACGAATATGGCCAAAATAGCTAAATTTCTACTGCCAAAGCGAGAAAACCAGTTTGATGAACCGCTGTTTTTTTGCGCTCTACCGTTATTTCGTGAATTTCTATTAGATCTTGACGATCGAGATGTTTTGTTTGCCATGAGTAACCTATGATTATTTATTTTTTGCAGCTAGTATCAAGCATAAGCGTAACTTAACATTCTGTCAATTGTCTTAGCTTGGCAATCAGACGTTTTTGCAATTGTTTCCGGGGAAAAATGGAACCTGCTCAGTATATTGGGTTGAGCGGTCCGGTGAGATATGTGCAACCAGCCCTGGTATAATCGCCAGCGTCTCTTGTATTGTAGTTACCGGCTGCATTACAAAGCGCAGTCCAAGTCTGAAGGCCAACTTTGCCGTCATGTAGTATCGCTGGATACCGCTGTTGGAAAGTTTTTACGTTGGCGGCAGTTCTGTAACCGTAAATTCCATCGTAGTAGCCTTGGCAATTTCTCCCACTTCCGCTAGTGCATATTTTGAGGTATGGCGTGATGTAAAAGTGATCAAGCATGCTCTGGATTGCTTTTACGCAGGTGTTGCCATAGCCGCCCGGCTGCTGGACGGAAAATGACTGACTGGTACATCCAGCGGCTTCAGAAGATTTAACATACCAGGCTCCAAATCCGCCGATCAACAGAACAAAAGCACAAATTATTACAAGATTAGTGCGGCCGAGTCTGGCAAAAAAACCAGGATACTTGCCAGATCTACTACTTTTGCTTTTTGAATTTATTCTACTTTTTGTTGGTCGAGATTTTTTATTAGCCATGCCCACCCTAAGTGATTATATGTATTATTTACACTGCTAAGCATAAGCGCAAGTATAAACTGTGTCAACTTTTGGAATATGTAAATTAAACTAAAAACTATAAAAAGTGCGAAAAATCACAAAATATACCCAATCAAAGCTTGAGCAATTTTTCTTTTGTCAAACATATGGTATTATTTGCAGTTATGAAATTTATCTTGCTGGGAGTATTCGTGACTTTCTTTGTTGCGCTGCCGATGTACCTGCTCAATTCATTGGTAATGCCGGAATTATCCGGCCTTAAACAGACCTATTCACAGGCTTCAAATATTGCCGTGCAGTCAGCATCGTATCAAAAATAAGGACGGCAGCATATCAACTTATTTATGAAGTTTCATTCTCGATCGGTTTAATATCCGACTCGCTTGCTATCATTTCATCGCGATCAGCTTTTTCATCTTCTGAGCGCTTGAGCGTTTTGCTTTTCAAAGCTTCTTTGACGCGCCCGGACTTATAGCGCATCCTGCTGCGGGCTTCGTTATATTTATTATTAAGGTCCCGGCGTGTTTCTTCGCCACGTTTTGGGGCGTATAACATGCCTGCCGCAAAACCGATTAATGATCCTGCCGCCAATCCGGCTACTGCCATTCCCGCGCCTGAATGATTTCCTGATTTCATGTTTGCCTCCAAACTATAAATACATTTTGTACTATTGAATGCTAACACTCAGCTGCAACAATTGATGTAAACGTTTTTACCATTGAGATATCAGAAAACTAACAATTGCTGCTATTATCAAGTTGTTAAGCACACAATAAATCAAGGACTGAAATGCCGTTTGTAAAAAGCGAAGTCGCTTTGAAAGAGTTGGGCCCCGAAAAGTGGGAATTGCTTGAACCGATAGAATATCAGGGGCGAAAAGAAAAATTCTACGTTCACACCGGATTTAAGACAGATCTGGCATCAGTACCGCGTATTTTTACTTGGCTTGTACCGCGGTATGGTAAATATACCAAAGCCGCCATCGTACATGATTTTCTGTGCGAGACAAAACCGGTGAACCGAGCAGATGCCGACGGGCTGTTCCGACGCATGATGCGCGAGCTAAACGTACCGTTCCTGCTTCGCTGGATGATGTGGGCGGCGGTGCGGGCTGGATCTGGCTTGCAAGCTGCTACATTCCGGGATGTCATGGCATGGCTGCTCGTTACAATCCCTTCAGTTATATTCTTATTAGCCCCAGCAGTTATCGTCGGAGTCTGGCTGATAGTTTTCTGGTTATTAGAATCAGTATTCTTTTTATTGCTTAAACCATTCAGCCATAAACAGGTCAATAAGCCCAAAATATTTATCGGCCGGCAATAATTTTGTGATGCGGCACAGTTGCATGGTATAGTTAGAATCACTTAACAACTTATAAATATAAAGAGTGCAGCGAGAGATCTAGCTCTGCGAACTGCCGGCAACCATTCGACTCATTTCATTCGCTCATGGCAAGCCTATTGCCAACCAAACGACAGGTTTACCCTGAGTAAGCGAAGTGCATCGAAGGGTGCTCCATCTAGACCCGCCGTCGGGAAAGATATTTGTTATTGATATCCTTTCCGCGAATTGGCAGAAAGGATTTTTTTAATGTCAAATGCCCTCGATAATACCAGTCTGTTCACCAGTGAGTCAGTCTGTGCCGGCCATCCGGACAAAACATGTGACGCTATAAGTGATGCCATTGTTGATGCAGCATTAGCGGGTGATCCGAACAGCCATTGCGGCATTGAAACAGTGGCAGGGGCAAACCAGATCTGTTTATTTGGTGAAATCAAAACACGTTCTAAAATTGATTACGAATCCATCGCGCGTGCGAAAGTCAAAGAACTTGGCTATACGGTACCGGCATGGGGCTTCAGTTTCCAGGAGTCGACATTCAGTAATGATATCCACGAACAATCACCCGAAATCGCGATGGGCGTCGAAGAAGACAGCGGTGCAGGCGACCAGGGAATGATGTTCGGCTACGCTTGCAGCGATACACCAGAGTTGATGCCGCTGCCGATCGCTATGGCACATGCATTGACGCGACGGATCGACGAATACCGCGAAAAAGGTGTTTTGAAATGGCTGCGGACCGATGGCAAGGCACAGGTAACAATCCGTTACGAACATGACAAGCCGGTGTCCGTCGAAAAACTGGTCGCAGCGGTCGCGCACGACGAAAAAGCATCTGCCGAAACCGTGCGTGCAGATATTATCAAACATGTTTTCAAGCCGGTACTCGAGCGATATAAATTTGATTTGCCTTCTGATATGGATATCGTTGTCAACGGTACCGGATTATGGCACATCCCAGGACCGGAGAGTGACGCGGGCTTGACCGGGCGAAAAATCGTCGTAGATACGTACGGCGGATTCGCGCGCGTCGGCGGCGGTGCATTCAGCGGTAAAGACCCAAGCAAAGTCGACCGCAGCGGCGCGTATGCAGCCAGATACATTGCAAAGAATATCGTTGCGAACGGACTTGCAACAAAATGTGAAGTCGGTTTGGCTTATGTCATCGGGCAGCCGAAGCCGCTGATGCAGACTATCCAGGCGTTTGGTACTGCCACTGTGAGTGAAAAAGCTTTGTACGATTTTAAAGACAAACTGCTAGATACAAGTGTACGAGGAATCATCGAAACGCTGGATCTCAGGCGCCCTATTTACGGTCAGACATCAGCATATGGTCATTTTGGTAAATCGGACTTGCCGTGGGAGAAAGTGGTAAAAGTTTAAAAGTTTTGTAAATGATCCGCGCTTCAAGAGCGTGATTTGACTTGATGTGTGATTCAATAGCAGCATGGAGCGTTTCACACTCCCAGAAGAAGACAGGGTTGTATATGAAGTTAAAGGGGATTTAGAGCTTACAGCAATTGAACTGTTAGTCCAGGCGTATTCTGATATTCTTCGAAACAACGGCTTGATTAGCAATGCGGACCTTAGAGAAATTGTTCAAGCTGCAAACAATATTTCTGAACGATTTCAGAGCGCAAGAAGAGCTGACGAACATGCAAAATTACTAGGGATCGAAAACCCGGTTGCGTCAAACGCCGTCCATGTTTTTGATATATGGCTGGGACAGATTGCCGAGGAGGCCATACTGATGTATTCGCTTGATCCTCGAGCATTTGGATTTCATTTAAGCGAAGATGAAATGATTACAGTGGAGTCATGTTTTCCATTCGATGATATTTGAACGCATGTTCGCCATAAGAAAAACTCCCGGGTTCGACCGGGAGTTTTTGGTGTGAGGCTTTCCTTGTCCGATTAGCGGGTCACGCTAATGGTTGCACCATCTTCAGCACTTGGCGCATCAATCGTGAAGCGTCCGTTAGTAGCTGTGATCGTGTAACCTGTGTCATATGCGGTCGTACCGCCTGCGCATGGAGTTGCGCCGCCAGTTACCGTACCCGTCGTCGGGTCGGTTGGCATGTCTGCAATGTATGTCGGGGCAAGGTCCGAACATACGTCAATCTTCGTCTTAAGCGTGCATCCGGTGGCACTAGCGACACCTGCTGGGTTGTTAACAACCACAGTAGTTAATGTACCGCTGCCGACAGCGAATGTTCCGTTATCTGCCGCTACGCTACAGCCTGTTACTTGTACGAATCCGGATGTAACGGTGTTGCCAGATGGAACTACGTATGTCAAATTCGGCGTTGAGAAAGTCGTATTTGTTGCGACCTGCACCGGTGCTTTGCCAAGCGGCATCGATGTACCCGTAACATTCGATATGGATGCGGGTTCGTTGCCGTTGTTTGCTGACTCATACTCGTATATAGCATTCAGGATTTCCGAGACGTTCGATGAACGCTGTGTATTCCGGGTATCCTGGAAGTGCTTATTCGGATTGATTGCTATCAGGGTAATCGCCAGCAGGATTGCCAGGATACCGATGACTACCAGCAACTCAATGAGCGTGAAGCCTTTTTGTCCCTTTAGTTTACTGAAAGTTTTCATTTTGAATTGTGTCTCCTTTTTTATTTTTGTTTTTAGGTTGTGTGCTCAAAAACTAACCGTGGAAAATTGACTATCGGGTAACGCTGATGGTAGCGCCGTCTTCAGCAGCTGGCGCAACGATGGTGTACCTGCCGCTGGTAGCTTGAATCGTGTACCCCGTATCAAAGGTACCGGTGCAAACTGTGCCAACGCCAGTTGTCGGGTCTTTTGGAATGTCAGCAATGTATGTCGGAACTAAATCTGAGCAAGGATTGACGACTGCTGTGAAAGTACCAAGTACACAAGTCGCGTCAGAAGCCACGCCAGATGCATTTGTGACAGTTATAGATGTTGCATCACCGGCAGTAATCGGGAATGTACCGTTGTTACCAGAATTAGTACAGCTGGTGACGGTGACATTTCCTGATGTGATGGTGTTGCCAGTCAGGTCGAGGAATGTAACTGCGCCGGCTGCAAATGATGTGTCGTCCGGAGTTTCATTAGCTTGGGCAGCAATATGCTTTGCGGATGTCGTTACGTTAGAAAGTGTACCTGGAGCGTTGCCGTTATTAGCAGACTCGTATTCGTATATCGCATTCAGAACTTCGGACACATTTGAGGATCGCTGCGTGTTTCGCGTATCTTCGAAATGCTTGTTGGGGTTGATCGCAATCAAAGTAATAGCCAGCAGAATCGCCAATATACCAATTACAACCAACAACTCAATAAGTGTGAAGCCACCCTCAAGATTAAGGTTTTTTATTTTTGTTTTTGTTTTCATTTAAGCTTTACCTTTTTACTTATACCGTTATGATGATGCATCGCGGTGTAAAAGTCAACAATTTTGGTTGGGATTTACACCGCGATTGCGGCGAATTTATCGGAACTATCGAGTAACGCTGATCGTTGCGCTGTCTTCGGCTGCAGGCGCAGCAATTGTGAACCGGCTGCCACTTGCAGTTTTAGTGAGCGTGTAACCTGTGTCGTATGCAGTTACACCGCCGGCACAAGGTGTCGAACCGCCAGTAACTGATCCTGTTGAAGGGTCTTTCGGCAGATCTGCAATGTAAATAGTAGTCAGATCGGAACACATATCGATTTTGGTCGAGATTACACAACCGGTCGCACCTGCGGCACCGCCTGCGTTTGTAACTGTAAGTGTCGTTCCGTTGCCTGCTGTGACAGGGTATTCTCCGTTGTCTGCACTGTTGCTACAACTATTTACCAATACGGTTCCTGTTGTGATTGTATTGCTTGTCAGACCGGTATATACGAGTGCCGGTGGAGAAGCAAACGTTGTGTTTGTCGAGCTGAATGTAGGTGCTTTACCCAGCGGCAATGCGGTCGTCCCCATATTGGTAAGTGACGGCGGAACGTTACCAGTGTTTGCGGATTCATATTCGTAAATGGCGTTCAAGAATTCGCCGACATTCGACGAACGTTGCGTGTTCCGAGCATCCTGGAAATGCTTGTTCGGGTTGATCGCAATAAGCGTAATCGCGAGCAGAATGCCGAGTACACCGATGACGACAAGAAGCTCAATCAGCGTGAAACCCTTGTCTGATTCCGTTATGTTTTGTAATTTTGGTATTTGCATAGAGTTTTTACCTATTTTAATTAGTTTAAGCCCATGATGACGCCTCGAATGTAAAAAGTCAATCGTGATTATGCTTTCAAGAATCTGTCAGACGGGTGATACAGCCAGAAAATCAGCGATTTTTTGCGTCTCGGTGTCGTTCAGGTAGCGGTCAACCGCAGCGGATGGCTGCAGGTCAGTTGCTAATTTATAGGCCGGGGTAGGGGATACAGCAACGACTTTGCCAGCACCGGCATCTTTTAGCGCGTCCATTGTCATTTGGTACAACTGCGCATTCGTTCCATACAGCTCGAGCTGGTCGTTATCTACGATCTGCAGGCACGCGCGTTGCCCGGCGTTAAACGGCATTGCATCAATATACTGGTTTGCGAATTTGTTGATATCAGATTTATCGGCGTTTTCAAGCGATGCGACTTTACTGAAAACAACACTGTCATCCAGCGCTATCAAGACTTTTTTACCTTTAATATCACGGGTCGCAAAAAAATCGCGCGCCGACTGGTAAAAAGAATTAGTATCGACGATTTCCAGATTCAACAATATCGATGGCGGAATATTTAATTTTGCAGCCGAAATATTTTTTCCGGCGATAATAATGTTGCTTCGGCGAATGTAGACGATGATTTTTGGTTTGGCGAACATAGTTTTATTAAGGCGTTTCAACCCAACTTGTTACAGTGTATAAATTTGATGAGTTTGTTGCGGTGGCGGTGATAGTGCGATTAAAGTTGCCGATCGCACCGACCGATACGATAGTTTTCGTAGTCGTACCGCTACGGTAATTGTAGCAGAACCGCTGCTAATGGACATGGTTTCGCCTGTATAGCTCGAATCCCGCTCCAGCCGTATCAAGGCATTCTCAACCCCGTCATTGGCATATTGAAGCGCAAGTTCGCCTGATGTGTAGCTTGTGTTCGCTCGGATGTTGATGATAGTAACGGCCACCGCACCTAAAGTAATGATCATCGCCACGACCATGTAGATCGTCAGTGCTATGAGTGTTTGGCCTTCGTTATTTAATTTTTTCATCGCAGCTCCACCGTACTGGTAAAAGTCTGAGCGGAGTTTACTCCGTGGGTGAACGACAGTCCCGTTACCGTAAATGTATAGGTGATGGTCGGTTTACCGCTGACATTGCCCAGGCGCTGAAAGCTCAAGCTGGACACTTTTACCGTATTGTCGTTGAGATTTGCGGTTGAAGTACTGTCATTCAGCTGCAGATCATTGCCGCTCAGGCTGTATGTATATGTCGTGCTGCTTATCGTCATAACTAACGAAGCCGAACTGCTGCCGAGTGATGCCGGCGTCGTTACGGCCGATGCGCGGTCGATATCGTAATTCAGTCTGGCCATTATGAACCGTCCGTTGCTCGTGACCGATGAATAATTCCGCGATAATTGTTGCTGATCTACTGATGAAGTGAATACGGTTGCGACTACTACTAATAATGATGACAGCAGTCCCATGACTAACAATAGTTCAACGAGGGTCGCACCAGCTTGGCGGGATCGATTCTCCAACAATTTATGTAAATTAAAATGTATCATGGCGTGTAATTTAAAGTTACATCACTCAAAACAGCTGTAGAGGCGTTTCCGGTGCCAGCCGTATAAAATGCTTTATATTTGAAATACTGGCCGTTGGCAGCTGTCATCGGAATGCCGCCGGCTGCGGTAAAGAACGTACTGGCAGTCCCGTCCGGCCCAACATAATTCCATGTTGAATTATTCGTGTTACTGGCGACTTGCAGTTTAACGACACTCGCTGTCGGCTGGCTGGTCGTAAATGATAGATAATTGAATCCGACCGTGCTTCCGGCATTGAACGAACTGGATTCAAACGTACCACTTGCTTGGTACTGCGGGCCGGCGTACACGATCTGTAGTTCCTTCGTGGTGTCGGCGCTGCCGACATACGCATAAAAACCGTTCGTGAATACCGCATTGCCCGCAGCGCTGAGTGTGAAATTACTTGCAAGTGTAGGCGTAGCGGGTGTGGTGACATTAACATTTATTATTTGTTTTGCAGCGACACCAGTTGCCAACTGTACATAGTTGCCGCTGATTGCCAACCCGTTTACATTACCCCCAACTTCATAATTGCCTACAGCGGTCATCGTACCTGGCGTACTGATACTGAAGATTCTAAGCTCACCAGTTGCCGCATTGTTTGCGGTTGCAACATAAATATTTGTGCCACTCAGAACTACTCCAAGACCGTTAGCCCCCATATTGACCGTATTGCCAGCAGTTGGTGCTGCAGGGTTTGATATATTGACGGCTTCGAGCTGTTTATTATTAGTATCGGTCGGTATATATGCAAAGTTCCCGCTGACCACGACGCCTTTATTGTTGGATCCGATCTTTAATTTGCCAGTTATAGTTGGAGCCGCCGGATTTGTAATATTCACTATATTGAAATCACCATTTGTGCCGCCGGCGGTGTTACTAACTATATATGCAGAAGTACCACTGACCGTAACTGCATTTGCCGCGACATTGCCGCCGACTGTCAAACTGCCGGTCGTTGCAGGTGACGCCGGATTCGATACATTCACGATCGTAAACTGGTTAGTGGTTCCAGCCAGAGCTAAATATGCAGCCGTTCCGTTTACGAATATTCCATTAACAGCCGACGTAGTCGCATATGTACCGGTCAATGTTGGGGACGCTTTATTTGACACATTTATGATTGCCATGCCTGTCGCGAATCCAACGAATGCGTACGGTGTACCGCTGATGGTTGCGTAATAGCTGCTCAATCCCGAAACATTTCCTGTGATGTTGAAGCTGCCTGCTAAACTTGGTGACAACCAATTCGGTGTGCCATCAGCGAGCTGAACTTCGCCGCCCGCAGTGTTGGTCGTCACGGTATTCGTTAAAGTGCCTCCATTGAAATCCGTCTGAGTAGTTTGTGTCCAGGTCGTACCGCTATTCCACCGGGAGAATATGGCTTGGCTGGAAATTGATGATGCCACAGGTTTTGACCATGACACGGTTGCCGTTGCTAATTTCGTACTCGGATCGACCGTGCCGCCGCTTGAAACGATACCTCCGGACGAATTCCGTTGGATATCGCTGATAACAACTTGCAGAGTGAAGTTTCCTACCGTCGATGAACCGCTCGAGAGAGCCCAGGTATTTGATGCAGTTACAGGATGATAGGTACCATTCGTGGCAATATTGCTCCAGCCGCCTTCTCGAACGCTGCGCATTTGCTCGGTTAAACTACGAAGATATCCCTCTGCAAGGATCTGTTGTTGTGCGGCTGGCTTGGCGGCATTCGCACTGATAAGCGCGGTTAATAATGCTGGCAGCATGATCGCAGTGATACCAATTGCTACTAATACTTCCACGAGAGAAGCACCGGACTGGTTCCGCTTTTTATTAATTTTATGCAGTAGTTTTAAGTTAAAAAGAGTCATATTAATTAACCGACAGCGCCCCGTATTTATCGACCGTAATAGTTTTCGATGATCCATAGCGAGTAATAGTAATGGTATTGCTGCCGGCAGTGAATCCGGACACCATGCCGTCGCCTTTCTGGAACAGTAGATTACTGCTCGGGAATGTCGTGCTGATGGTGTACGGGCTGATGTTGATCGTGAAATTGTTAGTGTCACCGCTGTTATACGAACTGCCCGCGTACAAGACGTAGCTGTTCGATTGGATGTGGAGCCCTTGCGGTTGTTGGGACGAAGCACTGCCTTTGTCGCCGGCCATCGCCATGATCTGCTGGCTTTTTATATCATTCATTAATGTATCGGCGGATGATGTGACTGAAGATGTTTCCTGGACTTTTCCCAGGTTCAATGTCAACAACGCCAGTAAAATCGCCGAAATAGCGATTACTACTAAAAACTCAATCAGTGTGAATCCCGACTCATTCTTTGACGATCGGTTCATCATACCCAGCATTTCTATTTATTAGATTTTATTTCCGTTTGATTCGAGGAGTTTGCAGTAAGTTGGCCGACCATGCCATACACCGGCGCAATAACCGATATCATTAACGTCCCGACCATGATACCGACAAAAATGATCATCACCGGTTCAACGATACTGCCAACAACTTTCAGACGTTGGGCAACCTGGTCGTCAAAATATTCGGCCAGATTCTGCAGCGCCTGGTCGAGCGTGCCGGTCTCTTCTGCGGTCTTAATAGATCGTTCCATTACGACCGGTACCGTTCCATCTTCAGATTCAAGGCTGGCTGCCATCGGCTTGCCGTTCGCGACATCAAGACGCATCTGGTGCACAACTTCGGCAGTAGCCTTTTTTTGGACGATCGGTTCGGATAATTTCAGCGCCTCCAATATCGGTACGCCGGCGCGCATCAGCAAACCGAAACTGCGCGTAAACCGGGCTAAGTCAATGTCGGTGCCTAGCTTATGCAAAAACGGGAGCGACATGACAAGCCGTACAAGTACCCGCTTATTTTTCTTGAAGAATACAACTAATAACGTAATCAAAATCGCTAGCCCCAACAGAATCCAAGGCCAGTGTTGCAGGAAAAATGTCGAAGCATTCAGCATCGCGCGCGTTATCCAGGGCATATGCGCATCAATCGATTTGAACACGCTTGAGACCCGGGGCATGACGAATGTCAGTACAAGTATGACGATGCCCAGGAATACTACTAAAACGAATACGGGGTAAATCATGGTATTACGAATCTGTTCGCTGAAATTCATCTCTTTTTTGCCAGTATCGACAATATCTTGCAGTGTCGTCTCTAATGTACCGCCGGATTCAGCCGCACGGATCAGGTTAATGGTAATATCATCGAATGTCCGCGGGAATTTGGCGAATACCCTGGCGAGCGTTTCACCGTTATACAAGCCGTTTTTCATGGCACGCAGAACTTTTCTGACATTGCCTTTGGAATCTTTTTCCAGAGATTTGACGGCGTCTAGGATCGGGATACCGGATTTTAGCATGGTCGTGACATCTGCCAGCATCGCCAGCCGGTCTTTGCTTTTAAGTTTTATCTTCGCGTTTGCACTCATATATATTTACAGTTTCGTCACCCGCATTATTTCTGATAGCGTAGTTTCGCCGGCGACGACTTTATCTAGACCGTCGTCGAGCATCGTAATCATACCGTCTTTGACTGCTTGCGCTTGCAAGGATTCACTGTCAGATTTGGCGCTGATTAATTCTGCTAATTTGGGAGTGATCTGCAATACTTCGAAAATACCCAGACGGCCCTGATAGCCGGTGTTGTGGCACGCGCTGCAGCCGTTGCCTTTATATACACGGATCGTCGCCTTGTTGCCGAAATGTTTGATGAACATCGCCTTTGAAATATTCGATAGCAAAACCGTCTGTTCTTCATCGCCGACCCAACCTTTGGCTGTATGCGTGATCTTGATGCTCGCTTTACATCGCTCGCATATCTGCCGAACCAATCGTTGGCCAATGACGATATTGGTTGTAGATGCCACCAGGTACGGTTCAATGCCCATGTCGGCCAATCGCGGCAACGTGGTCACGGCATCATTCGTATGCATCGTCGTTAAGACCATGTGGCCGGTCATCGCTGCATTGACTGCGATGGCAGCGGTTTCGTTGTCGCGGATTTCTCCTACGAATAGGACATCCGGGTCCTGTCGCATGAGCGAACGCAAACCCTCTTCAAACGTCAGATTGGCTTTAGCGTTGACCTGTATCTGGTTGATGCCTTCAAGCTCGTATTCGATCGGATCTTCTATCGTTGCGATATTGCGATTGCGTCCGTTCAGAATCTTTAAAATCGCGTAAATTGTAGTCGTCTTACCGGAACCTGTAGGCCCAGTGGACAGTAACATGCCGTATGGGCGGGTAAAACCCTTACGGACAAGCCCGAGATTGTCATCAGTCATGCCAAGTTCTGACAAATTGAATTGGTGGACTTGCCGGGCAAGCACACGCATCACGACTTTTTCGCCGGTTACCTGGGGGACTATCGACAGACGCACCGCCAACTCCTGCCCGCGTACTTTTATTCGCATCCGGCCATCCTGCGGCCCCATGTGCTCGTCAGTGCGCAGCTTTGCCATCACTTTGAACCGGGCTACCATCTGATTGTGATAACTTTTTGAAAAGTATGCTTCGTCGTGCAACACGCCGTCTATGCGGAATCGAAGCACCGTCGCACCGCGCAACGGTTCGATATGGATATCCGAAGCCTGCGCGTCATATGCGTAATCAAAGATACTGTCGACGATTTTGGCGACCGGTGCCGCCCCGGTATTTTCTTTGGGCATGAGCTCGTCAAGCAAGCCTTGCAAATCGCGTTTGAACAGATGCAACGCTGATTCGATACCGGCTTCATTGGCGTATGATATTTTGCGTTCGTGTGCACCAGCTTTTTTCGCTAGCATATCGAACAAATCTTCGCTGCCAGGCCGCGCAGTGGCGATGTGCAGTGTACTGTCCTCTAGCTGAAAAGCGATGATCTGATATCGTTTGGCAAGTTCTGCTGGCATCAGCCGCAACAATTCATTTGGAATATTGATTTTCTGCAACGCGACGTACGGGAGTTTGTAGTGATAGGCGGCTACTTCACCTAATTGTTCTTCGGTCAGAATCTCGTGGTCTAACAATGCCTGGTAAAGGCTAGTGTGGCTTTTTTTCGCGAAATCCTTGGCAGTAGCAAGCTTTTCATCAGACACGAGTTTGACATGGTGCAATACATCCAGCAGCTGCTCATCGGTCAGCGTCATAAAACAGCCTTTCTGTCTGAAAGCAACGGCAACTGTATGCGTTTTAAGCTCATACCACCCAATTTTTCTTCCGATTAGATATGGATTATTGTAGCAATATGCTCACGCTTTGCCTATAGCGGCGTGCAAACTTTCATCAGGTTAATGGGATGGTATAATCGTGTTAATGGAGAGATGCTGATGGGTGATAACCAGACGTGGGGCGCGGGTAAGACCGTGCTGATCGCTGATTCCGATGAATTTATCACCGTTGCGTACCGGGATGGTATGGAAAACGCCGGCTTTCAGGTGATCATTGCGAACGATGGCGAGCACACCCTTGAACTGTTAAAATCTGAGTCGCCGGATGCCGTGCTGCTCGAGTTGATCCTTCCCGAAGTCAACGGATTCGAAATCCTGCAGTTCATGAAAAAAAGCAAATCCCTAAAACACGTACCCGTCGTAGTTCTCACGAATCTCAGCCAGGCCAGCGACGAAGCTGAAGCCAGGGAATACGGTGCGGCAGATTTTCTGGTAAAGTCCGAAACCACCGTACAGGATATGCTTGCCCGGCTTGAGTCACTGCTTGCCGAAAACCTATAACTACCGATGGGAATAGCGCTTCTTAAGTGTCGGCCGATTCATTAATTTCTTATACTCTTGGCGTTCGCCCAGCCAGAAAGTAGTCGCCATTAAGAGCAGTATTAGATAAATCGGCCATGCGGCCCATATCCAATTGTGCCACCATGAATGTGTCGTCGCGGTTGATGAAGTGCCGTTGCCATTGTTATTTTGAAGCGAGAAAATACTGGCGTCGCCGGCTTTTTTGATTAGTGCGGCCAACTGTACGGTCCGGGTTGTGCCAACTGCATCAACTGATTGGATATTTATCTTGTAGTAACCGCCTTGGGTATATGTGTGCTGGATCCAGAAAACTGCTGCTTTTTTGAATACCAATGTCGAATGCTGGCTATCGCCCCAGTCTATATGGACTGTGTACGGCGCGACGCCGCCCCGAAGGTCTACGGACCATTTGAACTCACTGCCGGTCACGAATGTCTGGTAATGGAAATCCGATGTCAAAAGCAGCGGAGCGCTGTCGTTTGCATTTCCTGATCCTGAATATGATCCATCATTGCCCTGAACGGTTATAGGAGTACCAGCTGACCCGGTAATAGTGTTCGGCGGGGGGGAGGGTGGCGGCGGAGGCGGCGCGGGTGGTGTATAGGTGACACTGATTACAGGGGTCGTCGGGCCTGGGTCGTCGGTCACATTGTAATCCTGGGCGCGCAGGTCGTTGTGGCCTGTATATAGACTGATCTGAACCTCGAACTGTTGTGCGTTGCACCAGGCGACTCCGGCGAACGTGTTATTTACATAAACTTTTACATATGAGTTATCTGGACAGGTACCCGAAACTGACTGCGTTGCGGTCGTAAAATTTGTTCCATCTGCCGGCGACGTTATTACCGCGCCGTCAGTCAGTGCTGCAGCGGCTACTTTGCCGTGGACATCATAAGTAGCGGCCGATGATTTGAGCGTCATGCCAACGATGATCACGCCAGCGAATAATAGAAACAGTACGGTGATCGGATGGAGCATGATCCGTCTGTGCACCGGCCGGGCAGCCTTGATTCTTGCTTTCGCTGCGTAATGCGCAGATTTTTTTCTTGTGGTATTTGTCTTACGGCGTGCAGAAAACAGACGGTTCGAACTCGATCGTGAGAATTTCTTTGTTTTTCGCATGATTTTTATGTGTATAAGCCATTAGCATGATAGCACGCTGTTCCGGCGCATAAAAATTTCGGGTGGAAATTTATTGTGTGGCATAATTTAGATGATGAAAGACAAGCGGAGACGGCGGTTAATCATAACACTCGCTGTTATAGCGGCAGTTATTCTTGTAGTTGCTTTCTTTTATTCCCGCCTCAATGCACCGCACGAAGGAGTCGTGGTAGTGGGCACGCCTAAATCTCATACAAGCAGTATTGATATGACGCCGAAACAAGCTACTGGCAACTACGTGACATTCAATTGTCCGGCCGGTTTGAATGTCGTCAAAAACAACCCGCTGGTCGATCCGGTAGTCGAACAGTTCAATTACATGCACCGTGACATAGAATCCTGGAACTTGGCGATCGCAGTGATGAAAAACCCGGGCGGCAGCGTATCGACGAATAATACCTACCAGGTACGAAAAATTAATCCTGATAAATATAAGGAATCAAGTGAAACGATCAACGGCAAAACGTACGTGATCATGACCGAAACTGACCAGGGCGGATTCAGCAAAGTGGCGATACTGCAGCAAGGCGGCATGGGTGCGACGGTATCGCTATACGGCGATGATCCATCTGGGACCGCTGATTTGCAAAAGACATTCGATATGGTTCTAGGGAGCTGGCAGTGGAACTGAGTAACCATGGGCTGAATAGTAACTGAAAATCAGAACGAGTGTTGTGTTAGTAGAAGTTGATTATCAGATCGATTGCAAATAGAATTAGTTTGTAATGCTTAAGGTAGGACCAATCGCAGTTAGTTTGAGCGCACTTTTTTTTGCGTCTTTTTCGCAGAGTTCATCATACCAGTTGAATAGCTATAGTGTCGGACCCGGCGGATCGAACAGCTCAAGTTCGAGTACATATAGTTTGCAAGGCAGTACCGGTGAACAGGCAAACGGGTCGACGACCGGGACGAACGATACTACCGGAAATGGCTCGATCCAGACCGAACAATTGAACACGCCCCTGGCGCCATCGATAGACAACGGTTCAAACGCATACTACAACAAACTGCATTTTGTGGTGAACAATACCGGCGAGCCATCTGATGCGACGTATGCTGTAGCAATTACAACAGATGCAACTTTCGCAACAAATATCAAATACATCCAAGCCGACGGTACGTTAAATACGACAAAAGTCTACCAGTCATATGCTACATGGGGCAGTGGCACCGGTACATTTGCTGTCGGAATGACACCAAATGTCACCTATTACGTTAAATCGTCTGCAATGCAGGGAAAATTTACTGACACCGGACTAAGTAAAACTGCAAATAATGCGACGACTGCCAATCCGTCGATTACATTTGCGGTTTCGCCAAATACCCTTACGATGAGCAACCTGTTGCCAGGTTCGGTGATTTCAAGTTCAAATATTTCCTTCAACCTTGATACAAATGGCGCAAACGGCGGCGGTGTTTACGTATCAGGATCAAATAACGGCATGTTCAGTACGCGCGATAACTTCACGATTCCCGCATTTAGCGGTAATCTGACTACTCAATCACAAGGTTTCGGAGTACAGGCTACCAGTCCCGGGCAGACTTCCGGCGGACCGTTCAGCACAGTCAGCCCGTTCAACGGTTCTAGTAATGTTGTTGGTGCCGAAACAACGACACCGCAATCAATGCTGACATCACGTTCGGCAATCGTTGGCGGCAATGCGACTGCTAACGTCCAGGCAAAAGCATCGTCTACTACGCCAGCCAGCTCTGATTATTCAGAGACACTGACGTTCATCGCAGCGGCTAATTTCTGAATGCATACTGAAAGTGCTTGCGGCTAAATAGTTTTTATAATATGCTTATGGTATCTAAAAAATAGTATAGGAAAAAATCCAAACTAAGCAGGAAGAAGCAATGTATGACAAATGTATTAAATAAACGGATAATTTTCGGGTTGCTAGCACTGGCATTATTGGCGGTGAATTTTGTATTTCTACCGAAAGTTTTCGCTACTTCAATGACGAACGCGACGGTAATGGAATACAACATGAATGCTACTGGTACATCGGAGATTGCTTTCGCATTTAAGGCTGGTGCCGCAGATCCCTCGGGAACACTTACACTGAACTTTGGTTCCTGGGGCGGCACAGTCAACGCCACGCAAACAATAACGACTACCGGATGTACTGCTCTGACAGGCGCAGGAAACGTACTGCCTACAACTGGTACACTATCAGCCGCCGGTTCCGGCCAGGTTATAACTGTCAGCAGCGTTAATACTTTGACGTCAGGGCAGTCATACTGCGCTATATTGACGTCAACCTCTGCGGTAACAAATCCAGCCGCTGGTGTTTACCCTGTCGTAATTACTGACAACACTGATACCGCGACAGTCGCGATAGACGTTATTTCAAACGACCAGGTCGTCGTGTCTGCGACGGTTGCTCCTTCATTTACTTTGGCTCTCAGCGGTAACACTGATTCATTTACCAGCAACCTATCATCCGGATCTACGACCGGTACAACGGGTGTAACCGCAACAGTTAATACAAACGCCAAGACGGGATGGTTCCTGTGGGGCTACGATTCAAATACAGGAATAAAATCGACAGCGCAAAACTATACGATTCCATCTAAAACGCCAGGATCAAACGCATCGCTAGTTAATGGCGTGGAAGGTTATCTGACCGGATTGCCGGCAGCAGGTATAACGCAAGGAAGCGGTGCAGGTGTGACCAGCGCAACGACAGCATATGCATCATCGGGTGCAGGTAACGGTAGTGGCCTTGATGCGACGCCTCGTCAATTGGCAACATCCACCGGTACAGCCAACGGAGCGATTGTCACGCTTAAAGAATACGCAACGATAGCTGGTACCACACCAGCTGCGACTGACTACAGCGATACGATTACACTTGTCGGCGCGGGCAGTTTCTAGGATAATTACACGCATGCTTCGGTTCGTACGACCGGCTATGAAGGCGGGTAGGGTCAGCTT
>DATIJK010000062.1:0-3345 GCA_035478715.1 Saccharimonadales bacterium (SeqCode)
CAAAAGACCGCACTGCAAAATACCAACCGGTTTCACGGAATCTGTCCAGAGTATACACGCAAGAACAAACCCCGACGATGGATGCGGTCAGGATGGCGCATGACGCGCATGAATCAGTGGTGCAATGGTATTCATTTTTTAACAGCGGTCCTACGGGATTTTTAGAGCCCGGCGGAAGCGAAACTGTGAACGATTGGCGCCGAATTGCCGATCATCTGCACGCATCGCCAAGCAAATTACTTGAGAGATTCAGTCGTTTGCAGGATCAGAAATATACGTCACAAAAACTCAATAGTTCACAAAGACGTGAATTAATTCAGCAGCAGATGGCGATGCTGCCATTTGCGCTGATGACTGTTGCCTGGCGCGCATATCCCGGCGAATCGAACGCTGAAAAATTAAAGTCATTTGCAGAACATTTCGGTGTGAGCGATGACCAAGCCCGTATGGCGCAAATTCCATTTGCATCGGATGCGGCAAGGCAAGCGTTCAGCCGTGCAGGAATGTTAATAGGCAGGATGAACACACCGCAAGCTTCAATGGATTATCAGGGTTTCGCGAATAAATTGGTGGAACATACCATGGCGACCCGTATGCTGGATAGTTTATTTTATGCTAAAGCGTTCATAACTACTGACGCGCAGCTATACGATGTCGCTTCAAATTATGCGAGCGAAATCGGCCAACAACTGGGTGTTGACGTGGACGTTTTGCGGTCGGCGCTAGATACGTTTCAAAGCCGATTTCGTGAGGCAGTAAGCAAAGACCAGATGCGCGGAGCCGGTGCTGGCGGCAAACCAGGCACCGATAAACTTGAGCTGCGGAAATTATTGCAATCAATCATCAAAGAACGAACCTGGTTTTTGATAGAACTGCAGTGTGAATTACAGAGTCAGGCGCTTATGGATAGGGTGCTGAATGAATTATTCAGGCCGGACGAATTTAATGAAGTCGTTGCTTTGGCGCACGAAAAGCCGCTGGCAGAATTGGCGACCCGTGTCGAAGAAGTGGAAGAACTTTTGCAGATGTGGGAGGTGGAATTTGTTATCGCACCGTCCCATGTAGGCGCGCTTGGGCCACGAGAACCTGGACTGCCAAAAGTTGCACCCCCGAAGCCACCAGCATACGCAGAAAAATTTGAAACTGAAGATATGCGTATAGATGAAGAACGATATGAATGGCTCAAGTATTATGGTCAGATGTGGGGGCGGGGTGCGATTGTGAGATCAAAGATCCCAAACTTGCCAAAGCACCGGCAATACCGGCTTGTATTATTGCCGGAAGAATTGCCAAACGGAGAAACGATCTGGCATGGTATCGCTGACAATCGGGATGTTGGCAAACACTCGCTGCTGTATTGGCGAGCTGAAGCTGGGCTTGATAGATATGGCAGAATACGACGTACCTGGGACAGAGTGTTCAAACTTTATAAAGATGAAATGTATGATTGCGGTGTGTATTTCTTACGCCATACGCCAACGCTGCGGGACCGCGTTATCGAGTTGATGTATATGCACCCCGATAGGATTCCGCGTTACGAAGAATACGGAGAATTTGTAGTTCGGCAGGTAGTTGAAGTTTAAAAAAAATTGTAATTTAAGCATTTTGCGCAAATTGCTACTCTGTTATTTTGTCAATCTAAATTATTACGTGGATAACTAGGTTGCATGTATTGCAAACTGCTTGTGTTTGTGCTATACCCAAAGTACACACTAAATGGAATCGCTGTGTTTGGAGTTTTATTACGGCGAGTCTACTAATAAAGGGGGTGGGTATGTTCAAATTACACAAAATTAATCCGATGGCGCGAGCCTTAGGAACAATGGGAGCAGTAGTCGCTTTGGCGGGCGGCATCACTTTCGCGCTTACATCACAGCCAGTGGTGTTGGCGGACAATAGCATAAATGCAAGCGCTAGTTTGCAAATTAGTAACGGTGGGGCATATTCGGGATCTGTTACAGGTTTCAACTTTTCAGGCATGGTACCAGGTGGTGCAGCATCACCAGACCAAACATTTTACTTGAAAAATAATGGGACGAATGCAGTAAGCTTAGCGCTTAATGTTCCAACGTTGCCCACGTTTACAGTGACTCCGAGTGGTTCGGTTGATAATTCACAAGTATTTGTGAACATAAGTTGTACATCAGGTTCATCGGGTAACTTTAGTCTATCATCGGGTAATGACCTGACATCGTTAAATAGCGCACCAGTTACCTTGGCACAAGGCACAGGACCCTTACAACCTGGCGACGCAGCTACTTGCACGGCAAATGTGTCTATGGGTGCAAGTGCAGTTTCTCCAACTACGGCAAGTAGTGTAAGTTCAACTAACTTTGACTTGGACTTCACTGGCACGGATTGATAATAGGTTAAATCGCTGGTAGTGCGATGAATTGGATAAAACGAATCAATATTGGAATAAGTATCGCAGTGCTGATTCTGTGTACTTTTTCGTGGTTGCTATTTGGCTGGTCAGGAACTGGCTGGAAAGCCTTCGCCATTCCTACAAAAAGTATGCAACCAAATATACCCGTTGGTTCGTTGGTGCTAGTGCACCGCGTCCCTGCATCTTCATTGAAGATTGGGGACGTCATTACTTACATCAACCCAAATCACCGAACAACAACAATTACTCACCGGATAAAAAGTATCACACAAATTAATGGAAAGACTTTCAGAATCATAACGAAAGGTGATTCTAATAAAATTGCTGATATAGCGTTTAATAGTGATTTATTGGTTGGAATCGTAAATAGGCATGTTCCTCATATCGGGAACATATTAATTGATGCAAAAAAACCAGTATATATTTTGCCAATAATTTATTTTGCGGCATTACTCATAATGATTGAGGAAGTTCAGAGACTATGCGAATATTACGGACGATGGGTAAGGTACAAATTACCCGGATATAAGCATGAATTGGTCGCGACAAATTCAGCGGTAAAACAGATAAATATAGTCTATATATTGATTGCATCAACAGTTTTGGCCAGTATATTTTTTGCAGGTTCTGCGGAGGCACTCAGAAGTAATAAGGTAATTCTTACGCACAATAAAATAAGTACAAGGTTACGTCATACTGGGGGTGGCGGGACTTGCACTGGCAATAATTCAAATAATATCCAAATTAATACGAACACGAACCAAACGGCGAAAACAGGCAACGCTCATTCAATAGGCAGTGGCAACTCCACGAGCGGCAACGCCAGCAACAGCAGCTCGACAAGCATCAATGTCAACGTTTCAAACTGCTAAATACCCATATTGCAAAAAATAACACTTCTCAAGGTGAGATCTCATGAAGTAACTATTTGTTGTTTATCATTCGCAGGACGGCGCTGA
>DATIJK010000063.1:0-62698 GCA_035478715.1 Saccharimonadales bacterium (SeqCode)
ATGAAAGCTTTGCAGAAAAAGAAGTAAACTGTTGTAACATACAATTATGGAGATTGTGGCGTACTTACGTGATGATAATTTTGACTGGCACGGGTTTGGGTATCCATATTCTAGAGTTGTTGCGCTTCGAAACGATGATCATATAG
The DNA here is from genome assembly GCA_035478715.1 of Saccharimonadales bacterium (SeqCode). Lineage (GTDB taxonomy): Bacteria > Patescibacteriota > Saccharimonadia > Saccharimonadales > UBA4665 > JAICLK01. The sequence continues at coordinate 147 of DATIJK010000063.1, forward strand.
TTCGCGAAAACGATACCATGCACGACGCGACGCGTAGGCTAATTATGTCTCGAGTTGTTGGAACGCGACTCATGACTGCTTACCAAAATATGTGTTGGGGTTTTTCGCTAAATTGCGACTTCTTCAGCCGTTATTTGGCTGGCGTTTCTTTCGATCCTGCAAATGTAACAATTGATAAATTTGGTAGTATGTCCAAAGTGGAAACTATCCCAGTGGGCGGTATAGGTTTAGTTAACGTGCCCGACGAAGGAGTGGTGCACAGTATTGGCTATGGTTTAGGTGAAGAAGGATTGCAAGCCCTGTCAGGCCAAGGAATAGTGGGAATTGCAGATAATAAAGCAGTTTTGAATTTTTACTCAGAATTTTATGGTGGAGACGCTGAACTTTACGAACTACAGTTGCACAATGGTCATTGGTCAATTTAAACTGATACGGAAATTCCTGCTATAATATCCCGGTAATGAAGGTGTTGAGTAGGCTGGTCTCATCAATCTCACGCTCATCCGCCTAGGCGGATTACTTTTCTATTTACTGATACTGATAAACGTTAACTTCAAAAGAAGGTTTTATGCTAGACATCCAATTTATCCGCGATAATCCAAAGCTGGTTGAGGAAAAATCTAAACAAAAAGGTATTGATGTAAATGTCGGCGATTTGCTGTTGCTTGACGAACGGCGACGGAAATTAGTGACCGATGCTGAAAAACTGCGGGCTGAACGAAATGAATTATCTGCTGATGCAAAAGGCAAAAAGCCGACTCCTGCGCAGATTGAAAAGGGCAAAAAACTCAAAGACAAGCTTGCAAAACTTGATGACGAATTAGTGCCTATTGAGGAAGAATACACGAAGGCGCTGAAAGCTGTCCCAAATATGCCAACGGATGATGTGCCGGTTGGATATAGCGAAGACGAAAACAAAGTCGCAAAGACAGTCGGTGAACCTAAGGACTTTGATTTCAAGCCCAAAAACGAATACGAACTTGCAGAGCCGCGGGATCTTATCGACAAAGAACGCGCTGCCAAGATTACCGGCAGCCGCTTCGCCTATCTCAAAGGCGATTTGGTGCGATTGCAGTTTGCGATCATACAGTTTGTACTACAGACATTGAACGATGTTGAAATCATCGAAAAACTGATTCGCGAAAACGATTTGAATATTGTGGCCAAACCTTTCACGCCGGTCATACCGCCAGCCATGTTGCGTACGGAGCCATATGCTGCCAGCGCGCGTTTGAATGCGGAAGAAGTGACATACCGGGCTGGACAGCCGGAAGATGATTTGTGGCTGAACGCCAGCGCGGAACATACGCTTTGTACGATGTATTGGAACGAGATTTTGCCTGAAGAAAATTTGCCGATCAGATACATCGGTTATTCGACGAGTTTCCGCCGGGAGGCCGGGACGTACGGCAAGGATGCCGAAGGCATTTTCCGTATGCACCAATTCGACAAGCTCGAAATGGAAGTGTTCAGTACCGCAGAAACCGGACCGGACGAGCATCTGTTGCTCGTAGCAATCCAAGAATATCTGGTGCAACAGCTCGAATTGCCATACCAAGTCATTCAAAAGTGTACTTTTGACATCGGCAAGCCGAATGCCCGCGGCATCGATATTAACTGCTGGTTTCCGGGTCAGGGGCAGTACCGTGAAACGCACACAGCGGACTTCATATCTGATTATCAAGCGCGTGATTTGAAGATCCGAACTCGGCGCAAAGACGGAAAAGTAGAGCTTGTACATACCAATGACGCAACAGCGTTTGCACTTGGAAGGATATTGAAGGCGATCATGGAAAATTACCAGACACAAGATGGTCACATAATCGTTCCAGAAGTACTTCGACCATACATGGGTGGCCAAACCGAGATATAATAGAAGACGTAAGCTTTGCATTTCAAATCAGAGCTTCGTCTCATTACATTAATCAAGGGAGTTTAAGCCATGATTGGAAAACTTGAAATTTCAGGTGTTCATACTAATGTAGATGAGAAATTACGCAAATATGTATCGCGCAAAATCGGCCACCTCGACAAATATCTGACACGTCATGCCAAGGCAAGCGCCCACGCGGAAGTCAAACTGAAAGAAACCAAAATGAAGAAAGACAAGAACCGTTATGCTTGCGAAGTCATCATGCACGTGCCGCAGGAGGTAATCAGGGTAGAGGAATGTACGGTTAACTTGTATGCCGCGGTAGATATCGTTGAGGAAAAACTCAAAAACCAGTTGAAGAAATACAAAGCCATGCATGACGCCCCGAAATTGCACCGGCGCATGCTCTCGAGGTTGAAACGTCAGACGGTGTAAATTCGACTGTAAATTCTGCTATGGTTTTAGGGACAAAAACTGTACAATGGTATGAATGATTGTTGGTGTCAAAAAATAGGGCCTGGTTTAAAGTTATGCATTTTATTTTGAAAAAGATACTAGGCGATCCGCAGGCGCGGACTGTCAAGCGATTGAAAAAACGTGTCAAAGAAGTTAACGCACTCGGGCCGAAATACGAGGGTATGCCCGATGCCCAGCTAAAAGAACAGACAGAACATTTCAAAAAACGACTTAAAAAGGAATCGCTCGACAAATTATTGCCCGAAGCATTTGCCGTCGTGCGCGAAGCTGCAACCAGGACACTAAAACAGCGCCATTTCGATGTCCAGCTAATCGGTGGCATGGTGTTGCACGAAGGCAGTGTCGCCGAAATGAAAACTGGCGAAGGCAAAACACTGGTCGCGACCCTGGCTGTATACTTGAATGCGCTTACGCAAAAGGGTGTGCACGTCGTGACTGTCAATGACTACCTGGCGCAGCGTGACGCCGGTTGGATGGCGCAAGTGTATCATTTCCTGGGCATGAGTACAGCGGTTATCATGGCCGATCATTCTTTTATTTACGATCCTAATTTCTTGAATAAAGACCACGAAGACCCGCGCATGCAGCACCTTAAGCCATGTTCAAGACGCGAAGCGTACGAGGCCGATATCACCTATGGCACTAACAACGAGTACGGATTTGACTATCTGCGCGATAACATGGTCCGCGAAGAAGACCAGTTGCGCCAGCGCGATTTGCATTATGCAATCGTAGATGAGGTTGACTCCATCTTGATTGACGAAGCCAGGACGCCACTTATTATTTCAGCGCCGAGCGTCCAGACAGGCAATGCCTATGCACAGTATTCCAAAGTAGTGCGTCAGCTTAAAAAAGAAGAAGATTACGAAACCGACGAAAAGCGCAAGACGGTCATTCTGACTGACAAAGGAACCGACAAAGTCGAAAAAATTCTCGGCATGGATAATCTGTATGCAGGCGGCAACATCCGCACCATTTATCACTTGCAACAGGCGTTACGTGCGCACGCACTTTTCCACCGGGATAAAGATTATGTCGTGACGAACGATGGAGAAATTGTCATCGTCGATGAGTTTACCGGCCGTTTGCTGGCGGGCCGGCGTTATAACGAAGGCCTCCACCAGGCGATCGAAGCTAAAGAAGGCGTAGAAGTCCAGCAAGAAAGCATGACGCTGGCGACCATCAGCTTCCAGAATTACTTCCGTCTGTACGAAAAACTGTCTGGAATGACCGGTACAGCCATGACCGAAAGCGAGGAATTCCACCAGATTTACAAACTTGACGTTGTCGAAGTGCCGTCAAACCGTAAAATTGCCCGTGATGACAGGACGGACAGGATTTACAAGTCTGAAGCTGGCAAATTCAAGGCTATTATCCAGGAAATCAAGATGTTGCATACCAAGGGACAACCAGTGTTGATCGGTACTGCATCTATCGAGAAAAACGAAATTCTAGGCAACTTGCTCAATAAGGCTGGCATCCCGCACCAAGTGTTAAACGCCAAGAACAACGAACGCGAAGCATCAATAGTTGCAAAAGCTGGCGAGCAGGGGGCAGTAACGCTCGCGACCAACATTGCCGGTCGTGGAACTGACATTGTGCTTGGAGATGGCGTGAAAGATCTGGGCGGTCTGTTTGTACTTGGAAGTGAGCGGCACGAATCACGCCGAATTGATAACCAGCTCCGTGGCCGCGCCGGCCGGCAAGGCGACCCTGGTACTACACAATTCTTCGTTAGCACCGAAGACGATCTTATGCGCGTGTTCGGCGGCGAACGTATCGCATCAATCATGGATCGGTTAAAAGTCGACGAAGACACACCGATCGAAAACCGCATCATATCCAAATCACTCGAAGGCGCCCAGAAGAAGGTTGAAGGTTTCCATTTTGACCAGCGTAAAAACGTCGTGCAATACGATGATGTCATGAACCGCCACCGTAAAGCCACCTATTCCATGCGGCGCGAAATCTTGAAATCCGGCGATATTTCAAAGCGTATCAAACTGTTTATCGACGATGAAGTAAAAGCGATGGCGAACGCGAATTTCGCATCTACAAATGAGTTTCAAACCGCGATTCGCGAAGAAATCCCGTTTGATGACGCTGCGCTTGATCGTCTTTTCAACACCGACGCCGCAAAATTCGAAGACGTGTTATTAACGCAATCCCGGGAAATGTACGCTGGCCGCGAAGAAGCGTTTACGCCCGAAATTATGCGCAAAGTTGAACGCGACGTTTATTTGCAGATACTAGACAACTTGTGGATGCAGCATCTGGAAAACATGGATCATTTGCGCGAAGGAATCCACTGGATCAGCGTTGGTCAACAAGATCCTCTAGTAGAGTACCGCCGCCAATCGCAAAGATTGTTCGAAGAAATGCAATTCGCGCTGCGCCATGACGTAGTACGCGCGCTGTTCCACGCGCAACCGGTAGATATCGAACGGCTCAATCAGCCGACCGAGACCGAACTAACCCGCGCTGCCCGCAATTCCGTCGACAATGCCCGCAGGATAAACGTTGTCGATGCGGGTGAATTCGACGAAGGGGATTTTAAAACCAGGGGTGGTGTTCAGAGTACACAAAAAACCGCCGCCAACAAACGTAAAAAGACCCGTAAACAAGAACGCCAGCGTAAATCTAAAGCACGAAAACGCAAGTGAACTCATTGCATATCTTTCCCACTATTACGGCCAAACTTGGCGGCGCCAGGCCAATGGATTACTCGTCACCGTAACTTCAGTTACGCTTTCTCCCAATCCATCGCACTGGCACTCACCAAGTTTACCCTCACTACGTGGAAAGATATGCAATGAGTCCAATAAAGTGTTCGTTTCCGATTTCAAATCGGCCATCATTGATTCTTGAATAAAAAATAAATAAATTTATGGTAAAGTAAGTAGAAGCTTTTGAAAGGTTTGCAGTTTGAAACACACAGTATCTGAATTGGTTCTGAAAAACGGCGCTATGGGGCTGCTGGTGCATGTACCAGCAGCAGAAGTCATGACTTTCGATATTAACTTCCGCGCAGGTGAGTATCTGGTAGACGAAAAAAAATGGGAAGTGCCACATCTGATGGAGCATTTGCTGCTCGGGGCAAACCAATTGATACCGCGCGGACGCGACTTCCAGGCTGAATTCGAGAAAAATGGTGCATACAATAATGCATCGACCGGCGTTTATGACATCACGTACGAAGCTGAATGCGCTGATTTCGAATGGGATAGGGTGCTGGAATTACTGATCGTAGCAATTACGAAACCGCTGTTCCTGCGTGACGAATTCTCAGCCGAATTCGGCAATGTCGAAGAAGAATTATCCGCCCGCGGCAATAACCACTTCCGACACTTAAGCCTTGCACTTCGCCAAGCATATGGCTTCCTGGCACGCACGGATCAAGAACGGCTAACTCTCATGAAAAACGTCAAATTGCAGGACGTCCGCGAACATTACGAAGCGACCCACCGAAGCGGCAACATGCGCTTTGTAATCGCAGGGAATATTACCCCGGGAAGGGCAGCACAGATAGAAGAGCTGCTGGAAAAGATTGACTTACCGCGTGGCCGGCGGTTCGCACTGCCGGACGAACGCCCGCACTCACTACCAAAGCCGCTGTATATAAACAATACCAGCGTAAAAAATGTTTATTTCTATGCCGATACATTCCTCAAACGGCGTTTATCTGATGCGGAATCAGATGCACTCAATCTGACTAATACGCTTCTGACCGAAACATTACACTCAAAGATATTGGGCAGGGCGCGTGAACGCGGTCTAATCTACCACATGAGTTCCGGCATAAATGAAGCCAAATTATGCAGCGGCTGGTGGTTTGGCGCGCAGGTGTCATCGAAAAACGCCGGGCCACTTTGCAATATCATTGTCGAAGAGATGGACAAGATCTTCGCCGGTGATCTGCCCACAAAGGACATAGAAGCTGCTCAGGCGTATGCGCTCGGCCGTTACCAGCGTGGCGCCCAGACGGTCGGCGGAACTGCCAACGGCTATGGCGAGCGCTATTTCTTTGACGGCGTTATCGAAGATTACTATCAGATACCAAAACGGATAAAAGATATCACCAAAGACCGGATAATTACAATTACCCGTGAAATGTTCGCTGGAAATACGTGGGGCATCGGTACGCTCGGGAGTTGCGGCGAAGATTTCGCGTCCGAACTGCAAGAAAAATTATCACCGCTGTGGACTGCCAAGACAAAAGTCAAAGCAGATGTTTAATCACGAGCCAGATAATTTTGATTGCCCTTTCTGCGAGTTTTTAAAGGGTAAAGAAACGGAATATAACAATCAAAACGATATCGTTGGCCAGAATAATCTTGCAACAGCTTTCGTAGGACCGCTGACATGGGCTTCGAACCCGGGTAGCATATTGATAATCACGAATTCCCATTTTGAGAATTTTTATTCTACCCCAGAAGAAGACCTGAAATCTATTTTTGACTTAGCAAAACAAGTGGCAATTGCTATGCGGTCTTCATATGACTGCAGCGGCGTAACGATTCTTCAGAGAAATGAACCGGATGCCGGCCAGCATGTATGGCATTTGCACGTGCATATTGTGCCGCGATACAAAAACGATGGATTTATAGAAAATAACCAAACACTTTTTGTTGATGCCGAAACCAGATTACCTTATGCGCATAAAATACGAGATTTTTTGTATAAGCAATCTTCGGCGAATGATAAACAAGTATAATAATTAACCATGGATGATCTGCATAAACAAGCTTCGGTATTGCAGAATGATTTGAATGATGCTTTGAAACGTATCAAATTTGCCGAATTGGAGTTACAAGAAAAAGGTCTGCAAGATCAGATGGCGGCTCCGGATTTCTGGCAGGATTCTAACAAAGCTCAGGAAATCTCCAAACAGCAGGCAAGCATAGATCGAAGGTTGGTACCTTGGCGGGAATTGAATCAGGGGCTATCCGACGTTCAGGAATTAATACGCACGAATGATGATAGCTTGACGGCAGATTTGCAGACTCAGTTGCGGGAATTGCAAAATTCGTTTGATTCGCTTAAAGCCGAATTAAAGTTCACCGGGCCTTTTGACTGCCATGCGGCTATTGTAAGTATCCACGCGGGCGCAGGCGGGACCGATGCGCAGGATTGGGCGCAGATGTTGCTCCGTATGTATCTTAGGTTCGCCGAAAAATCTGGTTGGAAAACTATGATGATCGACGATTCGGCCGGTGAAGAAGCCGGTATTAAAAGCGCAACGTTTGAAGTTGACGGTGATTTTGTATTCGGCAAACTCAAAGGCGAACATGGCGTGCATCGTCTGGTACGTTTAAGCCCATTTAACGCTGATAATTTGCGCCAGACCAGTTTTGCCAAGGTGGAAGTGCTGCCAAAGATAGACAAACCTGACGAAATCGAGTTAGACGAAAAAGATCTTAAAATCGATGTTTTCCGCAGCGGCGGCCACGGCGGCCAAAGTGTCAATACGACCGATTCGGCTGTTAGAGTCACGCATCTGCCCACTGGCATCGTTGTTTCAATTCAAAATGAACGCTCGCAATTGCAAAACAAAGAAACGGCAGTGACAATCCTGCGGTCGCATTTGGCGCAGCTTCAGCTGGAACAGCACGCTGAAAAAATAAGCGAGCTAAAAGGCCCCAACGAACAAGCCGCCTGGGGAAATCAGATCCGAAGTTACGTACTGCACCCGTACAAACAGGTAAAAGACCTAAGAACCAGGTACGAAACGAGCGATCCCGATGCCGTATTAGATGGCGGACTTGAGAATTTCGTAAACGCGTATCTTGATTTAACTTTGGGCCAAAGTTTCGAAATCAAAAAATAAGCACAGCGTTTTATCCATGGTACGGACCAGGTGGCTTTGCTATAATAAGCACAAATGATTTTATTGGACAGGGTAACAAAAACGTATGGACGTAGTGGTGCACCGGCTTTAGATCGGGTGAGTTTGCATGTGGAACCGAAAGAATTCGTGATTGTTGTTGGCCAAAGCGGTGCGGGCAAGACGACATTACTTCGATTATTGACGCGCGAAGAAAAACCAACGAGTGGCAAAATCATCGTAGGCGGTATCGATTATGATAAATTGAAAGACCGCGAAATTCCGCTGCTTCGGCGCAAGATTGGCGTAGTGTTTCAGGACTTCAAATTACTGCCGAACAAAAATGTGTTCGAAAATGTTGCCTTTGCACTAGAGATAGTCGGGCTATCGAGCAAAGAAATTCGCTACACCGTTCCACGGGTGTTGGATATCGTAAACCTGAAAGGCAAAGAGAAAAACATGCCGCTTGAGCTGTCTGGAGGCGAGCGGCAGCGTGTAGCCATCGCCCGTGCAATTGTACGGCAGCCAAAAATTTTAATCGCGGACGAGCCAACCGGAAATTTAGACCCCAAGCATGCATGGGATGTCATTCGCGTGCTTGAAAAAGTCAACCGATACGGAACGACTGTGCTGCTGACAACGCACAACCAGGAAATCGTTAACAGGCTTAAACGACGCGTAGTAACAATAAGCCATGGCCACGTGGCAAGTGACAGGGCTAATGCGGAATATTCCATATGAGGCGTAAGAGCATAACGTTCTGGCGGGTCGTCCACACCGGCATAATCAACTTCGGCCGAAATATTTGGCTAGCGATAGCTGCGATGGCGGTTATGACCGTCACGCTGACGATTATTTTATTTTCTGTCGTAACCAGCGCCACGTTTAACCACACGATCACGCAGCTTGCCAACAAAATAAATATCTCGATATACCTGAACGACAACGTAACCGACCAGCAGCGCAAAGAGTTGATGTATGAACTTCGCCAGCTATCACAGGTAAAAAATGTAAATTACGTCTCCAAAGACCAGGCGCTGGCAGTCTATCGTACAGAGAATGCCGGTAACAAGCGATTGCTAACCGCCATTGATGAGACCGGCAACCCGTTGCCGGCTTCAATTCAGGTATCACCGCACGATCCAGCCAAAATTGACCAGATTAAAAAAGTTTTGAACGAACAATCCACGCAGGATCTCGAGGATCCGCAAGCCGGCACCTCATATTCAGGAAGTAAACGCGAAGCGATTGATAAAATCGCGCATGCCACTGATATCCTGAAGCGGGCAGGTGTTATAGCAGTATTTGTCTTTGCATTTGTCTCTATGCTTATCATTTTCAATACTATCCAGATGGCTATATTTAATCGCCGCGACGAATTGACGATAATGCGCCTGCTTGGAGCCAGCACCTGGTATATTCGCGGCCCGTTTGTCGTTGAAAGTGTCGTGTATGGTGTGCTTTCGGCAGTAATTTCAATTGCATTTGTCGATATTTTATTCGTAGTTTCGTCGTCAACACTGCAAGCAAGCAGTCTGGGTTTGCTCGATATTGGCTATGCTAATACATATTTCCATGATAATTTCATCTGGCTCTTGACATTGCAGCTTGCTGTCGGCATAGTGATTGGAGCCGTATCGTCCATTATTGCCACACGGCGCTACCTTAAATTCAAGACTACAAAATAGTAGGGCCACCACAGAACGGCACATTGCGGCCGAAAATCTGCGCTCCGCGTTCACCGTACCAAAAGTACGGCTCACTTTCGGTGCTCGTTTTTCAACCACACTGCACCATTCTGTGGTGGCCCGTACAGTCTCATATCCTTAAATCGCAAAAATAAAAAAATAAGGAAAAAAATTGGCAAGAAGTTAGGGGAATTTACAAACATGACTAAGCATGGTATTATGAAAGTAGCCTTAAGCGAAACAAACACTATGAAAAAACAATATAATCGCTGGCTATTTATGCTCGTGCGCAAAACCAAGCGCGTTCCTTTGCTTATTCTCGCTGTTGTTTTAGTGCTGGGATTTGTGTCGGTCGGTGTTGTTCATGCGAGCATTCAGAGCGAGATAGACGATCTGAATAACGCAAATAGCCAGAAACTTACTGCGCTTGACGACCTGCAACTGCAGGCTAAAAATTATCAGGATGCGATACATAAGCTGCAGGCCGAAATCTCGTCGGTGCAGGCAGCCATAAATGCCAGCATACAGAAGCAGGCAGATTTACAGCAGCAGATTGATGCCAATCAGGCAAAATTAAACGAAGAAAAGAAAGTTCTTGGCGATGATCTGAAATCCATGTATGTCAATGGTCGGATGTCTACCGTCGAAATGCTTGCTACCAGCAAGAATCTGAGCGACTTCGTAGATGCCGAAACGTATGCGACCGCTGTGCAGAATAAAATACAAGACACATTGAATCAGATCACGGATCTGCAAAACCAGCTCCGTGCTCAGCAGAACCAGGTGCAGCAGCTGCTTGCACAGCAACAAGCGCAGCAGGACAGGCTAGCCAGTGACAAATCGCAGCAGGACCAGTTGCTCCACATGAACCAGGGGCAGCAGTCAGCTTATAATCAGCAGATTGCGGATAACCAAAAGAAAATCAGCGCGCTCGAGGCTCAACAGGCGGCAATTAACGCAGCAGATTCCACGCAGATAAATATACCGCCAAGCAGCGGCGGTGCGGGCGGGGCATGCGATGTCGGTTATGGCAATGGCGGTTATCCACTCAAATGGTGCAATGCACCACAGGATACTATCCCGACGATTCCGTACAGTGGCGACCCGATCAACCGCGAATGCACTTCATTCGCATACTGGTACTTCAATAGCGTCGAGGGCAGGCCGCTGCACGTGACCGGCAATGCAAAAGACTGGGCATTTACGGCCGACCGGCCGGTTGACCACACGCCTTCAGTTGGCGCGATCGGCATCAAAACTGCCGGTCCGTTCGGCCACGCAGTGGTCGTTGTCGCAGGCCCTGGCGGCTATTACAAAGGTGTTTCGGTCCCGAGCGGCTATGTTCTGACGATGAGCATGAATTACGACTACAACGGCCACTTCCACTATAGCCAGTACCCGATCAGCAGCCTGTACTACATCCACTAAAATACGATTTAGCTTGATAACATGTTCTATTAAGATATCCTTAAGAAAAGGCTGTATAATAGAGTACAAGAACAACATATAGAGACATAGTGCAGAAATTGATGGCAAAAAAACCAGACTTTAAAGATATCCCAAAAAAAGTAACAAAAAATAAGGATCGTATTTTACGATACGGTTTGGGCGCATTAGCCGGTGTGTTCATTTTTTTAGTAGGCGTAGCATTTGGCAGCGGCAAGATATCAATCGGTAACAGCTCGCCAAATAGTGATTTGCCAAATAGTTTGAGTTTTTCAAGCGTCAACCAGGTTTACCAGGTGTTAAAGTCGAACTATTACGAATCGCTCACCAAGCAACAATTGATTGATGGGTTAAATGAGGGGCTAGCGCAGTCAACTGGCGATCCGTATACCGAATATTTCAATGCTAAAGATGCCAAAAAGTTCAACGAACAGATTCATAATGCGTTCAGCGGCATCGGCGCCGAGTTGGGGCAGGATGCCAATGGAAATCTTGAAGTCATCGCGCCAATCGTCGGATCGCCGGCGGCAAAAGCCGGCATCAAGTCTAAAGACCTGATTACGGAAGTAAACGGTACATCCACGCAAGGCATGACAACAGATTCGGCTGTATCAAAAATCCGCGGACCGTCGGGCACGAAGGTATCTTTGACTATCGTCCGGGATCATTCGCAGACGCTCCATTTTACGATTACCCGCGACAAGATTTCGGTCCCCAGCGTTAATACGAAGACGTTAGATGGAAACATCGGCTATATCCAGGTAACGAGTTTTACTGATGATACGTCGAAGTTGGCCCTAGATGCAGCTCAGAAATTTAAACAGCAGAACGTAAAGGGTATCGTGCTTGATTTGCGGGATGATCCGGGCGGTCTGGTTGATGCCGCCGTCAATGTTACCAGCTTATGGCTACCGCAAGGCAAGCTGATAATGCAGGAAAAACGCGGCAGCACGGTGCTCGATAGCCAATATTCGAACAGCAACAACCCGTTGCAAGGCATACCGACCGTCGTGCTCGTCAATGACGGCAGCGCATCGGCATCGGAAATCACAGCTGGTGCCTTACATGACAATGGCGCTGCAAAAATCGTTGGTGTCAAAACGTACGGCAAAGGTGTTGTTCAGCAGATCATGAATCTGTCTGGCGGCGCTGAATTAAAAGTTACCATCGCAAGCTGGTACCGTCCGAACGGCCAAAACATTAATAAAAAAGGCATTACGCCTGATAAGATCGTAAAATTATCCGACGAAGACATCAAAGCCAAGAATGATACGCAGCTCAAAGCGGCCGAAGCGTTGCTGTCTCAACAGTAGCAAGTAGCGAACGGATACTGAATTGTTGCTAAGATTACGTTGACTAAATGGTTTACATAAGCGTAGTATTGTTACAGAAGTTTTTTTGGGAGAGGCTTACTTAACATTATGGCAAGACCGACGAAGTACATATTTATCTCCGGCGGAGTTATATCAGGTATAGGCAAGGGCATTACATCGGCATCGATTGCGCGCCTTCTAAAATCAGCGGGGTACAAAGTCGCCCCGATAAAAGTCGAAAATTATCTAAATCTGGACGCAGGCACGATCAATCCGATCGAACACGGCGATCCGTTTTTATGTGAGGACGGTACCGAAGGCGATATGGACATCGGTACGTACGAAAAGTTTCTGGATCTGACCATGGGCGCGACCAATTTCGTCACCATGGGCCGGATTTATCAGACGGTCATCGACCGCGAACGCCGATTCGAATACAATGGCGAAGATGTCGAAGCGATACCGTACATTACCGACGAAATAATCCGGCGCATAAAAGCTGCCGGTCAAAAAACTAATTCGGACATCGTATTGGTTGAACTAGGTGGAACGGCCGGTGAATATCAGAATGTTTTTTACTACGAAGCTTCGCGCATTATGACGCTCAAGAATCCCGGCGATTCAGTACATGTTCATGTCAGCTACGTTCCGACGCCGTCACACCTGGGCGAACCTAAGACTAAACCGACGCAATTATCAGTCCGCACTTTGAACTCAATGGGTATCCAGCCCGATTTCATCGTGGCGCGTTCTGAAAAATACCTGGACAAGCGCCGCCGCGACCGGTTTGCGTTGTTCTGTAATATGCATCCGGAAGATATTATTTCTAATCCTGACGTACCCAGCGTGTACGAAGTGCCGCTGTCAATGCATGAGCAGGGACTAGATAAGAGAATAATGGAAAAACTCGGCCTGCCGGTAAAAACGCCGAAACTTGATGACTGGAAACATCTGATCCAGACTGTCAAAGCGCCAAAAAAGAAAAAGGCCACCATCGCGATAATCGGCAAATACTTCGGAACGGGTGATTACCAGATACGCGATTCTTACGCCGCACTATTCGACGCTATAGATCACGCCAGCTGGCACGCCGGCGTAGATGTCGAAACAAAGTGGATTGCTGCTGAGCAGATCGAAAAAGACGGTGCTACATCAATCGGTACACCTGATGGCATTATCGTACCGATCGGTTGGGGTGAACGCGGATCAGAAGGTATGATTGCGGCTGCAGATTACGCCCGCCAGATGAAAATTCCATATCTTGGATTGTGTTACGGTATGCAATTAGCGTGTGTGGCCTTTGCACGCAGTGTTTTGGGCTGGAAAGACGCCAGCACGGTAGAAGTTAATCCAAAATCAAAGCACCCAGTGGTATATCTGATACCTTCGCAAAAAGATTTGATGGAACGCCGTGCGTACGGTGGCACGATGCGGCTTGGTGGCTGGGAAGCGATTGTCCAAAAGGGCACGAAAGCGTATGAACTATATGACAAAGGCGATGACTTTATAAACAAAGCCAAAGGCCTGACAAGTGAACGCCATCGTCATCGCTACGAGTTCAATAACAAGTACGCCAAAGATTTCGAAAAAGCCGGATTGGTGATAAGTGCACGTTCCGTCCAGGAGGGATTGGTAGAAATCATCGAGATTCCTGACCATCCGTTCTATGTCGGCACACAGGGTCACCCGGAATACAAGAGCAGCCCGCTCAAACCGCACCCGATCTTTGTTGGCTTCATCGAAGCATCCGCAAAGGCCAAGTAAACATGCTGAATCTCACTTGCAAATCAATTCAAAGTAATATAGCGTAAACATTATGGATTCTGAAGATACAAACACAACACACTCAGACGAATCGGATAAATCACCAAAAAAGATACTGTTCGTCGAAGATGACGACGCGCTGGCAAACGTTTATATTTCAAGGCTGCAAGCCGAAGGATTCGACGTAAACCGCGTCACGAACGGCGAGGATGCGTTAGCGACGGCTTTAAAGTATAAACCCGACCTAGTGTTGCTAGATGTAATGATGCCGAAGGTAAGCGGTTTCGAAGTGCTCGATATTATCCGCAACACCCCGGAAACCACGAACCTGACGGTAATAATGCTAACGGCTCTGAGCCAAGAAGCCGACCGTAAAAGGGCAGAAGCCCTAGGGGTAGACGACTACCTAGTAAAATCACAGGTAGTAATAGCAGATGTAATATCTCGCATAAAACAACGCCTTGGCATGTCGTAAGTCTTAAACCTTAGCAACTATACGCATCTTCCTAGGTGCGTTTTTTTAAGTTGTGTGGTTTACGTGTGTTTGTAAAGAAGGCACTAATATTGACTAACAGGGAAAAATATGCTACTCTAATATCTGTAAATAATAAAAAAATAAAAACTTCAATGACAGCTCAGCCTCACAACACGTACCCAGCCTATGAACAGCCTCTTTATGGGGGTTATGTGTCGCCCGGCATGCAAGCGGATGCAATGATTGGCATGTCCAATCATGAACTCGCACAGCAGAACCTCTGGTCGTATCAGGTCGAGTCTGGTGGCGCTTCGGTTATAGATTTACAGAATGCTCAGGATATCGAAGGTCCTAGTGGTCACGGTTTAGTAGGTACACTTGTACTTGGTGACCGAGCAGCGGTCAAAGTATATGCAGAACAGTTAAGCGACAGTCGCGGATTCCACCAAGAATTTGTATTGTTGACTCACGCAGATTATGACCCGACCAATGTTGACGACCAGAGATACGTAATCCTGAGAAATAATCATCATACGCCATCAACGCTTGGTCGCGAACAACGATCAGCCCATAGGTTGGGATTAACCGATATGGATATTTCCCGTCGACATTTGCAGATCTGGTTAAGTGATGGTCGATTAAATGTGACTGATTTAGAATCTGCAAACGGCACAAGGTTAATTTCAGTTCCACAAAATGTTGAGCAACCTCTCGATCGTCAACCATATGTTGAGCAACACGCGGTGGATTTTGGCGCGCCGGTCGTCCAGCAAGAAACGAGAGTATTTTCGAGCCGTGAACGAGTCATTGATGGTATTTCCTTCTCAGTTGGCACGAAATTTGCTTACAATGGGTTCGAAGCATATGGGATAATTTCTACTGACGGATCAGGCCGGCAAAGAAGGTTTATGGTTTACCGTTCAAATTCTGACGGTGGGCTGCGAGTATCCCAGGGAATTGAAAAGTCCGAAAAGGGTCACAGGCTTTTAAAAGGAGCTGAAGGCGGCCATGAATCGAAATCGCAATACACGCAGGATACGAAATTACACCCGGAGTTCATCAGCTTAATTGAGACTGCGGTTGCTGCGGGCGGACTTTCAGAAATATCTCATGACTTTTTTAATATCGATGACACTGGCGCCGAACTGGCTAGGCAAGATTTCGAAGATGAAATTCATACATTCGAACTTCCAAATCGCCGATTGGCTCGTGAATTAGATAAAGTTGATGCCGGTGATTTGTCGGTTGAAAGATTAGCTATACAGCTGGGAGTTCGCGAAAATAAAGTTGAGAAAAAACTTATGGGCTACGTTGAATCGCTCAATGACGCACTTCGAAAGAGCGGTATGATTCCTGATTTCAATAACCCTGTACATATAGAAAACGACAGCCACCCAATCTTAGGAAGCATTAGAAAAGAAATTTACCACCACAACGTTGATGGACAGATCCATGAATGGCATATGGCATATGACGCTAAGGGTAGGGTATGGATTGATAGAATCCGGTTTGCAAACGCGGAAGCTTCACCATATGGTTCTGACAAACAACTTGTTGACTCAGGAATATTGACTTCTAAACCACTTGATTATTTGGCAAGCGATAACGGCAAGAGTCAGGTAAGCGGAATTCCGGCGGAATTGCAAAGCATTGTATTAGGCCACTATGCTGACATTACGCCATTCTTGGCTAAGCTTGAGCCAATAAAACGATTTCGTGCACAAAAAGGGTTTCTCTAGGTTCGAAATTACTCAACGGTGACTTCGGTGCGGCGTACTGATTTGCCTGAAAACAGGCGGACTTTGCGCTGGCTGTATTTGACTACGCCGTCTTTGGCTGCGTGGATGGTGAAATTACGGCTTAACGTGGTGCCTTTGCCGGCGCGTTTAGTCATGCCGACCTGGCGGACTATAACCTGGCCGGTTTTGACTTTTTGGCCGCCAAATAACTTAACTCCGAGGCGTTGGCCTGGGCTATCATGGACATTTTTGGCGGTACCGCCGGCTTTTACGTGTGACATCTTATTTCCTGGTTAAGACTAATAATTCGCGAGCTACAATCTGATCTTCCCGGTAGTAGAGAAGTTCTTCGTTGCGAACAAGCTCAAATCTCACACGATTATAGCCTAAATCGCCCAACCGGTCAATAAGGGGTAGGTGTGTAAATTTCCCGGGGGAATTTTGCCAGGCTGGAACTGCAATGCACAGGGGTGTTCCGGAATCGATTTGATCATACAAATTCTGTAGAAATTTTGTGAGGATGATATTAGCATCTCCGGCTGTTTTTGCTAGAACTTCAGCTTGCGGAGTCGAAGTGAACGGCCGTCCAAGATATGCTTCGCACGCTATCGTATCTGGTTTTTTGCTCCATTTATGTGATGTCGCATCGCCAGCCTCTAAGCCCAAAAGCTCGCCGCGAGGATTCATGGATTTGAGCCAATCAAAGTTTGTTTGTGTGTAATCTATCATCCGCTGATCAATATCAGTTCCGAATACGTTTAATCCCATCAAAGCCGCTTCTTGCAATACAACACCGGTACCGCAGAAGGGGTCGAGCAAAAGTGGGTCTGGAACTTTTAGCTCCTTGCCGTACGCGAGGTTAATGATGATCTGTGCCAATTTGGGCGGAAGCATGCCGACGCGGGCGTCGCGTTTCGGGCGGCCGCGGTCTCGTAGGGTATATGATTCGATATCCTGTTCTGCCACAGTTTGCGATATGATCGTTTTTCCACCGTCACGGATAAGCACTATTTCTATGCCGTTTTCTTTCGTCAGACCATTATGAAGAACTTGCGCGCTATTCAGGGCGGGGGTTTGGTTCGGAACCAGCCGTACGGATCGATTCTCGCTGCGCAATAGTTTTTTAATGGTCAGACCGGCCGCCAGAAGCTGCTGCGGTTTTACGTTCAATCCATAGGCACTCAGCCCCAAGGTGATTTTGCCATCCGGCATTGAACTTGCAAGTAGCGGCAGTTTTTCCTCTAAATGTCTTTGAACATCTGGCCATTTCGTCGCTTCAATCGAGCCGAAAACTTTGCAGAGTTTGATTGATCCGCCCAGCCTGAAAAAATCAACAGATGGTGGCTCAATATCAAGCAGGGCCGCTTCTGTGCCAATCGGCTGAAGCATGTCTGCGCCATACAAACTTTCAAGTTCGGCCAGACCCAAAGCGGGCTGGCGGCCTAATATCAATAAACTCTGTTGCATATTTCACCTAACAGTATACAGCGTGAACCGGAAAGCTTATATGGTAAGCTAATAATCATGAGCGAAACCAGTTTCTGGAAACGGCGCTGGAAATTGATTGTCAACATCGTTACCATCGTCGCTTTAGTGGTATTGATTTTTGCCGTCCGGCATCAGCTTGAAGATACGGTTAATAACTTTTCAAAAGTTAATGTTTGGGTACTGCTACTTTTATTGCCGATTGAATGGCTGAACTATCACGCGCAGGCAAAGTTGTATGGCGGGTTATTCGATATGGTAGGGAATAAGCTTTCGTACCGTTTTCTATTTGAGACTTCACTGGAATTGAATTTCGTAAACAGCGTTTTCCCGAGCGGCGGCGTATCGGGTATTTCGTATTTCGGTATGCGAATGCGCTCTGAGCGTGAAAAAATTACCGGCGGCCGGGCGACGCTAGTGCAATTGATGAAGCTTGCGCTGCTTTTTTTGTCATTTGAAATATTACTGGTCATCGGGTTGATATGTCTCGCATTCAGTGGGGCAGTCAATAATTTCGTGATACTGGTTGCCGGTTCGTTATCAACATTACTGGTCGTCGGGACGGTCGGTTTCGTCATGATAATCGGTCACGAGCGAAGGATCCAGGCAACGTTTACGTTTTTTACCAATCTTTTAAACAGGCTGATCCTGATTGTCAGGAAAAATCACCCAGAAACTATCAGCATGGCTACGGCCCGTAGTGCGGTGGACGAGCTACATTCAAATTACAAGCTGATAGAGCAGCATTGGTCTGATTTGAAAGTGCCATTTTGGTGGTCATTCGTCGCTAATGTGGCAGAAGTGGGGGCGGTGTATATCGTCTATATCGCGTTTGGGCATTGGGTGAATCCCGGTGCGGTAATCCTCGCATATTCTGTCGCGAATTTTGCCGGGTTGATATCGGTACTGCCAGGTGGAGTTGGCATTTATGAAGCTTTAATGACGGGTGTTTTGGTGGCCGCCGGCGTTCCAGCCGCGATCAGCCTGCCAGTGACCGTGATGTACCGCGTCTTGAATATGTTGATCCAGCTTCCGCCAGGGTACTATTTCTACCACCGCACACTCCATGGCACCGGGGATAAAACACAAGCACAGCCGGGTATATGAACGGCGAGCAGGTTGTCTTGAGCGTCAGCGATTTCGTGGCGCTCGTCAACCAAACATTCGAATACGCGTTTAATTCGATTGTAATCACTGGCGAGCTGGCAAATTTCCGAATCAGCAAGAATAAATGGGTCTATTTTGATTTGAAAGACGAATTTGCGTCCGTGCGTTTTTTCGGTACCGTCTATGCATTACCAGGGCCGCTCGAAGACGGCATGCTTCTGGAAGTCCGCGGCAGCCCGCGGCTGCATCCGCAGTTCGGCTTCAGCGTGACAGTCCAATCGATGCGGCCTGCCGGCGAGGGATCAATCAAAAAAGCGGCTAATCTGCTCGAAGCGAAATTACGCCAGGAAGGGTTGTTCGACGATGCGCGGAAACGTATGCTGCCGTATCCGCCGGCAACGGTCGGGCTGGTAACTTCCAAAGAATCCGCAGCGTACGCTGATTTCGTTAAAATTTTGAATCAGCGATGGGGCGGGATAGGAATCCAACTTATTGACGTGCAAGTACAAGGCGAATCTGCTCCAGAACAGATCGTCCGCGCCATCGAACAGTTCAATCAATCGGCAATACAGCCTGAAGTGCTCGTGGTAATTCGCGGTGGCGGCAGTGCCGATGACCTGCAGGCATTTAGCACCGAGCAAGTAACCCGGGCGGTCGCGGCCAGCCGGATACCGACACTCGTCGCAATTGGTCACGAGGTTGATGTCAGTCTTGCCGAACTCGCGGCGGACGTGCGGGCTAGTACGCCTAGCAATGCGGCTGAAATGCTGGTTCCAGACCGAAAAGACGTGCTTCGTGCGTTACAGCTGCAAGCGGCCGAACTGGCAAATATCACGGAACGCGTACTTCGCGATCATCGCGAATCACTGGTGGCCATGTTTGAAATGTCAACCAAGCTTACTGACGATAATCTGCAGAACGCAAGACGGAATTTGGATCATAAGAAAAATTTAGCTGATATTTTAAGCCCGGAAGCCCCACTGCATAGAGGCTATGCCATCGTACGGGATACTAGCGGCAAAATTGTTTCTTCGGGTAGAAAATTGCAAACCGGTGCTATAGTAAATATGCAATTTATCGATACTAACGCGGAAGCGGAAATAAAAAGAATCAAGTTGCGAAAGGACAGCTAGCTTATGCCCAAAAAAACCACCGGCCAATCGTATAAGGAGTTGTCGAGGCAGCTCGATGAAGTGATGGCCAAACTTCAGGATCCGGAAACTGCCATAGATGACGCGACAAATTATTTCGAACAGGCCATGGAACTTATAAAGCAACTAGAGAAGCAGCTGGAAGAGGCCGAAAACAAGGTCCGCGAAATTAAAACCCAATTTACAGGTGAATAGTCGTGTCGTGGATATTACTGGTGATCGCTCTGGTAATCATAAGTTTCAGTTTTGTAGTGTTTTTTGGGGCGCCGTATGTGCCGACTTTGCAGCCGCAGGCACGCATCGCCATAGAAATGATCAACCTGAAACCGGGCGAAACGCTTTTGGAGCTGGGTTGCGGCGATGGTAAGCTGCTGGTGCTGGCGGCACAGACCGGCGTATATGCCGTGGGGTATGAGTTAAACCCGATCTTGGTCATAGTGGCTTGGCTACGTACGATGCGCTACCGCAAATACGTCAAAGTTGTGTGGGGTAACTTATGGAATGTTAAAAAATGGCCAGATGCCGATGGGATTTTCGTATTTTTGCTGCAGAAACACATGGCTAAATTGGATAAAAAAATTATGCAATGGCATGAAGGAAAAAGCAAGCCGTTAAAGCTTGTGAGCTTTGCTTTTACCATTCCCGGCAAAGCGCCGGCCAAACAGAACAAACTTGGGGTGTATTTGTATGAATATAAATAGCTAGTAGTCCATAGCTGATAGCTGGTAGCAACTGCAAGAATTTTTCTTCTATTAGCTACCAGCTATAAACCATCAGCTAATGCGTGCCACTTGCCAAACCGACCATTTCTCGGGTAAGATTAAGCAATATGAGAAAGCTTGGCATGCGCGGTCACTTGAACGCGCTGCTTATACCGCTAATATTGATTACTCTGTTATTGTTCGGAGCGTTAGGATTTGGCTATTGGGCATATGCAGGCCGCCAGGATTATAAAGATAATGTCGATGAAAAAATTGCAGCGGCCAACCAGGTTGAAGACCAACGTATAACCAATACTCTAAATAAACAATTCGCAGAAAAAGAGAAAAATCCGCTCACTACGTACAATGGGCCCGAGGCGTTCGGAAGCATGGCGATAAAATATCCGAAAACGTGGAGTTCTTACGTCGCGGTCAATAACCAGAGTAGTTCGGCGGTTGACGGCTATTTCTATCCTGGAGCTGTTCCTGATATTACAAACACCAGCAATTCTTACGCGCTTCGCGTCCAGGTAGTTTCCCAATCGCCAAGCGATCTGATGCAGCGCTACCAGGGCAATGTTCAGGCCGGAACGATAAAGGTCAGACCCTATAGTTTGCCGATGGTGCCGAAAGTGATCGGCAATTACCTGACCGGACAGATCCAAGACCAAAAACAGGGTCAAATGGTCGTATTGCCGGTACGGAATCAGACGTTGCTGATCTGGACGGAATCCAGTGCTTATCAGAATGATTTCAACAATATCATCCTGAAAAACTTCAGTTTCCTCCCATAAAGCCTGCCCAATTTATCAAGCGGAAAGCTGTTTGTGCACAGGTTATTTAGTGCGGTATGTGACATACGCGGTTGCCGGTTGATGATATACTGGTACGTTGAAGGTAACTAGCGAGGGTAACAACACGTGCGCATGCAACCTTTGGGGTTCAGAGCGTCCCACGGATTCAACGAACAGCTTTTTTTGTCGCTTGCCGAGGGTCTGAAAATTCCGCTGCAGCAAATTGCCCGCCAGGCGGAGCTTGGCTTGCTAACGGGGAGGGCAAGGGCAACGAATCTTGCCTCGATCCAGTCGAGCGCCGATGCGACGCTGCAATTATTAGACAGCTACTTGTTAAGTATGCGTCTTAGCCTGGCACCGCACGAACTGCTTGAGGTTGAGCAGGTTTGTGTTCCGGCCGTGCTATACGAAGCCCGCCAGCAACTAACTGCTGCGGCCCGGCAATACGGTGTCGAGCTTGAACTGCACGTCCATGGCCGATACGAACCCGTCATGGCCCACCGGAATGCATTGACGACTGCACTGGTCAGTCTGGGCTATTCATTAATCGAAGCAGTACCGGCGATGGGCAGTGAACAGCTCAAGCTGCAGCTTGCCGTGCACCGAACCAAATACGGCATTGTGGCTGGTATGTATTGCGACGCAGATGATCTGACGCCGCAAGTGTTACGCCAGGCACAAGAATTATTCGGGCACGTCCGGCAGCCGATTGTCAGCGTCAGCCCAGGCAGCGGGGCCGGGGTTTTTGTGGCGAATGCCATCATGCAGGCGATGCAAACGCGCTTGCGTGTCGGCAGATTCCAAAAACAACCTGGCTTTGCGGTAACGCTGCTGCCCAGTCGACAACTAGAACTAGTGTAATTTATGAGCATACTCTTAATCGAACCTGACGCATTATTGGCCGCAACGTTTGCGGCGGTGCTTAAAAAAGCTGGTTACAAGGTACGCGTCGCAAATAACGCCCAAGCGGCACTGGACGCCGCGGATGACGGCGCGCCGGATGTAATTCTGCTCGAACTCCAGCTCGTTTCGCACAGCGGTATCGAATTTTTGTATGAATTCCGTTCGTATGCAGATTGGCAAAAGGTTCCGATCGTCATCCTAAGTAATGTGCCGCCAGACGAATTCCGGCATAGTGCTGCCGTGCTGCAAAACCAGTTGGGTGTTACAGATTATTACTACAAACCGCAGGTCAGCCTGCAAAAGCTACTCCGGATCGTCGAAACAGCCGCCGTCCGTTTATAGTAAAGTCATTCCTGCTCTGGGATGACGGTATATGAACGCTCATTTTGAATATCACATCTTTAACGGCAAAATAGTATGTATGGGCTACTTCTTCGGAGACCAAACAGGATGAATCAGATCGTTACCAAAGGTATCGTGCTGGCACGTGTGAATTTCGGCGAGGCTGATCGCATTGTCACGATGCTCACGCCGGACCATGGCAAAATTCGCCTGATGGCCAAAGGTGTGCGGCGCATAAAATCCAAACTCGCCGGCGGCATCGAACTGTACAGCGTCAGCGACATCACCTACATCAAAGGCCGGGGCGATATCGATACGCTGGTTTCCAGCCGCCTGCAAAAACATTTTTCAAACATTGCAAAGGACATCGACCGCACCATGGCGGGATATGAAATGATCAAACGACTCGACAAAGCCACCGAAGAATCACCCGAGTCGGAATACTACGATCTGCTCGAAAAAGCATTCGAAGCGCTAGATGATTCGACCGTTAGCCTTGATGTAATTTGGCTGTGGTTTACTATGCAGCTGCTCCGGTTTGATGGGCACGCGCCAAATTTAAAGACCGATGATGCCGGCCAGAAACTGGATGTGTCGAATGCATATCAGTTTAATCATGACCACATGGCATTTGCCGCACACGAAAACGGAAAATTCGACGCCGACCACATAAAATTTCTGCGGCTGGGTTTTGCCGGCACGCAAGCCAAAATTCTGCAGATGGTACAGGGCAGCGGCGAGTTGACGAGTGCAGTGTTGCCGCTGGTCAATGACATGGCTTCGGCGTATATAAGGAACTAGGCGAACTATAATCTGTTGGGGTATAATGCAGGCAGCATGAAATTGTCGAAAGTTGCAAATGGTTACGGATCGGTCCGCGGTAATGGCGTAAGCCTACGCTAATTTTTTTCGATTTGTAACTAAATAAACTTTTGATAAAGAGGTATTTAAGATGAGTGATGTGAAGATGGACGATATTATCAGCTTGGCTAAACGGCGCGGTTTCGTGTACCCGGGTAGCGAGATATATGGCGGGATGGCCGGGATGTACGACTACGGACCGATGGGCGTCGAACTGCTAAATAATCTCAAAAAAGCTTGGTGGAAAGAAAATGTTTACGACCGAGATGATTTTTATGGACTTGACTCGGCTATATTCAAAGATCCAAGAGTCTGGGAGGCATCTGGCCACACGACAGGATTTTCAGACCCGCTTGCCGAATGCAAAAAGTGCCATGCTAGGATCCGAGTAGACAAAGAACTCGAGAAAATCGGGGTCAAAGCTGACGAAAAGATGTCAGTTGAACAATTGCAAAAGCTGTTTGATGAAAACAAGGATAAGCTTAAATGTCCTCATTGCGGTTCAAAAGATTTCGGACCGGTCCGAGCATTCAACTTGCTAGTCAGAACGAATATGGGCGATCTATCCGGCGACATAAATCCGAAAGATCCGGTTTACCTGCCTGGTGAAGCGTGCCAAGGCATATATTTGAACTTCAAAAACGTGGTTGATACTACTCCGGCAAAGATTCCATTCGGAATCGCCCAGATCGGTAAGGCATTCCGTAACGAAATCAGCCCGCGGAATTTCCTATTCCGAACCCGGGAAATGGAGCAGGCAGACACGCAGTATTTCATCCGCCCGCACGAAAACAAAGAAGTTTACGAACGCATCAAGCAAGCGAGGTTTGATTGGTATGTAAAGATGGGAATCAAAGCGGAAAACTTGCGTTTGAAGCAGCACGACAACCTGGTCTTCTATGCCGCAGACGCGTGGGATATAGAATATAATTTCCCATCATATGGCTTTGATGAGCTGGAGGGTGTCCACGATCGAACCGATTACGACCTGACGCAACACACCAAATTTTCGGGTACAGATTTATCGTATGTAGATCCGGTCACTAAAGAAAAATACATCCCATGGATTTTAGAAACATCAGTAGGTATGGGACGCATGTTCCTCGCATTCTTGAGCGATGCATATCACGAAGAAGAACTGAACGGCGAAAAGCGAGTAGTACTAAAACTGAACCGCGAGCTAGCCCCAGTAAAATGCGCAGTAAGCCCGCTGCTAAAGAACAAGCCCGAGTTAGTAGCGAAAGCCAGGGAAGTGTACCAGATGCTGAAAAAAGACCTGGGCGCTGTAATGTGGGACGACAATGGAAATATTGGCAAGCGTTACAGACGCCAAGACGAAATAGGCACCCCATACTGTGTAGTAATCGACTTCGATACTTTAGATGGCGACTCAAAAGACACAGTTACGGTCAGAGATCGCGATACGACCAAACAGGAACGCGTTAAAATAGAAGAGTTGGGCTCAAAACTCAAGTAGCTTGTGGATAAGTGGGTTTACAAGCGGTAGGTGGTTGTGGTTATAATTAGTATCGTATAGAGATTATACAAACAAAAAACGTTCAAAAAATTAAAAATAAAAACGTTTGGAACAAAAACAATGAGGTCGGAAGTTTATTCGCTTTCGTATGTCGATGGCATGATCGACTACTTAGAGGGCAAAATTGAAGAAAACGCAGTGACTGAGTCGCTGTTGAATACCATGCAAAAATGGGTCGACGAAGTCGAAACATTATATCGGGGCACCGATGAATTTTCCGGATACTATTCGCGCTTGCTGGAGTTGCAAACGCTGATTTTCGGCGAAAACAACCAGGAGGACAGGGCGCTCGAATTCATGAAAGAAGCCGTCCGCCAAGCCGGCGGTGTGCCAAAGCTCTATTCACATCTGCTAAAAGAGTTTATCGCGCGCCGGACGCAGCAACAGCAGCAACCCGAACCAGTTCCGGTCGTAAATGCTGCTGCACTACAGCACGAAGCTGAGCTTGAGCAGGCCGAACCTGGCTACGAGCACCATCACGAACCCGAGCCGGCACCAATCCAGCAACTTGAACAGCAGCAACCAGAACCTGTGCACGAGCACCATCAGGAACATGTCGTCGAAGATCAGTTCAGTGATTTACCGGCGATATCAACGCAGCATCACGAAGATGAATTGCTCAATCACATCAACCAACGGGATGCCAAACACGCCTCGGAATATCACCACGATCGGCCCAAGTATCGTAAATTCAAGATAGTATTCGCCAGCGTATTTGCACTAGCAGTCATTGGCGCCGCGGTCTCGCATTTTGTACCACAGACGTCTGCGGTATCAATGATGATCGTCAAACACGGGGAAATTACCCGGGCAAAAGACCACTATGATGCGCTGACGGCGCAGTATAAGGCATGTTCGGACAAGGTTAATACGGAGCGGGATTCGGTTGATACTGCTAGCGATGCAGCAGTTGCAGCCTTTAACCAGGAACTCAAGAATTGCCAATCGATTCTAGATCAGCAAAACCATGCCGCTGACGTCTACAATCACTTAATCGGTAAGAGTAAATAGCTAGCTTGTAACCCGGATTACAAAAAATGTCATTATGATGGCGTAATATAGATACTAGTATGGCGTATGATTTGGAGCTCGAGAAGCGTATTGATGGTATTGTCGACAGCTGGGATGTGCGGCCTGTCAAAAAGTCGATGTTCGGTGGTATCGGGTATTTGGTTGGCGGCAACATGGCATTCGGCGTCCATGGCACTGAATTGTTGATACGGACGGATACGGAGCAGGGCGACAAGCTGCTCGAAAACAACGGTGTCAGGCATTTCGAAATGGGCGGACGTAAAAGCATGAAAAACTGGTATCTGGTAAATATTGACAAGGCCGAAGGCAAACTGAAGTTGTCTTGTTTTTTGGAAATCAGCCTTGATTACGCCCAATCGCTGCCAGTGAAAAAATAATCCAAGGTGATAGACTGGTAGTATGCAAAAAAGTCTCTACCGATCAAAAAAAGACAAGATGATTGCTGGCGTATGCGGCGGATTAGCCGAATATTTTGGCATCGATCCGGTTATTATTCGCATCTTAGCATTCATTTTATTGCTTCCAGGCGGGTTACCGGGATTTTTGCCTTATGTAATCCTATGGATTGTCGTTCCTGAAAATCCCGACCAATAAGATTAACGCACGATTGGTGAAAGCAACTTTTCGCGGGCCGCAACGTGGCCGGCTTTGACGGCTTCTTCGAGATTGCGGCTTTGCAGTAACTTCAGCGATGTGGCTGCCGTAAAGACGTCTCCAAGACCGGTCGGATCAACGGCATCTTCTGGTGTTACCGGATTTGTGGGGACGTGCTGTACGCCATTTTCAAGTATGATATCGGCACCGCGCGCGTTCTCTGTTACTATAATGTTCGTTTTCGGGCTGAAGTGCTTCCATTCATGCGCGACCCTGTCTGCTTCTGGGTAGTCTTCATCGGAAATGATCATCAAGTCAAAATTGGGAACTATTTCTGCGGCTTCCTCGAATTCCCGTGTCGAAACGAGCCCGTCTTCGGCGATTGTTCGAAAATACCCTTGTGGTGACAGAACTTTTAAGCAATTCGGGTTTGCATGTTGCATCAAATCGTCAACGTATTCCTTCGTATAGGCCGTTGTTAATGTTGCCAAAAATAACAAATCCGCCTTTGAAACCGAATCAATTACATCTTGTGTAATTTCGGGCAAGATATTTTTTTCGTTATGGCAATATTGGATGCGAGGGCCCTGTGTATAAATATTTTCAAATACGATGCTTTTTTCGAGATTCGGCTGTTTGGGCAGCAATATCGTATCACTGGCAAACTGTAGGAAATCATCGCCGTAACTCGCGATTATTGTTGGATTTATTGCAAAGTTCGAGCGAAAATATTGCCGCATGAACATCGCTGGCGAGCCCCAGCGGACGTAACTGGCTTTCTCGGTTTTATTGTGGTCAATCACTATGTGGCCCACTATAACAATGTTCGGTTTGCCCGAATTTGAATTTTCCATTGCATATAGCTTAGCAGATAATCCGGATAATTTTGTAAAGTTAGTGCGAATATTCACTGTATGACAGCTAGCAAAACTGTATAATTGCTGAATCAAAACAAAAGCAGGGGGAATAATTATTTAAACGTTGGGAGGTCGGTATGTTAGGCGATAAAAACGTAATGGCCGATATTGCAGTCAAAGATCTGCAGGCTGCAAAAGATTTTTATGTTGGTAAATTGGGCCTTAAATTAAATAAAGAAAATGAATACGAAGTACTACTAAATAGTGGAACAACCCTGGTGCATGTGTACAAATCTGAATTCGCAGGCACTAACAAAGCGACAACGTGCACTTTTATCTCAGACAATGTCGAAGGCGACGTAGACGAATTAAAAGCTATGGGAATAAAATTTGAGCACTATGAACTGCCGGGAGTAACAATGATGGGCGATGTGCATGTCATGGGTGACGAGAAAGCCGCCTGGTTCAAAGATCCGGACGGTAACACGCTTTGCGTGGGAAGCCCTAATTTTTAGATAGTCTCTAATTTGTTAAACAAGTTTCGAGCCTTCAAGTAAAACTTCAGCTCGGAGCGTATAATTACCGTACCATGCATGCGGAATTGCTTCGTGCACGCTTAATAATAAGTAAAATTTGGCAATTGCTTCTAGTTAGGAAACGGTGGATTTTTGCAATTTTAGGGCTTGGCGTCGTACTAATTTTGATTGCACCGCTTTACACGGTGTCTGCCGCACGTGGAAAAATCTATTCAGTCACGAATGTTCCGAAACGTGATGTGGCAATCGTGTTCGGCGCGGGTGTGTATCAAGATGGTACACCAACGCCATTTCTTGAGAGCCGATTATTGGCAGGAATAAAGTTATACGACGCGGGTAAGGCGCGGGTTCTTGTGATGTCCGGCGATAACCGAACGACACACTATAACGAACCGGCTGCGATGAAGCGGTATGCCGTTACACACGGAGTGCCGGCCCGCGCGGTAGTGCTCGACTATGCCGGTTATGATACGTACGACACGTGCTACCGAGTCCACAATCTATTTGGGGTTGATTCGGCGATACTGGTGACGCACGGATATCACTTACCACGTGCGATGCTTACGTGTAATAGCCTTGGAATTAAAAGCGTTGGTGTTAAAGCTGACCGATCGAACATTAGTTTTTCAAAAAATTATTTAGCCCGCGAAGTCTTATCAATCAACAAATCGGCAGTACAACTAATATTCAAGCCGAAACCGGGAGTGCTAGGCCCGAAGGTCAATTCAGTTTGGACCGCACTTGCAAGGGGTGTGTGATATACCTACAAACTAAACACCTTGAATACAATCTTGATTTGCCTCTATACTTTCATTGAAGTAGTTGATTGTAGCACGGATTGCGGCAAGTGATTTAAAGGGGTTTGCATGGCAGAAATGGTGATGGATCGAACGGATGAAATGGATATATTTGTCCATCCGCGGAGCGGTGCAGTTTATTTTGAGCTCGAAGATTACGTATCCGACTGCGTAGTTCAACTTTCCGACCCCAACCCTTTGCCCGAAAATGGCATGTCTACGCTGTCGGTTGCTGAACCGGTAATTGAGCACCTGACGGATAGTGGTACATCCCGTGAGCACTTCTGGTACACGCTTGACTATCTCAAGTATATTTACGTTGATCCTTCACCGGATCCGGCGTCAACAGTCAGGGACGAGCGAGATGCCAGAAGGAATTTTGTCGCCGATGTAATTTACGGTGTGCAGAAGTGGGCAATCGAAAATGACGACCGAGCCATGTCGGCAGATGTAACGAAGCTGACTTGCGACCTAATGGAGCAGGATATTATATTTGGAGCAGATGATTATGGCGAAGGTCCGCATGCGGTAAATCGCATTCTCGCGGCGTCTCTTCAGAACGTAGTCGCCAAACAGGCAGCCGATATTTCGCTGTACGATTCTGATGAAGGGCTAGAAGATAAGGATATCCCGCGCTGGTTTGATGTTGATGATATCTTAAGGATGCGCGATTGTTTGTCGTGTGCGCTCATGGCAGACAAACTGAATCTAAGCGAAATGACAACGGTCAGATTCCTGTTGCAATCGTACGGTTTGGATTCCGAAAAGTTGCTAGATACATGGACATATGGGTTTTTTGATGGGTCGCCCGAAGCACCGGTCAACACGGTGATCAAAGACAACCTGCATCGCATTGTGACGATCGAAGCCCGCCGTTTTGGAATTAGTAAGCGGTTATTCGATAGCCGCAATATTCAATGTTTTGCGCGATTGTCACCAGAATTCCTCCTTTACTTGGATGATCCGCATAAAAGACCCGTACGAGCGGGAATTTTTACGGCGACTTTTGATGCTAGTGTCGTAGGCGAAGCCTTCAATGATCCAGCGATGTATGACAGGCTGCTTCGTGAGGTACGAGCCGCCGGGCATGACCTTGAATATTTTGAATATGCCTCCGTACAGGAGCGGGATTGGTGTGATTCGCAAGCACGTGGTCTTGGAATCGTGCATGTTTTACGGCAGGAACACAGCGATCCAATACAAGGGAAGATCGTGCAGCTAGGCGGGCAAGGCAGACAGGATTCGGTGTACCACGTCGGAAATATGAAGGTTTTTCAAAGTGAATTGATAAAAGCGCGATATAAAGGCGTGCGTAGCCTCGCGTGGTTCGGATGTGGTGTAGCTTTAGATGGTGGCCTCGTCGATACACTCACTAGTATTTTGCGTGGAGTTTCGGTTCGGGGTTTAACACGTTCTACCGGAGTGGATAGCAGTTATTCTGCTAACGGCGGCTTTTATATGAAGAAAAATAAAAAGCGCACGCCAGCACCGATTTTTCACGATAAGAGCGGGCGCTCACGAATGCCGACATGGGTAGCGGATCAATTGGATCCGCCAATCGTCGAACGGGTCAGATATGCCGATGAGGTTGAAGAGGCAATGCGCTACGGTGATGCAGTCATGCGATCTGTTCTGTAGTTAGATACAATTGCAGACTGGGTGCCGAAGCAGGTCCGTCTCTGCTATGATGTAATTATTAACGGAGGAGGGTGCTATGGCCAAATCGACAGATAATAAATGGGATTTTAGCGGTTTAAAATGCATGATTTTTAACGGTACGCTAACCAAAGCGCCCGAGCTGAGCCATACCGAATTACTGATAAACGTCAGCCGTAACATCATGGAAAAACACGGTGTTGATGTTGAAGTCATACGGACATTGGAGCATCCTGATATCGCAACCGGCGTGTGGCCGGATATGCGTGAAAAGGGCTGGAAAGTTGATGAGTGGCCGGAGATTTACAAACGCGTTGAAAAGGCTGGCATTATGATTCTGGCCGGTCCGATCTGGCTTGGCGACAATTCAAGCCAGACCAAGAAAATCATCGAACGATTATATGCCTGTTCACATCTGTTGAACAAAGACGGCCAATACGCATATTACGGTAAAGTCGGCGGCTGCCTGATAACGGGGAACGAAGACGGCATCAAACACTGCGCCATGGATGTATTGTACAGTTTACAACATCTGGGATATACGATACCGCCGCAGGCTGACGCCGGTTGGATCGGCGAAGCCGGACCCGGCCCAAGTTATGGGGATGATGACGGCAAAGGCGGCAAGATTGGCGAAGACAACGATTTCACACAACGGAACACGACTTTCATGACTTGGAATCTGATGCACATGGCTAAAATGTTGAAAGACGCCGGCGGCATTCCGAAATATGGTAACGAACGTACAAAGTGGGATGCCGGCGCCCGTTTCGACTACCACAATCCCGAATACCGGTAAATTACGGTTTTAATGCTAAAAGTTCGATCAGCGGTTCTTTGCTGATTCGGCCTTCGCGGTTGAAGTCGGTGTAAATTTCTTCATCGTATTCTTTTACGTACTCTACTTGGAAGCCGGCGGCTGTTACGTAAGAAGTAATTGATTCGGGCGTATGGAAAAAGCGTTGTTTTTTAACAGTCGGGTCAGATTTGGATAAGAACGTGGTGAATCCCGTCGTATCATCATAAGTGGCAGTAGATTCCGAAAAGTTTTCTGCTTTGGTGGATCGAACGACAATATAAAACTTGCCGCTGTGCTTCAGTATCCTGTAAAGGCTCGCGAGAGCTGTTTCTAATCCCGATTTTGGCAAGTAATGCAAAACCAAGCGGGCGTATACGAAATCAAAAAAATTATCAGGATAGGGCAGCGCGGTCGTCACATCCTCTATTTTAATCTGTATTTGTTCATTAAAACTTTGATCATCAATATATTTCTTCGCAGATTCAGCGCCCTTTTTATCGATAGTAGTCGCTATTATTTTCCGGGAAGGATTCAATTTGGCCATGCGTATTTCAGCATCTCCGACAGTGCTGACGCCAACACTGTAGATGTTTAAAGCATCGGCTGGGATAGTTGCAATTCCGTTTTCTTCGCTCTTCGAATAATGCGTGTCCATTCGAATAGTATAAATGATTGATATTTAGGGCCATATTGTGACCAATCTGTAGTTACGGCTGTGATAAACGGCACTACGGTGGCGTAAGGATACTAACAGCAGTTGATCGGCCACTCACGTACAATTTTAAGTACAAATGTCATTAATGAAAGGAGGCGATTTAATGGCAGCAAATGATTATCTGAAAGTAGCGGCGGCGCAGCTGAAGCGGGCGGCTTCACAACTAAAGATTCAAGCCTCACAACACTCTTATGAGAAGACACGGGCAGCTTCAATGAAAGCTAGTGAAATTAGCAAGCACGAAAATGAGATTGCGGCTAATAAGGCAGCTATTACCCAGATGACGCTACAGCACGATACTCAGCGCAGGTTGTTTTTTGAGAACCGGGTACGCGAACTCGAGCGGCAAGTTTCGTCTAGGAAAGCAGAGCTCAGGCAAATCAATGATCAGTTAGATAATTTGGCAAAGGCTAAACAAAGAACTGCCGATAATTTGACGAATCAGGCACGAGGTCTCGAATCTCAGGCATCATCGCCGCTGCTTGCTAGTTGACCTTCTTATTTTGTCAGTAAGTTGAATAGGGTTGGTGATTCTTCTGCTTGAATTTTGGTTGCGATATTTACTGTGGTCAGAAAATCTGGAAGGATTGTTGTAGTGATTGGATCGACAAACTTGATCTCTGCGATTTCGGTTTCGCCGTGCGAAGTTTTACTCAGATCGATATTCAAAAAATCATTGGCATTCTTAACATGAAAGAAAAATTCCAGGTGTTCCAGTGAAGGATTTGCGGTGGCGTATTGCTGTATATACAATAAATTTCCAACATCGATTCTGACACCGGTTTCCTCGATCATTTCACGTTTGAGGCCTTCAATTAATCCTTCGCCATCTTCAAGTCCGCCGCCCGGCAGACACCACCATTCATTTTCGGAAACGTTAGTTTCACCTTTGTGTGGTTTGAGGCGAACACACAGTAGCTTGCCATCCCGGAATACGACCGCAACTACTGAAATCTCTCGGTTCATTACTGTAATAGTATCATGGACGAAAATTCAATTTTCGACACTTTGCTAGACTGATAACAATGAAGAACGCGATAATCCTGCATGGTACGTGCAGCCGGCGTGAGTATTATGACGGCAGCTTGCCACCGATCAGCAATAGATACTGGTATCCGTGGTTGCAGCGGCAGCTGATGGTGCGGGACATAACGGCGTCTGTTCCTGAAATACCGCTGGCATTCAAGCCGGACTATGAGATTTGGAAACGCGAAGCAGAGCGGTTCGATGTCGGACCGCAAACTTTAATAGTGGGGCATAGTACCGGCGCCGGATTTTGGGTTCGTTGGCTGAGCGAACATCCGGGAGTTCGCGTCGGTAAAGTCGTGCTAGTTGCGCCTTGGCTCGATCCGAACAATATTAAAAAGACGACTTTTTTCGATTTTGAATTCGATGAGCAACTGGTAAAACGGACCGAAGGTTTGGCTATATTCGCATCCGACAACGATCATCTGGGCATAAAATGGTCCGTCGAAACGTTTCGAGATAAGTTACCGGGCCATTCCTTCAGGGAATTTCAAGGTTTCGGGCATTTTATGGATATACAGGAATTTCCGGAACTGCTGGACGAACTGCTCGGCAATAATAATTAATGATATGATTTAGGTATGGAACAGACTGAAAGAAAACCGAGGGTGTATGCCTTCATCGACAGCCAGAATCTGAATGTGGGTACGCAAAAATCAGGGTGGAAGATGGATTGGCGCAAGTTCCGCCAATTTTTGGCCGACGAGTACGGCGTTAACAAAGCGTATATGTTCATAGGCTACATGCCCGAAAACGAAGATCTGTACGAACAGATGCACCAGGCGGGCTATGCAGTGGTGCTAAAGCCGACGTTTGATCTGACCCGGCCGCAGCCGGAGATGCTAGAAGTAATGGGCGAAGAACCGGGGCAAAATAACGGACAGCAAAAACCAAATGAGCACGAAGAAAAGAAGCCGGTAAAAGGCAACATCGATGCCGAATTGGTTTTGTGGGCCATGAAAGAAATGAGCAATTACGAAAAGGCGATTATCGTATCCGGCGATGGTGATTTTTATTGCCTGATAGAATATTTAGACCAAAAAGGCAGGTTATTACATTTGCTTGCGCCGAGCCAGTATTATTCCAATTTGTATAACAAGTACGAAAAATATGTCGTACGGCTCGACCAGCACCGCAAACAGCTTGCGTATAAAGATTACAACCGCCGCGGTAGTAGCAAAAGCGGTGGAAACAAAAAATGGAATGGCCCGGTCGATCACACCAAACAGGGCGAAGCGTTATAGAACAGCATGGCCGAAGTAGCATCTAAAACTCAAAATTATAAGAAATTGTTGCAGTCAAAAGAACAGGTCAATCAAAGGATAGGTGAAATCGCTGATGAGATCATCAAGCGGTACGAAGCAGCTAATCCGTTATTTGTATGTCTGCTGCGCGGCGGTGCACCGTTCGCAACGAAATTGATGTTTGCGATTACAGAAAAGAAGTCTGATTTTCAACCGGAGTTAGATTATATGACGGTCAAAACGTACGGCGATGAAAGAGTCGATAAGCAGCCTGAATTGGTTATGGATCTGTCGCCGAATACAGATGTGGCCGGTAGGATGGTAATTTTGCTCGATGACGTGCTCGACAAGGGTATCACTGCTGAATTCGCTACAAATTATCTGATGCAGATCCACAGCGCCGAAAAAGTTGATTTAGTGGTGCTAGTGCAGAAATTACGCGAGCGCAAGACTGTGCAGAATGCGACTATTTTCGGATTTGAATTACCGGACGTATGGCTGACGAGCATGGGCATGGACGACGCCAGACTGTCCAAAGAAGCCAACCGCTGGCGTGGCGATATAGCTGAAGCTAATCAGTGATTTTTGTCATAATTTGAGAGAGCAGCTTTGAAATCCGCTATGCGTTTTACGGCTAGTGCGTGCATTTGTTTCGCCGTCAAATTATCAAATTTCTTTTGGTTTTTTACCATAAAATTGAATGTGAACTGTTTGCGGAAATTCGTTGCCGTCATGACGGTCCGCTGATCCACAGGGTGGTCTTTGTGTTCCAGCACGTAAATTCCTAAATCTAGAAATAACAAAAGCGCTCTATCGGCATCTTCGGCCAGAATTTTATCTGCGGGATGGTCCAATTTACTTTTGGTCAGTCGATTGCTGGGTAAATTGTGCATCAAATCATTAAGATCGGTGTTGAAATAGATGGTTTCTATTTGGGCTTCCGGTAAGAACATCTTTATATGTGGTCCGGATTCGTGTAATAGCCCTTGCACCAGAATCGCCCGGATCGCCGAATCAGGGTCATTTTTCTGGATACGGTTAACATATTCAACAACCTGACGGGCAACAATTTTGTCGCGTGTACGAATCTCACGTGCAATCAATGCTACATTCTGGTCGGCTTGTTGGTAAAACTTTTCGAAATCACCGGTCGCAACCAGATCCTCAAGCATTTCATCACTGATCGCATCGTAGCTAAAGTCATTTTCGGCTTTTTCGTCTTGCACAGTTTTATCGACAAGCTTCACGACGATATCGCTTTTTCGTAATTTCCAGATTATTCGCAAGTAGGCATCTGGACTTTCCGCGAGTACTTTGCCGATATATCGATCGGGATCATATCTGTCAGTCAGTGTTACATTGTTGGCGAATACTGTATACATATCCTTTGTTTCTTTGGAAGCAATGAATTCCAGAAATAACAGATTGCAATCTTTCGCGGCCTCGACGACATCGTTTACCATAGTAAAATCATGCGATCCTAGCAGGATTTTTAAATGAATAGGTTTAATCTGTTTCGACGATGACGCCATTAATGTCGATAATACAGGTTGTAGTATTTGAGAAGCAATAAATACTTGGTAGCTAATGCTTGGGTAGGGCAGGCGGCTGTGAAATAATAGGAGTCTATGAGACAGAAACAGGCTTTGGGGGTGATGCTTAGTGGTGCTTCGGTGTTTTTGACCGGACCGCCGGGGGCAGGAAAGACATATGTTTTGAACGAGTTTGTGCGTCGGGCAGAGCGACGGGGCAAAAAAGTTGCGGTGACTGCCAGTACCGGTATCGCGGCTACGCATATTGGCGGATCGACGATCCATTCATGGACCGGTTTGGGGATCCGCGATCAGCTTATGCCCCATGATGTCGAATGGCTGCAGGCAAACGATAGACTGCGCAAGCGATACATTAGCACAGAAATTTTGGTTATCGACGAGGTATCCATGCTGCACGGCGCACGACTGGATATGATTAATCAGGCTTGTAAACTGCTTCGCGAAAATGATATGCCATTTGGCGGCTTACAAGTGATTTTAGTAGGTGATCTGTTTCAGTTGCCACCGGTAAATCGGGATAGCGAACTCGTAGATTTCGCGCATACATCCGCTGCCTGGGAAGAGTTACACCCGAAAATCTGTTACTTAAGCGAACAGCATCGTCAGTCAGGCGACCAATTGCTTGATGTTTTGGAGGCTATGCGCCGCGGTGAAATCGAAGAATGGCACACTGAGGCATTGATGGAGCGGCTTGGCAAAAAACCGTCGGGCACCGCCGCGATTACGCGTCTATTTGCGCATAACGTCGATGTAGATACTATCAACTATCAACACTTATCGGATCTGAACGGTGAAATTAAAACGTTCGTGATGGAGACGAAGGGAAGTGCCGCCAAAGTCGAGCAACTGGTACGTAGTGTATTAGCACCGGAAACTTTAGAGCTGAAAAAAGGTGCAGAAGTTATGTTCGTAGCAAATAATTTTGCAGAGGGATTTGTAAATGGCAGCCGCGGGCAAGTTATCGGGTTTAATCATGGCATGCCGGTGGTCAAATTACTCAATTCAGGCAGGACAGTCGAAGTCGAGCAGCATAGTTGGACGTTAACAGAGGACGGCAAAAAACGAGCCGAAGTCATTCAACTGCCGCTGCGTTTGGCGTGGGCGATTACGATCCACAAAAGTCAGGGGATGAGCCTTGACGGCGCGGAAATCGACCTCAGCAAGAGTTTCACGCCCGGGATGGGATACGTCGCGCTATCGCGCGTGCGCACATTGGACGGCTTGTATCTGACCGGTATAAACTCGATGGCAATGCAGTTGCACCCGGATATATTTGAGTTCGATAGCGAGCTAAAAAACGCATCGCAGATTTTGGCTTCAGATACACCTGATTACATCGAGGAAACTTTGGCCGAACAGGAACCGGCTGAAATTTTCGACGAAGCATTGTTCGCCAAGTTAAAAGCGTGGCGTATCAAGCGCGCGACTGCAGAAAACAAGGCGGCATTTATCATCGCCCATGACAGCACGCTGAAGGCGATCGCTGCAAAACCGCCCGCATCGCGCCAACAACTAATGGCCATTCCCGGTATGGGTCCGCGAAAAATCGAATCATACGGTGATGATATTCTGGTAATAACGCGAGAATTAGCGGGAAATACCGAAGCTTCAGAAAACTCTGATCAGAATCCAAACGATTGGTCGAAGCACGAAGAAGATTCATTGCGTATATTGCTCAAAGACCATACGCCGCTCGCAGAAGTCTGTAGTAAGCTCGGCCGCGAGCCGGAAGATGTCTGGAATCATATTGCAAATTTGCTGTAGCAATTAATAGACAATCGTTACAAATCAGGTGTATGCTCAGTATGTATAAAGCTAATGCTTAAGGGGGAATAATGGAAGTTCACGTCAATTATTGGGCGGTGCTTTTGGCGGCCTTATCAAGTATGGTAGTCGGCTCGCTGTGGTATATGCCGGGGACGTTTGGGAAGGCCTGGATGAAAATGACCGGCGTAGACATGAAAGACATGCGTGCCGCAAGGGAACCAGGCAAGGCAGCGTGGATGTATGGTAGCGTATTCGTGGCTTCGCTGGTAACGGCGTATATCCTGGCGCACGTGACCTATCTTGCGAATTTCTTTTTCCAGGGAAGCTTTTTGACTGATGCGCTGTCTACGGCGTTTTGGCTGTGGCTCGGCTTTACGGCGGCCCGCCTGTACGTGCATGACACGTTCGAAATGCGCCGTAAAAAACTGACGGTTTTGAACGCAGCGCACGAACTGGCGACAGTTTTAGTGATGGCGCTTATCATCGGGTTGATGAAGCCGTAATTTGTACCAGTTAATTTATCCGTGGTATTGTCGATAGCATGAAACATGTTTTGATTACAGGTGGTTCTGACGGGTTAGGGAAGATTACGGCAAAAAAACTCAGTGAGTCAGGATACGTTGTCACGATTCTGGGCCACGACGAGGAGCGCACCAGGCTCGCAGCTTCGGATATCGGCTGTGCGTACGCTGTAGCAGACGTTTCAGATTACGATGCCGTACATGAAGCAATAACAAATTCTGTAAACGAAAACGGACCGATAGATATTTTAATAAACAACGCTGGAAGATGGATTCAGGATTCACTCGAATCTAACGACCCTAAAGATATTAAACGTGTGTTTGATGTTAATGCACTCGGACCGATTTTCTGCACGCATGTTGTCGTTCCAGAGATGAAAAAACTGAAATCCGGTCGGATAATCAACGTTATTTCAGGTGCAGGATTGCAAGGTAAGGCAGAACGCGCTCCTTACACTGCCAGCAAATTTGCAGTAACTGGATTCACAAAAAGCATGCAATTGGAACTAAAGCCGTTCAATATTGCGGTCGACGGTTTTTATGCCGGTGCGATGGATACCGGCTTATTTGAAAAATCAGGTAATGGACGTGATATGAGCAAGGCGCTTGATCCCGAAATTGCCGCTGATACATTAGTCTATGTCTGCGGTCTTCCAGATGGCGTATCAATGCCAGAATTTAGTTTACAAAGCTTACGCTATTAACCCGATTATCCCTTATCGCATGGTACAATAAGAACATTCATGGAAGCTGGGATTGACAGAATACGCCAGGCAATTCGAGGCTTGGTTCGACACGTTGCCGTTTGGCTGAACAAGGTGTCAAAAGGCAAAATAAGCCCGGACTTTATCACGTATATCGGGCTGTTAATGCATATTCCGATCGCTTTCCTAATCGCCTACGGTGTTAACTACTGGGCCGCCGGATTACTGGTGATTTTTGGATTGTTTGATACGCTTGACGGCGAGCTCGCGCGCATACAAGGTGTTTCTAGCACGCGCGGCATGTTACTCGATGCTTCTACCGACAAGATGAAAGAAGTGCTGCTGTATACGGGTGCGGGGCTGGCGTTGGCGCAAAGCAGCAGCCCGGCGTGGGCGGCGTGGGCGGTCGCGGCCTGCGGGGCTTCGCTCACGGTCAGTTTCGTAAAAGCAAAGGGTGAAGCAGCGATCGCAGCCAATGATAAAGTTTACGACCACGCGACGTTAAACAAGATTTTCGCAGATGGTTTGATGCGGTTTGAAATCCGGATGTCGGTGCTTATCGCCGGGCTGCTGTTTAACCAACTGGCAATCGCCATCGCGCTTATAGCAGTACTCGCTGGCATGACTGCGATCGGCCGGCTGCAACGAATTTTTAAAGAGTTGGACTAAAGTATGTTCAAGATTGACTTGCATACGCATTCGGTAGCATCAAAGGACGGCGGACTGTCGGCCGATGATTATAAACGCAAACTTGCACGCGGAGATCTAGACTATATCGCTATCACCGACCACGACAAGATAGATTTTGCCAAGCAACTTGCCGTTGAGCTCGGCGATAAAATTATCGTCGGCGAAGAAATAGAAGTGCAGGAGGGCGAAATCATCGGTTTGTATTTGACTGAATCGATAAAACCGGGATTATCTGCCAAAGATGCGATGGCGAAAATCCACGGCCAAGGCGGGCTGGTGTATATCCCGCACCCGTTCGAAACCGTACGCAAAGGATTATCAGAAAATGTACTGAATGAAATAGCGGATTTGGTTGATATCGTCGAAGTCCACAACGGACGGGCGATATTCCAAAACAAAACTACGACAGCCTTATTCTGGGCGGCAAAACACCAGAAAGCATATGCAACTAGCAGCGACGCTCACGGTTGGAAAGGGTGGGGTAAAACTTTTAGTGTGGTTGACCCGGAGCCAACGAAAGATAATTTGGTCGGTTTATTATCACATGCTACGCACATCCAAAAGAAAGCCGGACTGTTAGGTGCTTTGTATCCGAAATGGAATCGATTCCGAAAGAAGCACGGGCGTGCTTAAAGAGCTACTATTCGCAATCTGGTTCTTTATGCCTGCCGCTTTTGCAAATGCAGCACCTGTTTTTGTCGCGAAAATTCCGCGGCTGAAAGATTTGAATGCGCCAATGGATTTCGGCAGATCATACAAAAGCCAACGTGTTTTCGGAAGCCATAAAACGTGGCGCGGCTTCATCGCTG
Source organism: Saccharimonadales bacterium (SeqCode) (assembly GCA_035478715.1). GTDB lineage: Bacteria > Patescibacteriota > Saccharimonadia > Saccharimonadales > UBA4665 > JAICLK01. The sequence continues at coordinate 40,927 of DATIJK010000063.1, forward strand.
GCGTAATTGTCGCAACCTTAGTATTTTGGCTGCAACAAGTATTGGTTAGGCATTACACCTGGGCATACGATCTGACGTCGCAAGTCGATTATGGAGGGCTACCCACGCTTATCCTGGGCCCGTTATTCGGTATCGGTGCATTGGGCGGTGATGCCATCGAAAGTTTCTTCAAGCGCCAGCGCCACGTCGCACCGGGCCATGGCTGGTTTCCATTCGATCAAACTGATTACATCATCGGCGGTGCACTGTTAACAGCCCCATTTGTCCCCCTAAGTTTCCGCGAATATGTGTTGCTAATCCTGTTCTGGCTGCTGGCCCATATCGCTGCCAGTTATGTCGGCTATTTGATTGGCCTTAAAGAGCGGCCTATCTAAAACGGTATTGCTTAATTACGCTACTTATGACATAATGTTCGTAATAAATGAAATATTCAGGTACGGAGTTCGATCGATTTTTCCAGCCGTTGGTAGGTGACCAGGCACGCGTTGACGAGTTACGTGCTGATTTGACACGAAGCGTCGCATTGCCTCAAGGAGAATCTTTTAAACCTTATGATGGTCTATCATTAGGATACCGATTTGCTGCCGAAAGGGTACAGCGGGATCTGGTAACGGAAGCAGGTGATGACGATAATGAACGTGCCAAATGGGTGAGAATCGGTACAAATGGTATCGTTGCAGGAAGTTTGACTGTTTTCGCTTTACGTGGACTAGGTGAAATATATGCATCACCGAACACGAAGCCGCAATATATGGAAAATGTACAAACGAATGTATCACGAGTTGTACGTCATATATACGGGATGGCGTTTCGATCCGATGAACAAACGCTCGCAAGGAACTGGCAAGCATTAAGGTTTGGTCTGGATCCGAACAGTTCATTAGCTTTACCGTTAAGTTATATTGCGAATAAAATGAAATCGGAGCAATCGGCGCCTAGTAGAAGGTCGTTCATTGTCTCCGAAATCGAAGGTCAGGACGAACAGCTGGATATTCAAGTGCGTTATAAAAAACGTGAAGTTGGTGGTGGACATCAGTGCCCTGCGGTACATGCGATGATTGAAGGTGTCGATCACAAAATTCCCGCACTGGTATTATTAATGAAAACACTCGGCGAAGTGGTAGTAAGTGAAATTTATCCAAGGCAATTTACAATAGTCCGAGGCGAATCTGTTGTAGGTCATGAAGTTGATTCAGCCGCTGCATAATCAACTATATTAAATTGCATAAAATCTAGTAATATTATATTATAATATTAATATGAGTCGAAGTGCCGAAGAGGTTTTATTTGATGATGCTATCAGCCAGCAGATGGAAGTATTTGCTGCGCGTGTACATGCCAGTGATGTTTTGCCAGAACAACGAGTCATTGCTGAGTACAGCGAACGGGACCTAGTCTATGGCGGTGTCAGAGTTTATAGATTCACTGCGACGGGACACTTTGGCCACATGCTCAAGCCGGCCGGGACATACTCATATATAGGAGCTGCGCGAGTGCGTAAAACAGATTGGGCCGTTGAAGAAAACTGGGCGCAACATCTGATGCCGGAAGACATTGCAGCCATGCCGGACAGAACAGCCGAACAGCGAGCCTATCTTGAAGAGTTTGGGGAATTTTCACTGCTAACAAACTGGCTGTATAAAGTTTCAAAGCCAGATACCAATTTGTTCAGGACTTCTCTGTCAATCGCCAGAGGAAGGGTACTCGGCACAAATGATTGGCGCGAGGTTCCTTTGTTAGTAAATGTTGATCGGGATACCTTGGCAGATAGCCAAGATTCAAGACGTGCGAATAGAAGCATGAGTCGTTTGCTCGTGAGTGACCGGGAATCATTGCGGGAATACGATTTGGAAATAGCAGCGGCGCATATCGCAAGTATTCTTGAAAAGCTTTCGAAAAATGAGCATGCAAGGTTTGAGCAAAAAATCTCAAACTAAATCGCATTTTTGTTACAATTACCAGCATGAAGCTTCTCTTAACATCAGCGGGAATTACGAATAATTCGATTGCTCAGGCATTGCGTGACTTACTAGGCAAACCAACAAATGAATCAAAAATTGTCATAGTACCAACAGGGCAAAATCCGGAACCTGGCGATAAGGGTTGGGTAATCGATGAGGACTTACTCGGTCCGTACAAACTCGGATGGAAAGAACTGAACATAATTGATTTAGCTGCTGTTGCTTCTCTTGATACATCTTTATGGTGGCCGCAGTTCGAAGAAGCTGATGTGCTGCTCTTTGGCGGCGGGAATTGCTTTTATCTGAGTTACTGGCTGCAAAAAAGTGGCGTTTACGATGCGATGCCGAAATGGTTGGAAACAAAACTCTACATCGGAATCAGTGCAGGCAGTATGGTCGCAACGGAAAGCTTGCGGACTGATTCGTTGGCGATCGAGAAATTGGGCGTAATGCGTTTAGAAGAATATGGTGATCTCGGTCCGAATGGCCAATCATCTCAGAAGACGTTGATGCTTGTAGATTTTGCATTCCGGCCGCACCTCAATTCGCCTGAATTTCCCAAAGCCCGGGCAGATGTGATTGAAAAAATAGTTCCAAAACTTGACGTGCCGCTTTATGCACTTGATGATCAATCGGCGTTGAAAGTCGTTGATGGAAACGTCGAAGTTATTAGTGAAGGCAAATGGTTGCTGTTCGACAAGTAGACAAGCGTTGATTTCGATATCATAATATTTGAATGAGGTTCTGGCCAGAGGCGTTACAAAAAAATAATCCTGAATTTGATGACGCATTACGATCGCAGATGCTAGCCAGGGCGGGAATGGTTGCCATCGATGATGGGGCTATGGGGAATTTTTTTACAGCCCCAATAATACTAGATAATTTGGTACGAAAACGCCGCGAAGGTGATAATTTGTGGACATTTACTTTCGGCGGGCACAGTTGGTCACCAAATGGCTTAAGTTCGATCGAAGCAATGTATGCCGGAACAAATACACACATCGATGATGGGCAATCGGGTACTCCTACAAGATATAAATTATTTTTAGAAGCATCGCGCCGATATCCTCTGAGAACGGGAAGGCAAAGTGAAAGGATAAGAAAGGCCACAAGTTTAGCAAGCCGGCATCTGATTAAAACATGCATGTATATCGCGGCCGATACCACATATAGATATGAACTTAACGGTCCAAATCCTAAATCAATAAAGAGAAGTGCAATTATGAGCATCGTCGGCATTCGGCCGCGTGATATGGGTGATGTAACGCTCAGACAAAAAAAGTTTCACCCGATTCGTAACCCTTCGCCACTCGGTAGTTACTATATGTTCGGGCCAGAACTAGAATACGCTCAAGCTGCGATTAGTACCAGATTTCATCGAAAACTCGAACGGGCATTTGCGATTGATTTTGATATGGAGATCGTGAACAAGATGTTGGTCGGACTCGGTTGGTCTGCAATTGAATTGGAATCTTGAAGAAAACAAGAGCAGATTCCAGTACAATGAATCTATGAAAAAAGTATTTTTGAGCACTGCTATTTCTGACAAGATCGATGACCAGGGTAATATCATTCCGGAATTCCGGGATTTCATCGAAAAGTTGCTCGATGGCATGCGCAAAGCCGACCTTGATGTCAATGCGGCCGTCGAATATGACGAATGGAAACTCGACCGTAAAGCACCGCCGGAGCTGGGAATCCAAAAGGACATTTTCGCGCTTGATTCCGCCGATGTCGTGATCGCACTGGTCAATGACAGGCCCTCGGCTGGCGTTCAGTTCGAAATCGGCTACGCTGTGGCCAAAGGGAGGCACGTGATTCTGGCGCGTCCCACAGACAAACAACTGGCATATTTCAATCAAGGAGTCATTGGCAGCGGCATGGTTACGTTAGTATCATACGACGACACCGAAACGCTAGTTTCGCAATTAATTGTTGCTATCAACGGCCCAGCCCAGTAAGATTCAGATATGGTTAAGGTATTAAAGCGCACGCAGTTCGGTAATCCGATTTTGCGTGAGCCAGCCCGCAGATTGACTCGAACTGAAATTCTGTCACCCGAAATCAATGAGCTGATTGCCGATATGCGGCACACTGTCGACGTGAAAAAATACGGGGTAGGGCTCGCGGCTCCGCAAGTAGGCAAGCCGATCGCACTCAGTATCGTTGGCATAAAACGCACTCCATCAAGACCGACCGCGGAAGATGTAGAAATGGTAATTATCAATCCCGAAATCGTCAAAACATACGGTAGCCGATCTCAAAAGTGGGAAGGTTGCATTAGTTTCGGCGGCGGCACGAATTTTCCATATGCCAAGGCGTTGCGGTGGAGCAGGGTGCGCGTGAAATATCTGGACGAACAAGCGAACGTGCACGAAAAAGATTTCGAAGGTTTATTGGCGCATGTTCTGCAGCACGAAACCGATCATTTAAACGGCATACTTTTCGTCGAGCGCGTCAAAGACCCGCGGACGTTCGTAATGGTCAGCGAATACAAGAAGTATATTTTGCCCAAAGAACGCAAAGTACAAACTAAAAAATCTACGAAGAAGTCTTGACGCCGGCTGCGTATTCGCCAAGGATGCGGACATTGCAGCCTAGTTCTTCAAGTTTATGAACTGTTCCGTGTAATTTTGCTCCTGCTGCATCGATATCGATTAGAAATTGATATCGCCAGGGTTTGTCTGGTATTGGGCGTGATTCAAGTTTTGAAAGGTTGATATTCTCCTCTGCAAGCACGCCGAGTGCTTTCCAGAGTGCGCCCGGCTCATGCGGCGTTTCCAAGACGCATGAGGCTTTGTTTACGCCGCTTGCAACGGTATCGGTCGCTGTAAGCACCAGAAAACGGGTGACATTGTTTGGAAAATCCTCGATATTTTTATGCAGGATCGGCAAATCATACAATGTGGCAGCCAAGGAACTGGCTATAGCTGCGTTGGATGTGTCGTTTAATTCTTTTACGTGCTTTACGCTCGCGGCAGTATCGCTGAATTCGACTCGATCGGCGCCAGGTAATTGTTTTGACAGAAATACGTCGCATTGCGGCAGTGCCATCTGATGCGAAAATACCCGTTTGATATCATTTAGTTCTGAATCGGGAAGACCGATTAGGTTGTGATGGATTTGTTCGTACACTTCGCCGGTAACAAGAAAATTGTACCGTATCAGTAAATCGTAAACGGGGTGGACCGTACCGGCGATTGAGTTTTCCGCCCCTACGATCGCGAAATCAGCTTGATTATTTTTGAGCGCTTCAAATACCGCTGCGAATGAATCACAGGATATGAGCTGTACTTCGCCGCCAAAATAACTCTCGGCAGCAATATGGTGATAAGAGCCTTCGACTCCTTGGATTGCTACACGCATTTGTAATCATGCAAGTATACTACAAACGCTGTTTTTCGGGCAGAACCGATACCATCGCGCTATAATAAATATAGTCATTAGGAGGATTGCGCATGAAAATTACCAAATATCCGCAGAGTTGTCTGATAATCGAACATGCCGGTAAAAGACTGTGTATCGACCCGGGCGGGTTGGTGGCTGCTAAGTTCAAGCCGCAGGATTTGTTGCCGCTGGATGCGATCCTTTATACGCACGAACATCAAGACCATATCGATCCTGATCTGTTGGCAGCACTCCTACAGGATAAAAAAATACCGGTTTTCGCCAACGAAAGTACGAAAAAGCTGTTGGGTGATATGGTGACGGATGTTGTATCTGACGGCCAGGCATTCGACGCAGCCGGCGTTAAGATAGTAGCGAAAGAGCTGCCGCATTGCCTGATGCCGGAAGGTTCTGCCGGGCCGCAGAATACCGGCTACGTTATCGACGGCGCTTTTTTCCATCCGGGTGATGGCATCGAGTTAAAAGATTTTCAAATTGATGCTGCAGCAGTCCCGATTGCCGGACCGGATATCAGCCCTAAGGACGTCTATCAGTTTATCAAAGATATTCAATGCAAAACGGTCATTCCGATCCATTACCATTTTTTTCTCGAGAGCCCTGAAATATTGGCGGAATTCGCAGCCATGGTCGTGCCTGGTGTGAAATTTGTCATTCTCGGCGACGGCGAAGCTACAGATATATAGAGTCTGTTACAATAAACCGCAATGGATCCAAATCTGTTCCCGAAAGATTTCATGTGGGGAGCGAGCACTTCGTCGCACCAAGTTGAGGGCGGCACCGAAAACCAATGGACCGAATGGGAGTTGGCAAACGCGACCGAGCTTGCGAAAATGGTGCCAAAGCGAATAAGCTGGTTGCCGAACTGGAAATCAGTCAAACCTGACGCAACAGATCCCGAAAACTATATTTCTGGCAGGGGTATCGAACATTACAAAAGATACGAAGAAGATTTCGACCTGCTCGAAGAATTACATCTGAATAGCTTCAGATTCAGTATCGAATGGTCGCGCATCAATCCAAAAGAAGGCGCCTGGAATTTAGAAGGGATTAAGCACTACCATCACTACATCGACAGTCTAAACAAGCGGGGAATCGAGCCGATCCTGAACATCTGGCACTGGACGATGCCAACCTGGTTCACCGAAAAGGGCGGGTTTGAGAAAAAAGCGAATTTAGTATTTTTCGATCAGTTTGTAGAAAAAATCGTTGAAGAATACGGCAAAGACGTGCGCTATATCCTGACGCTGAACGAACCGAATATTTATAGCGTAGTAAGTTACCTTACCAGCGAATGGCCGCCGCAGCAAAGAAGTATCTGGAAATGCCTTAAAGTGTACTGGAATCTCATGCAAGCGCATAAACGCGCCTATGACATCATCAAACGCATTGAACCTGCGATTCAAGTTGGCGTGGCTCAGAATATGAGAAACGAAAAGTCAGCCGGCAAAAATGACCCTATAAGCCCCATTGTTGCGTACATGACTATGTATGTATGGAACCGATGGTTTATCAACAGGATCAAGCATAAACAAGATTTCATTGGTATCAACTTCTATAATTCGGAATATGTCAGAGGATTCGTGCATCACAACCCCAAAACGCCGCTTAGCGATGTCGGCTGGTACATGGAACCGGAGGGTTTGTTGCCTGTGCTCGTTCAAACATATGCCCGCTATAAAAAACCAATAATGATTACTGAAAACGGTTTGGCTGACGAAAAAGACCGTTTCCGCAAATGGTGGATTACACAAACGCTGGTCGCGATGCAACGAGCAATCAGCCAGGACGTTGAATTGATCGGCTACATGCACTGGAGTCTTTTGGATAATTTCGAGTGGTCGCACGGCTGGTGGCCAAAGTTCGGGTTGGTGGCTGTCGATCGCGAAAACGATATGAAGCGGACGATACGCCCCAGTGCGAAGTGGTTCGCGAATTATTTAAAGAAACTTGACCGGTATCAGGTCGTACGGGCTAAAGCGCATGGTCGAAAAAGTGGCACAGACAGACCCTAAAGTCGTCATTATTGGTGGTGGTACCGGTAGTTTTGCACTGCTTAGTGGGTTCAAAAAGTATACCTCGAATTTAACAGCTATCGTCAATATGGCAGACGATGGCAGCTCAAGCGGAATTTTGCGCGACGAGTTGGGTGTATTACCGCCGGGTGATGCCCGCCGCTGTCTGGTGGCACTTTCCGATTCGCCGAGGGTACGCGAGCTGTTCGAATACCGTTACGACGAAGGGCCGATGAAGGGTCATGCATTCGGCAATATTTTCTTGGCCACACTCGAAAAGTTGACCGGCAGTTTCGCTGAAGCGATCGATACTGCGAGCGAAGTACTTAATATCAGGGGCCGAGTAGTACCAGCCACGCTCGATGATGTCAGACTGCGCCTGAGTTGGCCGCACAAGCAGTTAGTGTTGCATGGCGAGCGGGTGATTGATGTCGAATATTTCAAATATGATCCGCGGTCGGCAAAATTGAGCCTCGAGCCGCAAGCAACCGCAAATCCTGCAGCGCTCACGGCAATTATGGATGCGAATTTGGTTGTGATTGCACCTGGCGATTTGTACACGTCGCTTGGGCCGATCTTGATTGCCGATGGTATGAAGAAAGCGCTGAATAATACGAAAGCACGAATAGTATACGTCTGTAATCTGGTAACAAAAGTTGGCCAGACCGATGGATTTGATGTATCTACTCATGCATCTGAAATCGAGCGATTTATTGGAAAACCGGTTATTGATACGGTTTTATACAACACCGGTATGCCAACCGAAAATTTGTTAAAGAAGTACGCGAAAGTCGGTGAACATTGGGTACGGGCGAATACAAAGCTGCTTGAGGGTGCTCATTACGACGCGATTGGCGGTGATTTCGTCGCACACAACGCGGTGAAGTTGATAAACAAAAGTGACCCATTGACGCATCACAGGACATTTATCCGTCACGATGCAGGCAAGGTTGCCAGGCGCTTACTACAAGACTTGAACTAGAGGCTATAGTGCCATAATCTTGACAAAATGCTTAAACTTTGTTAGAGTATGCATCATGGTATCTAAAAATAAAAAATACCAAAACAAACAAGCAAACCAAGATAAGCTGAAAAACAACCTGACAATCGCAGGCGCCTGGATCGTCGCGCTGGTAACCCTTGCGGCTGCCGCCGACATGTCCCGTACCGCCCGCGAACCGAGGGCAGTGAGCTCCGTGCACCCGGTGTACGCGTTCGCTGACAACGGTGTCAACCAGTGGAACAGGAATGATAATGAAAACGAAACCGTTCATCTACCAACCAAATTCGATATCGGCGTACGAATTAATGCCGTTTCGGGTCGGAAATAGACTCATATAGATAGCGTGCGTGATTCTACGCACAACACTATATATTGTGGAAAACCAGTGGATTACTACAGTTCTGTGGATAAGTGGTGTCAAAAACACCGATATTATATATAAAATGACTTGTCGTGGGTAATAGTGGGTAGTATAGTCATGTAAGTGGGTAAACGTGGGTAGCCCGCCAAAACTAGCAAGCTTCCCACCAACAAAACAAAAACTCACTTAAAAAAATATTTAACTATAAACCTATTTAATGGCCACGGTAGATTATTTCGAACGCAAGCTCGACGATAAGCGGAGGGTAACCATGCCGGCCGAGATTCGTGACGAGTTCGCGAGCGGGGTAGTCGTGACCAAAGGTTATAGGAAATACCTGCACCTGTATTCCAAAACGGTGTGGGATGAACTGGTCGAGCCAAGGCTCAAGGGCGATGTCCTGAGCGAAGAAGTGGCTGACTTGAACGTCCAGTTCCGCCGGGGAAAAACCGAGGCGGTCCTAGACGACAAGCAAGGACGTTTTACAGTCGAGCAGCATCTGCTTGATTACGCGGGCATCACCCGCAGCGTCATGGCGACCAGGGCAGGGGCTTACTGGCGGCTAGAAGCCGGCGAATAAACCCCAGCGCACATTAACAATTCGGAAAAATCGAATAGCTTAGAAAGCATATAGTCCATAGTCCACAGCTATTAGCAAAGGACTACTAGCTATGCGCTACTTTCGAGGTCAGCTATTCGGCAGTCAGCAGATGGCAAAGGTAACCATCTAACAAAACCTTCGCACCTTTCTTTAAACACCTCCCAAAACTCCACCTCACACATAAGTCTCTCAAACTTAGATTACGGGCTGTAAAGAAATTCAATAGATTTTTTAAATCTTTCTCGTAGGTACTCAAATACGATAAATTTCTTCACGCAAAGGCCGGTAATCTCAACAAAAACAAAAACTCCAAACAAAAAACAAAAAGTTGACTGCTGGATAGGTGACCTTGTTCTCCATTTTTATCCGATATAAGAGTGGGAAAAATAAAAACAAAAACAAACATGAACAAGATCCACCGAGATCAACCAAACATATGCACGTTCCGGTATTAGTCGCGGAAATTTTAGCGTGTCTTGACCCGAAACCAGGTGACACATATCTGGACTTGACGGCAGGATACGGCGGACACGCCAAGGCTATAGTAGGACGTACGAACAATGCGGATGGCGCGGTATTAGTTGACCGCGATCCGAATGCAATCAAGTCATTGCAAGCACTTTATGCTGACGGGAAGCCTCAAATCATCCAAGCGGATTTTTTGCGTGCCAGCCGTCAATTGGAGGCAGAAGGGCGTTCATTTGACCTGATTCTGGCTGATTTAGGGGTTTCGTCACCGCACCTTAACGACACAAGCAGGGGATTCGCGATTAACGCGGAAGGCCCGCTCGACATGCGCATGGACACGAACCAATCGTTAACAGCCGCGGAAATAGTCAATACTTATTCTGCAGACGACCTGGCGGATATCTTACGGCGCTATGGCGAGGAGCCGAAAGCAAATAGAATCGCAAATCTGATAGTGCAGGGCAGACCGTTTGAGACTACTTCGCAATTGTCTCAGACAGTAGCAAAGGCTTGGCCCGGGCACAGCAAAATCCATCCGGCGACCCGTACGTTCCAGGCGATCCGAATCGCTGTGAACGACGAGCTGGGGCAGATTTCCGAAAGTCTACCAGTATGGATAGATTTGTTGGCTCCAGGCGGCAGAATAGCAGTTGTCAGCTTTCATAGTCTTGAGGATCGTTTGGTTAAACAGGCGTTTCAGGATGAAAGCGGCGACAGATATGACGCACAGTTGGAACTGTTGACCAAACACCCTGTAGTTGCCGGCAAGGAAGAATTAGTTACCAATCCGCGAGCAAGGAGTGCAAAACTCCGCGCCGCAGTTAAAATAAAAAAGAAAGGAATGCGATAATGCCTATCGTAGTAAAGGTTCAAAACCGCACTCCTCGAGCGTTTAAAGTCCGCGTCCGCGTGGAAAAAGGCGCCGAATTAGTCGGCTAGCTTAAACGCTCAACCAAAAAGGCGGGCGCTTCAAAATAAAGCGTCCGCCAAACCCAGGATAAGGATCAACAAAAATAAAAACAAAAGTTAGAAGCGTATGACATATTCAAGTTCAATCGCGCTTGGCCGCCAACGCTCCATGGGGCAGATCGGCCGGCAGCAAAATACCATCAGTTTCAGGCGAAGTGACCGTACGCTCGGTCCGGTGAGCAACACAGTGATATTAATCGTGCTCGCTGCATTACTTGGACTGTTATATCTGACGCAGGTCACTAAAACGAATGCGTATGGTTATAAGATCAGTAGCCTGCAGAAGCAGCAGTCGGCACTCAAACACGAGCATGACAATCTCGAGCTCGCATCCGCCAACTGGCAATCGCTTGACCGCGTGAAACACTCCGATGCCGCTAAAAATCTTACACCAGTGGCTCCAAGCGGCGCCGTCCGTTAGTGGTTATAATATAAGGAATGACCCCATCTGTAAGCCAGCCAAAAATACCTTCGGCCGTGCATCGAATAAATTTCATGTATGTGTTTTTGATATTGGTGATGGGGATTTTTATTATCAGGGCATTTTATGTGCAGGTGATACGGTATGACTTTTATCATAAAGCGGCACTGAGCGATCAGCTCAAACAGTATCAGATACCGGCGGAGCGGGGGATAATTAAAGCGTACGAAGGTAATACAGTCGTTCCAATCGTCCTGAATCAGAAACTTTATACCGTGTATGCCGATCCAACGTTCATCAAAGCGAAAGATCTGGATCGGGATGCAATGTATACCGCATCGGTTCTTGGCGGCAAAGCAGACAAATATAAAGCTGCAATGCAGACTAAAGGCACTGAATACGTTGTCATCGCTAGAAAAGTCCCAGAAAAAAAGAAAACCGAATTGCTGGCGAAAAAATATCCGGGAATCGGGGCAATCGCGCTGGATTATCGGACGTACCCGCAAGGTGCATTGGCGGCACAGTTGTTAGGATTCGTCGATAATGAATCGAAGGGCCAATATGGTGTAGAGCAGGCATTGAACAAAGAACTGACCGGGACACCCGGCGAAGTCAAAGCGCTGACCGACGCAAGCGGTGTGCCGTTGGTTGCCAGCGGCAACAATGTGCAGATCCAGCCGCAGAATGGCAAAGATGTAGTTTTGACAGTTGATATCGGCATGCAGAAACAGATGGAACAGATATTGTCTCAGGAGTATGCCAACACCCATTCGCAAGGCCTCAGCGCGATTGTCATGGATTCGAACAGCGGCCAGGTAAAAGCGATGGCAAATTATCCTTCATATAACCCTGCAAATTATCAGAATGTTTCAGACCCGAATCTTTTTCAGAATGCTGCCGTCAGCAATTCGATCGAGCCCGGATCAACGATGAAAACATTGACTGCAGCTGCGGCGCTAGATGTCGGCGTGGTAAGCCCGACAACGACGTTTTACGATCCAGCACACTGGCTGGTTGACGGTTTCAACATAACTGACATCGAAGAAGATGGCGGTGCCCGCACGCAGAGCCTGGAAAGCATCCTAAATCTGTCGCTTAACACTGGTGCGACGTGGTTGTTGATGCAAATGGGCGGTGGCAAGATTGATTCGAAAGCCCGAAACACTTGGTATGACTACATGACCAATCATTACCAGCTGGGTAAGCCGACTGGTATTGAACAGGGCTATGAAGCCGATCCACTTGTTCCGAAGCCGCAAGACAACGGTGCCGGTATTGATTTAACGTACGCCAACACATCGTTCGGGCAGGGCGTTCAAGTGACCACATTGCAGATGGCGGCAGCCGTTTCGAGCATCGTGAATGGCGGTACATATTATCAACCGACGTTGGTAAGTCAAACCATCGACTCAAATGGGGCCGTATCGGCAAACAAGCCAAAGGTTATCAAATCAGATGTTGTATCCTCTACGGTCAGCAACGAAATGCTTCCGCTACTGGAAGGCGTTGTGCAAAAACATTACGAAGCTGGCTTTAAATACTTGAACTTCAGCTCTAACTACATCGTAGGCGGAAAAACCGGAACCGCCCAGGTTGCTAAGCCGTCCGGCGGATACTATGAAAATGTGTTTAATGGCACCTATGTCGGTTTCGTCGGAGGCGATAAGCCGCAGTATGTTATCGTCGTATTCAATATCAAGCCGAACGTGCAGGGATATGCGGGCGCCATGGGTGGCCAACCAGTATTTGCTGACCTCGCGCACATGCTAATAAACGACGGCTATGTAACACCTAAGGATTAGAGTATAATAACTGGCAAATATTGAAAGAGAAAAACAACCATGAATGTCATCCACATCACCATAATGACTTCTACATTGATTCATATCGTCACGCTTGGTCTCGCCAGCTTCGTACTGAGCATGCTACTAACACCGATTTACACCACGTACGCATATAAACACGAATGGTGGAAAAAACTGCGGAGCGAAGGCATGGGCGGCGTCGCAACACCGGTGTACAAAAAATTGCATGCCGCCAAACACAAGCGCAACATCCCGACAATGGCCGGGATCGTGTTCGTCGTATCGGCAGCAATTGTCACGCTGGTCGCAAACTTAAGCCGCGGCGAAACGTGGCTGCCGTTAGCCGGTATGGTTACGGCCGGAGCTATCGGGCTGATAGATGATTATATGAACATCCGCAGCGGCGGCAAGGGTGTTGCGGGGATGAAAGCGAAGTTGAAATTTCTGTTGTATAGCGCGATAGCGTTTGCCGGCGGGTGGTGGTTCTTTTCGAAATTGGGGGTCAACTCGATATATCTGCCGGTTATACATCATTGGCACGTCGGGATATTCATCATACTGATTTTCTGGCTTGTCGTTGTCGCTACCGCGAATGCTGTCAATATGACCGACGGTCTGGACGGTCTGGCTGGCGGGCTGCTAGTGTCGTCGTTTACGGTTTATACGTTGATAGCCGGCGCCGAAGGTAAGTACGCGCTCGCGGCATTCTGTCTAACGATTGTCGGGGCACTCTTGAGTTACACCTGGTTTAATATCGCGCCGGCGCGGTTTTTCATGGGGGACGTTGGCGCGTTTGCTCTGGGAACAGCGCTGGGTGTAATAGCAATGCAGACAGATACCGTATATGTTTTGCCAATAATCGGACTAGTGTATGTGATGGAAGCCGGTTCGGTAATCATAAACCGTACATCGCGCAAACTACGCCACGGCAAAAAAGTTTTCTTAAGTTCGCCGTTACATCATCATTTTGAAGCAATCGGCTGGCCGGAAACCAAAGTTACTATGCGGTTCTGGATTCTTGGACAAGTCGCTGCAATCGCGGGCCTGGTTGTATTTTTACTGGGAAGATATGGATAAGCCATAAACTTATGAATAAACACAAAAATGCAAAAGAAAAGGATATCAAGTGGGTGACGTAACACCTCGGACCAGGATCAATGCACAGTCGCCAGGGGCGCCGGCCACGCATGATTTTCCATACCGGCGACATAGGCCAGATTATTGGCTGTTGCTTCTGAGCGTAGCGATGTTAGTGATCGGACTGATCGTCATTTATTCCATCAGTCCTGCATTAGGATTAGCGAATGGGGTAAGCAGCAATTTTTACTTCACCAGACAACTGTTCGCTATAGGTTTGAGCGCCGTAGCATTTATCGTTGCATCAAGTATCGCGATTCCAACGTGGCGCCGTTGGAGCAAACCTTTACTGGGTGTTGCAATTGTTGCAACCATTCTGGCGCTGGTCATACCCGTAAATCCGGCTTATCCTGCGCACCGATGGGTACGTTTAGGTTCATTTTCGTTCCAATCTGTTGAAATCGTAAAATACGCCTTGCTGGTGTGGCTAGCGATGATGCTGGGGGACCGGGTTACCAATAAGACGATCTCGAATACGAAAGGTGCGCTAAAGCCACTTTTAGTTGTGCTTTTGCTTGTAGGGGCAATTGTGGCCGGCATCCAAAGTGATTTCGGGTCGGCCGTAGTAATTATTGCGATGATGGGGTCCATGGCATATGTGGCCGGTATGCCGTTGAAACGTTTGATTTTGGTCGGGACTGTGCTGGCGGTGTTGGCTGTGCTTGCAATTTCGGCTGTACCGTATCGGCGGGCGCGGCTTGAAGCATACTTTCACCCAACGGCAAATTGCCAGAGCACCGGCTATCAAGCCTGTCAGGCGGTGATATCCGTAGGGTCGGGCGGACTGATTGGGCTTGGTTTGGGCAGAAGTGTGCAAGCGTACGGATATCTGCCAGAGGCGGCAAACGACTCTATTTTTGCTATTTATGCTGAAAAATTCGGTTTCATTGGGTCAGCAATATTGCTCGCACTTTTTACTGCATTATTTACAAAATTGAAGGCGATCGCAGAACGCGCGCCGGATAATTTTACCCGGTTATTTACCATCGGGACACTCGCATGGCTCAGTGTACAAACGATCATAAACGTCGGCGCGATGGTCGGATTGCTGCCGCTGAAGGGAATCACGTTACCACTCGTCAGCTACGGCGGCACTAGCGTGGTCTTCATCATGGCAGCGCTCGGTGTCGTTTTCCAGATTTCGCGGTATACTCATTACGTTACCGAAGATTCAACAGGTTCAAGCGGAAGGAGCATCGCCCGTGAAAATCGTTTTGACCGGCGGCGGGTCAGGGGGTCATATAACCCCGATCCTGGCAGTCGCACATGAATTGAAGCAGCTGCAACCAGACATCGAGCTGATTTATATTGGTCAGCGCGGCGACCAATTGCTCGATATTCCCGAAAAACACGATTCGATTGACGCAGTCTACTCCGTAAGGGCGGGGAAGTTTCGACGTTACCACGGTGAAGGCTGGCGGCAACTGTTGGATTTTCCGACTGTCGCAAAGAATATCCGGGATTTTTTCAAGGTTATCATCGGAACATGGCAAAGTTACAAGTTGTTGGGCAAACTTAAGCCGGATTGTGTTTTTATCAAGGGCGGATTCGTGGGTGTACCGGTGGGCTTAGCGGCCGCGAAACGACATATTCCGTTCGTAACACATGACTCAGATGCACTGCCTGGCTTAGCGAACAGGATGATTGCCCGATGGGCGGCTGTCCATGCGGTGGGACTGCCGAAAGAAGTTTATAAGTACCCGCCAGATAAGACGGTAACCGTCGGTGTACCGGTACAATCAGAATTCAGCAGTGTCGACGATGATCAGCGGAAAGCGTTCAGGAAACAGATTGGGTTAAGCGAGTCAGGTAGACTGTTGTTCATCACGGGTGGCGGTAACGGCGCGTTATCACTTAATGGTGTTGTCGCTGCGTTTGTGCCGAATCTGCTTACTTCATACACAGATTTAACGGTTATTCATGTGTCAGGCAGGATGCATGGATCATCTATAGAAGAAAAATACAACAAACTGATCAGTATCGGCGAAATGAGACAACGGGTGATAGTCAAAGGTTTCCTGACCGACCTGTATGCGTATAGCGGTGCGGCCGATGTCGTCATCACGCGAGCCGGCGCAACGAACTTGGCCGAATTTGCCGTTCAGCACAAGGCAACTATCGTGGTACCGAATCCGTTACTGACTGGCGGGCACCAGATGAAAAATGCCGAATTCCTATCCGATCAGCACGCAATCGTCTGCATTCCGGAATCCATGTTGAAAAACGAACCGCAAGCGATGGAGCAGGCGGTCCGCTCGTTGCTTGACGATCCGAAATCAAGCAAAGAAATGGGGGACCGTTTCGCAGCATTTGCGATGCCGGAAGCAGCCCGCAAACTTGCGGAATTATTATTGGGTCAAGCAAAGAGTTAACTAAAACAAATGTAATTTGATGTATGCGCCTATTTAAACGAAAACAAAAAGACGATGAGCAACCTGCCGGTAGACGCCCGTACCGTGTCGGCGGTTCAGATACTGTCAGACCGAAAACCACGTTTTCGTATTACACGAAACGGTCGGATGATACGGCGAATGTGGGGCGCGATGTAGATAATTCTTACAACAATGTACCAAAAAGCGATAGTCTCTTTCGCAAGGTTGTCCGTCGATCGCTCATAATTGTTGGAGCGTTAGCAGTACTTGGATTAGTTGCATATAGCTTGCTGTTAAAACCTGATCCAAAAATAGTCGCATTGACAACAACTAGCAATCAAATATTCCTAGAAGATATGGATACCTACCAGCAGGCTGCGAACAAGCTGTTCGACCAAACTGGAAATCGCAACAAATTGACGATTAACACTAAACAAATAACTGAAAGTTTATTAAACCAATTCCCGGAACTTGCTGATGTTAGTGTTACATTGCCATTTACAGGCCACGAAGCCACCGTATATATCCAGCCATCAGATCCTATGCTCGAATTCAGGCAATCCGCGGGTGACAGTTTAATCCTCGATTCCTATGGCAAAGCGCTCGTATCTGCCGACCTGCACACTGATGAATTAGCAAAAATGCATTTACCAAGTGTTCAATCGCAAAATGATACCATTTACAGTGTCGGCCAGACTGTTTTACCAAGTACTACTGTAGCATTCATCCAGACCGTACAGCAGCAGCTATCCGCTAACCATATGAAGATTACTAGTATGATTCTTCCTAAAGCTACCAGTGAACTCGATGTGTATGTCGCTGGACAGCCGTTTTATGGAAAATTCAACACCGAACAGGATTCTGCGCAGCAACAGGCAGGGACGTACGTGGCTACCTACCGCCATCTGTTAAACACCGGTAAGTTGCCGCACCAGTATATTGATGTACGGATTGACGGAAGAGCATACTACAAATAATCGTCTCCTTTAGATAGGAAGAGTAGGGCAGTCGGCAATATTTTGATCAGGTGTATCGAAGAGCAGGGAGCTGCGGCCTGAAATGTTAGTAAAATTGTATGGTAAACAACTTAGCTGAAGGCAAAATAAATTAATAAAAAACAGGGCTGTTAGAATTCTTACCCCACTCTCCTCTTCCTAGTTCGCTATTTGTTCACATATGATATTTCAAATCATGAACAAAAAATATATAAAATGATATATTGCTGTGGATAAGTCAAATTTTTCTGGCCAGTGATTAGACGTGGGGAATATATATTGCGGTATGAAAATAACAAAAAAGCAAATAATTTCACGACAAAGCTGTGGAAAAGTCAAATATTTACAGCAGTTCTACGGTGTTACTACGGAATCATAAGGAGTTAGCACGACATTTAACAGTGGTAACTATTCAAAAAGCGACGTGAATTACAGCTGGTTTAACACCGTTATGATAGATCAAAGGACATTACGTTTAGTAACGCTTCAATTTCAATGTTTAATACATGCATTAGGGGTTTATATACTAAGCGATACAGTTTATTCCCCGTTAGGGACGTATCAATAATCATCTCAAAGCGGTACTATAGAGTCGCAAAATATACATTGTGCGACGTGTATGTATGCACCTGCTTTGGCGCGTTCAATTTTTAAAAATCCACTGCTGCCCGATTTAATTTTTGAAATTTTTTAATTCCCCACTCAAATTAGCAATACTATTTTTAGCACTGCTGTCTGGGTGCTATTCCCCTGCAAATACTGCATCCCTTTGTTCGTATTTTGTACGAATCTGTTCGTTTTTTGATTTTTACGATTGTAGTCTAGGCTGTGGCGCTGGCGGCAGAAGGTGTGGCGCCGGAAGTTTCGTCGTCGTTTTCTTCGTCCAAAGTATAGGTCGCTTTAGCGACGCGCTTGAATTGTGATTTGCCTTGCAAATTCAAAAGAATCGTTGTTTCTTTTACATATCGGCTTTGTAATACACGTTTGACGATTTCGTCGCGATGCAGCGGACCGCCTTCTTTGCGGAGGACATCGGCGATGATATCAGCGACAGTTCCCTTTTTGTAGCCCCATTCTTTAAGTGCGTAGATGCCACGGCCGACCAGTACGAACCGTTTGTCTTTGATCAGTTCGTTATGGATTGCCTGGGTAGTGACATCTTTGCGCTTGAAGTCGGATTGCTTGATTGCAGCAGCGATATCATTGAAGTGCATGTGTTTGCCGTGCTGTTTGAGGATAACGTAAATCTTATCGCGGATATTCTTGGGGTTGACCATCGGCCATTTGATAAGACCCCAGAGGCCGCCCAGAGTAGCGAGCTGCTTGGAAACGCTTGCCAGGGCGGTAGCCTGGGTTTCGTCGCCGATACCGGCTGCTTCGGCTACTTTGTCGATTGTAGAAGGTTCGCCGAGTTTTTTAACGGCATCTACGAGCTTCGAAACTGCCGTTTGCAAGCTTTTGCCGTCGTATACTTTTGATAGGCAGGCTGCCAGGTAATAATGGTCGTCTTCGTCTATTACGGTCAGTTCGGGGCAGAGCTGGGCCAGGAAGGCTACCCTCGCCTGCTCGATCCGGCCGTCAACGATGCCGACCCATGCTGCTAAATCAGCAACGCGTGCGACGTTGCCGTGCTTAGTCAGTTCGGTAACAAAACGTGCCTGGATCGCCGGGATGTGGGGGAGTTCTCCCTGCCCTGCTGACATCTTGAGGCGTGTTAAAACTGTTTTTTCCAATTGGCGGACGCGTTCGCGGGTGATACCCAGTAATTCACCAATTTGTTCTAAAGTTTCTTTGCGTTCGAACAGACCGAACCGTCGAAGGATGATTTCGCGTTCGCGTTCACGGTCTATAGTACCGAGGATATCGCGGACGGCCTGCTCGGTATTTAATGCTGGTTGACTTGTCTCTGTCATAGTATTAATTCTCTGATTGACTCGCACAATAATGGTTAATTATATAACTTTGCATTTTAAAAGTCAAATAGTCTTTTATCAATCTATTGTACCACGTAATAGACCGATTCGCCTACAATATGTTGTAAAAATACTAAAATGCCACATTTATCCACAAGTTAGCAAATCCACCCCTGTTATTTGCTGGATCGGCGGCGGAAACGACGTTTGCCTACGGGGGCTTCGTCGAGCAGTTTTTTAGCTGCTTTTTCGGTTAATTTTTTCGCGTCTACTTCTTTAGGAATCCGTGCATTTTTCTTGCCATCAGTCACATATGGGCCGTATGGACCGTTCAAAACCTTAATTCCGCTTGGAAATTCATTGATATTCCGGTCTTTGATCTGTTTTAGCTTGGCTTCGTATAATTCGCGTGCGACTTTTTCACCTATAGTAAATGGATCGTGGTCTTTGATACTCACAAATGTCTTGTCGACACGGATATAGGGGCCAAACCGGCCGATATCGGCGATTATTTCCTGCCCATCTTTAGTATGGCCGGCAACACGGGGTAATTTGAACATCTCAATAGCTTGTTCGAGCGTAACTGTTTCGATGGTGGTATCTGCTGGTAACGGTGCGAAATCCGGTTTGACTTCGTCTTCGGCTTCGCCGCGCTGTAACATCGGTCCGTAGCGCCCCAGTCTGGCGATGATCGGCTTGCCGGATTTGGGATCTTTGCCGATTTCTCGGGCTTGCGAAACTTCCTCGCGGGACACATCTTCGGACTTTTCTACCAGCGGATGGAAATCTTTATAAAACCGCGATAGCATGCCGGTCCAGGTTTCTTTGCCGTCGGCGATCTTATCGAAATCGTCTTCTACGGTAGCCGTAAAATCGTAATCAAGCAGACTTGGGAAATACTTGACCAGGAAATCGGTCGTGACTTCTGCTACCGATGTCGGAACTAACTTATTCTGATCGGCTCCGGTGATGACTTGCGAGTTTTCATCGCGGATGCCTTTTTTGTCCAAAACGATTTCGCGGATGATGCGCTCGACGCCGTCCAGGTCTTTCTTTTCTATATAGCCTCGCGTCTGTATTGTGTGGATAGTTGGCGCGTAGGTGCTCGGGCGTCCGATGCCGAGTTCTTCCATTTTTTTAACTAGCGCTGCTTCGCTGAAACGAGCAGGCGGTTTTGTGAACGTTTCGGTTGCGCGCATTTCCTCAAGCGGTAGTTTCTGGCCCTGTTCAATCGCCGGTAACAATGTGTCGTCTTTGCCACCGCCGTATACTTTCAAAAATCCGTCAAAACGAAGGATTTCGCCTTTGGCCAGGAATTTTTCCTTATGGTCAGAAATTCCAATGGTGACCTCTGTTTTTTCGGTCTGGGCCGGCGCCATCTGGCTTGCCAATGCCCGCCGCCAAATCAGGTCGTACAGTTTGATCTGTTGGGGATCCGCGCCCTGTTTGTGGTCATTGAAATTGGTCGGACGGATAGCTTCGTGGGCTTCCTGGGCACCTTCGACTTTGGTTTTGAACTGGCGCATGTAGTGATAATTGTCGCCGTATTCTTTCTTGATATAGTCTTCGGCGGCTTTGATGGCGAGACCGGATAATGTGGTGCTGTCGGTACGCATGTAGGTGATGTGGCCAGCTTCGTACAGGCGCTGGGCCAATGTCATTGTCTGGCGCACGCTGTAACCCAGTTTGCGCGATGCTTCCTGCTGCAAGGTACTGGTAGTAAATGGCGCGCCGGGATTGCGAGTGCCCGGTTTCTGGGCGATGTCTTCGACGGTAAAGGTGGCGTCTTTGACTGATTCTAGGAATTTGCGGGCGGATTCGATTTTCGGGATCTTATTGATCAGCTCTGCGCTGAATGTGTCGCCGTTAGCCTTAAATATCGCGACGACTTTGAAGGTGCTTTCAGCTTCGAACGCCCTGATTTCGCGTTCGCGTTCCACTATTATTCGCACTGCAACAGATTGGACCCGTCCGGCGCTTAATCCCGTCTGTACTTTTTTCCATAACACCGGCGATAACTCATAACCGACCAAACGGTCCAGGACACGGCGGGCTTGCTGGGCTTCAACCAGCTGGATATCGACGGTACGAGGGTTTTCGATGGCGTGCTCAATTGCTGTCTTAGTAATCTCGTGGAACACAATGCGCTTGGTTTTCTTCGTGTCCAGATTGAGCGCCTGCGTCAGATGCCAGGCAATAGCTTCGCCTTCGCGGTCTTCATCGCTTGCCAGCCAGACGTCTTTGCCTTTCATGGCTGTCTTTAGTTCGTTAACGACCTTTTTCTTATCTTCGGGGATTTCGTAGGTAGGTTCGAAATGCTTGGCAACATCGACATTCAACCCCTTT
>DATIJK010000064.1:0-22974 GCA_035478715.1 Saccharimonadales bacterium (SeqCode)
CCGTGCTTGTTGGCACCGCAGCATTTTTAACAGCGACCACAGTTTTGTATTTAAATAATAAAATGAGATAAGCATATTGTGCAACTGATCTTACGGGTTAAGGTGTAAGCGTTTGGAAGTGCACATAACCAGACGCTTACAGTGAATATTATGCTAGATAGTGAACATGCTGCGATATCGCTAGAGCTTTGCTAATTTATTTACTGTGTAAGCCATATGGATTCCTCTAAATGATCCATTTCACCTTAAGGTATTACGTAACGTTAAAGTCAAGCATTTCTATCAACCCAGCACCCATGAAATCCAAAGGGAACTCGATGAGGTTGCTGGTACCCTGATATAATCCCTGAGGAACGATGCGTTGAGGCATAAGCTAAATTTGTTCATTAGATAGCTCCCCCCTCTCCCGATTCTGCTTACCAGTAAGCCACTTAATTTTGGATGGTCTCCTATTTGGCTTGCAAGTTATTCGTTTTTGAATAAAATGTTGAGGATTATTTTGGAGGGCTATTAATTGAGTAAACGACGTGTAGTAGTGACAGGCTTAGGAATGGTGACATCACTAGGTCTAAATGTAGAAAACACTTGGGAAGCGATTGTTGCTGGTAAAAGTGGCGTTGCTCTCGTTGATCATTTCGATGCTTCAGATTTGCCCTGTCGCATTTGTAGTCATGTTAAAAATTTTGACCCGACTGTTTATATGACGGAAAAAGAAGCGCGAAAAGTAGATACGTTTATTCAATATGGTATGGCTGCTTCCATTCAAGCAATACAAGATGCCGGATTAGTGGTCACTCCAGCTAATGCGGACCGTATTGGTGTTGCTATTGGTTCAGGCATTGGCGGATTACCAACGATAGAATACAATCATTCTGTTTTACTCGAATCTGGCTCGCGCCGGGTTTCTCCTTTCTTTATTCCTGGTGCTTTAATCAATATGATTGCTGGGAATCTTTCTATTAAATATGGTTTCAAAGGCCCGAATATTGCATTGGTGTCAGCGTGTACAACGGGTACACATAATATCGGTATTGCAGCACGTACCATCGCTTACGGAGATGCCGATGTCATGATTGCAGGTGCGGCCGAAATGGCAACAACCAAGCTAGGTATGGTTGGTTTTTCTTCAATGCGATCATTATCGACACGTAATGATGAACCAGAAAAAGCAAGCCGACCTTGGGACAAAGACCGAGATGGTTTTGTGTTAGGTGATGGTGCAGGTGTTCTTGTCATAGAAAGTTATGAACATGCAAAAGCGCGTGGCGCAAAAATCTATGCTGAGATCATTGGTTTTGGTATGAGTGCTGACGCAAGTCATATTACTTCGCCTGATCCAGAAGGCAGGGGTGGTGCGGCTGCAATGCGGGTAGCGATGGCGGATGCAGGTATTAAACCTGAAGCAGTGCAATACCTTAATGCGCATGGCACATCAACACCGCCTGGTGATGGATTGGAAGTATTAGGAATTAAGCTTGCATTTGGCGATCATGCATACCGTTTAGCAGTTAGTTCGACAAAATCTATGATTGGGCATTTACTAGGAGCGGCTGGTGCAGTGGAATCTATTTTCTGTGTACTAGCAATTCGCGATCAAGTTGCGCCTCCTACCATTAACTTGGATCATCCAAGTGAGGGTTGCGATCTAAATTTTGTCCCCCATGTGGCCCAGAAAATGTCAATTGACGTAGCAATATGTAATTCATTTGCCTTTGGCGGGACAAATGGATCTTTGATATTCAAGAAATGTGAATAAGGCTAGAGCATAAAAATCTGTGGGGTCATCAACTTTGCATTGTACATCTTGTCCGACGATCATTGCATTATGTGGACTGGAAAGAGTGTAAGGCTGTCGCTGCCGATCTTAATTGATTTATGGGTTCTGCAACACTAGAAGAAGCAGAAATGACACTGAACATGCCATAGTTGCCTAAATAATACTCTATTAGGGGGCTGCGAAACAATACTGGCAACAGCTTAAAATTCCACCATTGTGAACTCCTCTTTCTTGACGCCGCACTCAGGGCAGGTCCAAGTATCCGGGATATCGTCCCAGCGGGTACCTGGCGCCAGGCCTTCGCTGGGGTCGCCATCTTTTTCCGAATAGATCCAGCCGCACACCAGACACATCAGTGTCTTGAATTCAGTTTTTGTTTCAGTCATTGCTAAATTCCAGGCTAGTTGAGGTGAGAGGGGGTTCACTGATGAAGTGGGTGATCAGTTTCTTGACCTGAGTCGCCGCCAGTATCCGGCTGTGTCCAAGGCCGGAGGTCTGTTCCATGCGCACGTTTTTCAAGCTACCCTTCAGCTTTTGGACCTCGCTCAGGGGCACTACTCGATCATGTTCGTCGTGGACCACAAGCAGCGGCACATCCATGCCTGCGCCCAGCAAGTTGATATCAAAGTGGCTGACTGGGACGCCATTCTGCACATGTAGGCGGTCGCAAATTTTGCTAATCACGGCCGGCGACAGCTGGTACTGCTTTGACCAGCGTTCCAGCACGGTGGAAAGAGATACTGGGGGGGCTATCAGGACCAGGCGCTTGATGGTTTCTGCATGCTTTGGGCTGGCATCGGCGATGGCGGCTACCGAGGCAATTGAACCGAGCGAGTGGCTGATGACAACCTGCACATTGTCGAGAGACTTGATGGCCGCGCTGACCGCTTTGACAAACCGTGTCATCGTGGTCTTGTTGCCAGCCGATTCGCCATGCGCCGGCGCATCGAACGATGCTACCTGGAAACCGAGCGCCAGCAGCGGTTTGACGAAGCCGATCATGCTGCTGCTGTCGGAACCCCATCCGTGCACCAAGAGTACAGTAGGGCCTTGATTTTTCCAGAGATAGCCGTGACATATGTCTTCATTACTGGTGATCTCGAAGGTTTGCGCACCCAGCGGTACCCTGAAGGTGCAAGGGTGTTTCAAGCGCGAGCGGCTGAAGACGTGGGCTGCTATCTGGCCGGCCAGTCCGGGCGCTAGCAGGCCGCCTAGCTGGTAACCTGCCTTTGCCAGGCGGGCACGGATGCTGAGGCTTGGTGCTGCTGCGTAATAACTTGAATTGGGATCATAGAAATGGCATTTTTTTATGATCCGCAGCAATTCGACGAAGCTGAAGTTTTTTTCCCGAATCATGCCTGGATAAGCCTGCTTTAATGCCATCTGGGCTTTTTGTAGGTTATAAAACGGCACTACCGGCGCCACGTGGTGGGCAGTATGGATAGAGATGTTGTGGGTCAGGAACAGTAGCCATTTTGGATAACGATGGTCGGTTGTGACTAGCAGGTGGCTGGCGTTCGGTGTCCAATGTTCCGAGGTCACGAACGGGATGTCGGCCGAGGTGTGATGCATCAGCGTGGTCATGCTAAACCAGGCATGGATCGCGATCCACGGTGCAAAGAATAGCAAGAAGAAGCCTGCGATACCAGTAAAGTAGATGAGCGTGGAAAAATACACAATCGAAACTAGCACCACGAACGTGATCGAGCGTTTAACATCGCTGCGCATGTCCTTCTTGGGAAAAAATCCGGGACGAAAGCCCGACACGATCCAGTAATTGATGGTGCTGGCCCAGAACAGCCAAGTCCTGGTGCTCATATAAACAAAGCGCTGGCGGAAAGACATACGCTTGTACATATCGCGTGGAATCGGCCGCCAGTCGGTATCGAGTTCAAGGTTGTTGGTATGGAGGTGATGCAGGTTATGCACGTGTTTCCATGAATAAAAGGGATAGAGTAGTGGGAGCAACGACAGGTGGCCGATGGCTATATTGAGCCTTTTGTTGCGCGAGAATGAATTGTGTCCGCAATCGTGCCCGATGCAATGCAGGCCCCATCCGCCAAGCCCAGCGACGATGTATAGGGGAAGATAGAATCCCCAGTGCGGCGCATAGGCGACACCAACAATGGCGCCGATATACAGCGTATAGCTGATAAAGAAACCAGCCAAACCACGCCAGGTTTGCGGTTCGAAATATGATTTAGGAATCGCTTCAGCCAGACGGACGCCTTTCAGTGCCTTGCTCTTGTCCAGAAACGCCTCGAATTCGGGCCCTGGTGATAAAGGGTAACGATTTGCGGATTGCATTGATTTCTCCCAGATTATGCGGTGGCGTTAAGCCCGAGTTCCGTGGCCAGGTGAGCGCTCAGTTCAGCTATGCTTGGGTATTCGAACAGCAACGCGGGCGACAGGCGTTGCTCGACCAGCTTTTCCAGGTCGCCGGAGACTTTCACTGCGACAATTGAATTGAGGCCATACTGCTCGAACTTTTTGCTGGTATCGATTTCGCTCGGATCAACTTTCAAATGCTTGGCCAAGCGATTGACTAGCCACTGGCAGATCACTTCTTCGCTTAACGGCTCATCACTTTCAACTTCCTTAGTGCCTCTGCGTAAGAAGCCGAACAGGTCGCCGAATTTATTTTTCTGAGACATAATTTCTCCTTCGTGAATGTGAATCAAATACGCATCTTTTGAATTGTTTTTTTGTCAGGCGAACGCAGGTTCCAAACCACGCCAATTTTTCCCAGTGCAGCCAGCAGCCAACCGCTCAGGTCCGGTTCCCACCATTTCACGCCGTGGCGGTACGATCCTGGGAATGCATGATGGTTATTCTGCAAACCTTCGCCGAATGTAAGGATGGCAACGGTCCAGTTGTTGGCGCTGTTGTCGTCAACCTTGAACGGCTTGCCGCCAATCATGTGGCACACTGAGCCGACGCACCAGGCAGCCTGGTTGGCCAGGAAAATCCGTGCCAGACCTCCGAACAGGAAACCACTAAAGGCTGCCTCCCAGGTGCCGCCAATCGCACCGCCGATGGCTGCCGGAAGTGCTAGACCAAGCATAATCCACAGGCCGTAGGTGCGGTGGTAGAAGAATAGCTTGCGGTTGGCGAGGATATCCGGCGCAAAGAAATTCCAGCCCGACACGTCTTTGGCCAGCATCCACGGCATATGCGCATACCAGATGCCGCGCAGGCGGCCGAGTAGTCCTGGGCCATGCAGGTTAGGCGAATGTGGATCGCCGTGCTGGTCGCTATAGGCGTGGTGGCGGCGATGGGTGGTGACCCAGAACATAATCGGTCCCTGGGCCGCCATCGAGCCGCAAATTAGCAGCAATCCCTCGAAAAAAGGTGAGGTACTGAATGTCTTATGAGCCAGATAGCGATGGAAGCCCATCGTGATGCCGCCCATTTGGAGGAAATAGAAGACGCCGAATAGCACGACGTCAGTGGTCGACATGCGCCCTGCCAGCGCGCGCTGCAGCGCCACCGCAAATCCAGCGAGTGGCACCAACATGACTATTAGCGCGACGATTTGCTTGATGGTGGCGCTGCTGCCGGTTAGTGGCATAACGCCCGGCTTGGGAGGTAAGCTATTGGTTTGCGTAGTCATCACATTTTCCCGATGTTAATCGTTATTGAAAAGTTTCTGATCCAGTGGATCGGTTTTCCTGCCGAATATCCCATACCAGGCCGACCAAGCCCAAGCAACGGATCACCCAGGCCGTGATATCGAATTGCCAAAAATGGAAATCATTATACGCCTGCGCTGGATTAGCGTGATGGTTGTTGTGCCAGCCGCCACCAGCGGACACCAGCGCCAACCAGCCAATGTTGCCACTGTTGTCCCTGGTCTGGTTAGGCCGCTTGCCAAAGGTATGACCGATCGAATTGACTGCCCAGGTGACTTGGTCCAGTAGGAAAATCCGAGCCAGACCACCCCAGAGCAAGCCGCCAATCGCGCCTTCAATGCCGCTCAGCACGGCGCCGATTGCGGTCGGTATCACCAAACCGAGGAATACCCAGATCAGATAGTGTTGGTTGACGAATAGCACAATCTTGCTGTCAAACATGTCCGGTACGTAAGTGCTCCAGTTGCTGCGTTTGATAGTAAACAGCCAGCCCACATGGCTATGCCACAAAGCCTTGACGCGTCCGAGCAGCCCGGGTGATAACACCCGCGGCGAATGCGGGTCGCCGTCCTTGTCCGCGAAGACATGATGCATCCGGTGCGTCGCCGCCCAAAACAGGATCGGACCTTGTGCGGCCATGCAACCGAGGATGCCGATGACTGCGGTTACTATCGGTCCGGCCTTGAAAGCGCGATGCGAAAAAAAGCGGTGCATGCCACCCTCGATGCCGAAAGAAGTTAGGAAATACATGACGCCAAATAGCACCATGTCTTGCTGCTTGACGCCGAACTGAATTGAATACCAGAGCGCAGCGACAAAACCAATAGCTGGCGTCAGCACCATAAGATAAGCCAGCTTGCGCGCTTTGGTGTCGCCATCCTTAAGCGTTTGTACTTTCTTGTCATCAGGCGCCGACGGCTGCCTAGGACGACCCTTTGCATACGCCAGTGTACCGGCGTTGAAGGCGTAGCGACAGGCGCTGCGGCGTACTTTTCCACTGGTGGTCAATGGAATCGTAGATACTGGCGCTAGGTGCACGGCGTGTGGTGCCAGGCTGTGGTTGCGGGTGACGGCGGTGACAATTGCATCTTTGACATTTTTCAGGCCTTCATCGGTGAGTTTGGCTGAGCGCAGGATCTCCGCTACCACTACCAGCTGTTCCGCGTCGTCCCGAGTCACGGAAAAAGCTGCTACGCCATTGGTACGGATCGCCGGATGGCTGGACTGGACTGTTGCTTCGATGTCTTGTGGATAGAGATTGCGGCCGGCAAAAATGATGACATCCTTGATGCGGCCAGTGATATACAGTTCATCGTCGAGGATAAAGCCGAGATCGCCGGTACGTAGATAGGGGCCATCCTGTGGATCGCCAACAATAAAGGCATTGAGTGCTTCGGCACTAGCCTCTGCTTGGTTCAGATAACCTTGCGTTACACTCGCGCCCTTGAACCAAATTTCGCCGACCATGCTCGGTGGCAAACGTTGCTGAGTATCAGGATCGACTATAGTCATCATGTGGCTGGTGGCCACTGTACCGCAGCTGACAATCGCAGTGGTGGGCGCATTTGCGGTGGCTAGGCGAGCGACGCCGTTAGCCAGTAATTCTTGATCCAGCAGTAATGTTCTGGGTGTGGCGTCGCAATCCGATTTGCCTGAGATGAACAAAGTGGCTTCTGCCAGTCCATAACACGGCACAAGCGCTCTTCTGGAAAATCCCGCTGGTTTGAATTTTTCCGAGAAACGATCAAGCGTGGCTTGCCGTACCGGCTCTGCACCGCAAAACAGCATCTTTATCGTACTCAAGTCGAGCTCGGCGATTTCTTCATCGGTAATGGTATCGACGCAAAGGTCGAGCGCGAAATTGGGTGCCGGCGAGATAGTGACCTGGTGCGTCGACATGCCTTTCAACCAGCGTAGCGGGCGCTGCACGAAGTGGGTTGGAGTCATCATTACTAGCGTGAATCCGCTGTACACAGACAGCAACAGCGCACCCATCAGACCCATGTCGTGGTAGGGTGGTAGCCAGGTAAAACCGATATGCTTTTCTCCTAATCCTAGCCGGATATCGAGAACGCGGCTGTTACTAATCAGGTTAGTGGCGGATAGAATCACGCCCTTCGGATTACCAGTGGAGCCAGAAGTGTATTGCAGCAGCGGCGGAAACTGTACGCCATTATGCTCATCATTTTTTGTAGGTGCGGTTATTTGCTGCGTATCCGCTGCTTCGAAAAAATCGCTGCCGATAAACAGCCATTCAGGAAAATTTCCTTCGGCGGAGAGCGAATGATTGAGACGATCAACCGACGCCTCCAAGCTACCTTCAGCGATCACCAGCTGCGCTTTGCAATCGTTGTATATGCTGACGAAGCGTGAGACGGCACGGGTTCCGACTGGTGGAAACGATGGTACCGCCGTGGCGCCAGTCTTGAAAATGGCGAACAGCGCTGTGACATAGTTAAGGCCAGGTTCCAGCACCAGTAGCACCCGAGCTCCCGGCGTCAACTGCTGTTTGAGCTGGCGGGCCAAACGCGCGGCGCGCAAGTCGAGCTGACGATAAGTCAATTCAACGATGTCATCTTCGCCGTTTTTCAGGAAACGCAGAGCGATTTTGTCCGGCATTGCTGCGGTGCGCAAACGCAGGATCGCATCAATGTTGACATCCTGCGTGAGATGTTCTGGAATCAAGGTTGCCGCTTCGCTCAAGCTTGATGTCATTCGGTACTCCATTGTAATATCAATGCGGCCGCCGCGTGTCCAGGAGTAGGAGCGAGCACTCGGGGTCGCGTGTCGACCGGAACGCACAGAATTGCAGTGGCCAAGCCGAGCGCAATTTGCAGGTAACAGAGGGTGTGAAATTCGGCGAGATCCAGCATCGCGTTGCCGGTGATGGTAACTGTGAGTGCCACTCCGAGCACCGTTCCCATCTGGCGTATCGCTTGGTTGACTGCTGAGCCCACGCCGAACCGTGCCGACGGTAGATGTGTGACTGCCGCCGCTGACAGCGAAGGCATGACCATCCCTACGCCAAGTCCAGTGAGTATTGTCCCCGGAAGCCACGCGTGCATATAGTCGGCATTGATGCTAGGCACCAGCGCGAACCAAATACTCGCCGCTGTAGAAATCAGGCTCCCAGTCACCAGCAGTAGCTTGTGTCCTGCGCGCGTCGCGAATCGTCCACTCATGATCGCTATGGGGACGACGAGCAGCGGCCCGAGGCTACCAGCGAGCCCCGCTTGTGTCAGCGAATACGACCAGACACTTGTGGTAAACAAGAACGTTTGGAAGAACATCATTGCAAAGCTCATTGCAAAGCACATCGACGCAAGATTGATGTAGCAATACGTCTGATCTTGGAACAGTGAGAGATCAATGGCTGGAGCGCGCACCGTGCGTGCCCAGACGATGAACACACCCAGCGTCACTAACCCACCCGCGATTGCCAGAGTCACCCTCTGGGACATCCAGCCGAACGCTTCAGATTGTACCAATCCGAAGGTGATTGAGCCAATGCCGAGGAGCAGTAAGGCGATGCCCACGACGTCGATTGGCTCGCCGCGCTTAGAGACCCGTGACTCGTTAAGAAGGCGCCATCCGCGCCATAGCATGATCATTCCAAGCGGCAGGTTGAGAAAGAAGGCCCACGGCCAGCTGAAGCGATCGGCCAAGAAAGAGCCGAGGCTTGGCCCCAGCGCACCGGCGACTCCGCTGACTGCACCCCATGCGCTGACGGCGATCGCACGTTTGTTGGCTGGGAACGTCGCTAGCAAGATCGAAAGCGATGCTGGAAACAGCAGCGCTGCACCTGCTCCCTGCACGGCACGCATTGCGATCAGTGTTGCGACGTGCATGGCCAAACCACAGCCGAAGGATCCGATTAGGAACATGATAAGTCCGAGCAAGAACATGTGCTTGCATCCGTACTGGTCAGCCAAGCGGCCCGCCGGTACAAGCAGCGCCGCAAAAACCAGCGTGTACGCGTTCATGACCCACGACAGATCCGCTGAGCTAGCCTCAGGAAATGCCCACCGCAACGCGGGGAACACCGCATAGAGCATGGTGACGTCGACCGAGACGAGGAAGACAGCTGTACTCACGATCCAAAAAACCGACCACGGCGAAATCGAAGATGAGGTGAGGCGATCGTTCATATACTTATCCCTCCAACTCAAAATACGACGCATCAAGAAATGAGAGCGTTCGCGCTTGCATGCGCTCTTTAAACAGTGCGACAACGGGCCAGGGACGCATCGCCATTGCCATGACCTTCACATGCTGCGCATCCTCCCAGTGGATAACGTTAGCTACCTCAAGTGGCAGCCCGGCGACTGACCCCGTCCAGAGGCTCAGTGTCGTGTGGCCCGAAGTTAGGCGCAGCCCGTTCGCGCGCCCACCGTAGACGGCGACCGAGTGACCGCAGAGTTGTTCGACGTCGGCGACGCCACGAATCGGTTTACAGCCAACCGGACTGGTTAGAATCACATCGGCGGTGAGGTTGAACGGCAATTTGGCGTTCAGCACTTCGTCGGCGGGTACAGGCGGCAATGTAGTATCAATCCCTGGAGGGAGAGACCATGCATCAGCGTCGATCAAGTCACTGCTCGCGTCACGCAGTGCCTGCCTAAGCGGTGCGGGGAATGAGCCAAAGAAAATGTCGATCTGTACGCGTTTGCCGAACCGCCGCGCTACTGTTACCCCACGAACGAGGTGATCCTGGAAGTATCCATGCCATTCGCATCCACCAATATCGGCGCCACTCCACGTGTGAATCGGTTCGATCTTAGAAAAGATACCCTCAGCGGCAGCTGCGAGCTTTTCCACTGCTCTGCAGCCGATGATCTCTCCGAACGTCATGGGGTGCCGCAAACTGACCTCGTCCTTTGCCGATATGGCGAGCTCACGCAGCAACTCATCGACGTAAAGACCGGCGCGTTTTTGTTGGCTCATCAATGTTTCTTTTTCTGAGAGAGGACGGTTCATCTGTTTATACCTCTTCATGCTGAAGCTGCTGGATGGCTGCGTTGCCCGCTCGAATGGAGGCGTTTGCCCCCATTCGCGCTAATATCCGACGCGCGGCGAAAGCTGCTTGATCGAGGTGGATATCGATCATCGATGCAGTTGGGCTCCAGTTCGCTTGAAGGCTTTCAGCAACGTCCTTGTCCTCCAAAACAGTTGAAAATACTTGTTTCGTTGTGAATTCAGTAAACATCTGGTTGTCGATGTCGAAATCGCGATGCATACCTACGAACACGTGGCACATGGCGTCTGTGACGGGAGTGAAGATCGTCGTCGTATAGACGTGAAAGACCTGACCGTTGGGATCGTCGCAAGCGTGGGCTCTTGTCTCGACCCGCGTGTTGCCAACGGGCCAGTAGAGGACCTCCTGAAAGCGGTCGATGAAGTCGAGCTTTAGGATCCGGGTGTACAGCGGAGGCGTCTTCTCGCGACGCAGGTAGCGGCGCACCCTGACTTCGTTATCTTGGACAATGATTTCAGGTGAAGTCTGGATGATGTCTATTGAACCCAGTGTCTTCTCGTGAACGAAGGCAGCGTGTGAGATGTCGAGGATGTTATCGATCCCGAACAGGTAGTTACAAGCGACATTGCAATAGCTCATCTTTCCCGCGAGCTCTGGTGCCGAACAGACCCAATGGTTCGGGATTGCTTCCACATCTGCTTTGCTCGGGTCGCCGGGCCAGATCCAGATAAAACCGTACTTCTCAACGACAGGGAAAGCTCGGACGCGCGCACCCTTTGGGATAGTGTTCTGGCTAGGAATATTGACGCATTCCCCCATGCAGTTATATCGGAGCCCATGGTACCAACACTGAAGTTCGTCCTTGATTAGGCGTCCTTTAGACAAAGGAACCTGTCGATGAGCGCATCGGTCCTCAAGCGCGACCACTTGGTTCGCTAAGGTCCGGTACATGACGATCTTCTCGTTCAAGATTGTTCGGGCAAAAGGCTCCCTTTTAATTTCTTCAGAAAGTGCTGCTGCGTACCACGCATTTTGGATAAACATAGGATTTATTACTCCCTCGTTTGCGCTGCGAGCATTGCATCGCCGGCTTGATTATCGACTAAGACCATTTCGCGATCGAATTTACCATCGGCAATCCGCTCGAGGAATTCGTCCGTTGCAGACTGCAGATCGACGCAGGGGTACTGGAAACGAGCCGTCATATAACGCAGCGCACTAAAAAACGACTGGTCGACCGGTGCGCCCGTCTTCTCGAGGAGTCCCAGCGACGCTAGGTATCTGTGCAGCGCGGGCAATTGATACGAGGGGACAGCTGGATACAGATGGTGCTCGAGATGGTAGTTACCCCCGAAGAAAAGAGCAGTGTAGATGGGGGATGTGTAGCTGCGGCTATCGGTGTATCGACCCGGTACGGTGCCAGCGTGCTCCATATATGCGCGCATGCAGGTGAACACATACAGCGCGAAATACGGGATCAGCATCACAGTGAAGCCAAGCCACAGCGAGTAACGCCAGATGAGCGCGTACACCATCAGGGCGCATAGCCCAAGAGCAATATTGATCCGCGCCAGCCAGCGTATTTCGCGAGTGGAATAGGGGAGCTTTGTGTTCTCCGGCAAAGATAAGCCCATCGCTAGACGCACGGCGTTCTTCATGTAAATTCGGACGCCCTTGGATCGTCCTAGAAAGAAACGTGACGTGAAGTTCTTGTACTGCGAGAAAATTTCGGCATCGGGGTCAGTGTTCTGGCCGGCGAAGCGGTGGTGTTTCCAGTGGGTCACAATGTAGCCTACGATGGTGAAGAGTGGTACCGGCGACGACCAGAGAAGCGCGAGCGCAGCACTCAGGTACTTGTTCCGGTGCAGGTTTGTGTGCATTCCCTCGTGTCCAACAAAGGTCAGGAGGTGCATCCCATGTCCAATGATGAGTCCCAAGATAAGTGCCAAACCTACACGAACTGATATCGACATTGGAAAATCGACGATGGCGAAGGCCACGAAGATCGGAACCAAGAAGAATGCGAGAGCGTGCGCGAGATAAAGTGCTGTGATGAAGGGGCTGATCTGATGAAATTTTTTTGGAAGCCTCAGCCGCTCAAACGCGATGCCGGTTTCTAAAGGTGTTTCTATTGTCATAGCTTGTCTCCCTTAATTGAATGAAGCTTCAGGAGCGAGAAACTTGGATTGGTCTAACTCGGACAGGGTGGCATTGGCCTGCTCGGCCAGACGCTGGCGTAAAGCCATCTCGGCCCGGACCTCCTTGCCTCGTTGGGACATAAGCATCAAAAGCTCCATGACTCCCTGCTCGCCACGAAGAGCGGCCTGGGATGCCCATTGTTTGACGTCATCGATGTCAAATACATCAAACGGCGAGCGCTTGCGATTTTGTACGGCAAGCATGCGTTTGTGCAGCACCACGTCTGCTGCCAACTTAGTGTACAGGATTCGGCTAAGCGGATTGTTGTGGGTAAGCTCGCCGCGATTACGGGCGTATTCGAAGAGGTCGATTGAGATCGCATCTCGCTGGCGCCAATAGCGCACCAGCGCCTGGTCTCCTCCTTCGATGATCGCTTGCCCAAGTGCCTTAGCGTCACGAAAGGCATCAGTAATCCCAAAGCCGGGAGACGGATCCATGAAGAGGCCTGCGTCGCCAACCAGCGCCCAGCTTGCCCCCGCTGCTTGGCGAAAGAAGAAGCGCAACTTCAGTGCGCCGACCACTTTGGTCGCAGGTAGTTCAGCAGTCAGCGGTGCCGTATAAGGGTTGCGTTGGAGTGTCTCCTGCAGCTTCTGTAGCGCTTGCCCCTTCCACTCTGGAAGCTGCGTTCTCGGAAACGCCACCCCAATGAGTAAAAGATCGTGGTTTGTTGGAAAGATGAAGATGACGTCGTCGCCGAAGTTACAGTTCATCGCTCCCCCTAGATAGCGTGGATCCTCATCGAACCAGGCTGGTCTCGGCCAGTACGCCCAGTACATTGCGCGTGGGCAGTCGTATCCGTGGTACTCTTCGGCGTCGACAAGGCGTGCCATGGTCGAGTGGTGACCATCCGCACCGACCACGATCCGCGCACGAATTTCTTCGCTTGACCCGGCGTGTTCTACCACAGCGCCGGTGACCCGCTCGTCGTCGCGAAGTAGAGAGACTAGTTTTGTAAGAGGACGAACCTCAGCACCGGCGGCCCGGGCTTCGCCTAGCAAGAGCCCATCAAGATCCTTACGGCGTGGGCAGGAGCAACGGCCGCCAACCGGATAAAAAATGCGACCGAGCGCGTCATCGACACCGTACATCATGCTAGGTACCGGTGGTGCAAAGCGGCGCACTTTATCGCCGATGCCCAATTCGTCCAGGAGCGCCATGCCATGGGGCGCAATCCAGTGAGTAGATAGCGGCTGGTCGCTTGGCAAATTGTTTGCATCTATAATGAGGACGCGCTTACCAGCGCGTGCCAGGTGAATCGCAAGCGTAGAGCCGGCGCAGCGGGCTCCAACGATTAAGGCGTCTAGCATAATAAGATTCCTTATTCAAAAAAAAGAGCCATGATGTAGTACTAAGGAGTTGGTGATAAGGCTAGACGACTATGCTGTACGACGGTTCCTACTGCATTTCCATGAGCCACCGCTGCTGTCGCTGATCCTGCAGCCGGTCTACTTGCCGCTAAGAATCGAGGATCATAACCTCTTGCTGGTACTAGCCTCGCAGCACCAACCCCTGCTTTGGCTGGATCCGCAGACGAAGCTACTCCACTTTCAGAAGATGGAGGAAGATATGCTTGGTCTGTTCCTGTGCGGGAACTTTGCCCGCTACCATCTGCTAACTCAGCTTCCAGTTTAGGAAGAGCTAAATCGTCTTTTTTTATTTGTGAATGACAACGATTCACAATAAAGCATGATGCCACTGCCATTGCTATATTACGAGCCCAAAACATTGATTCTGCTTCATCAAGATCAAAAAGCTTACTAAACCCCCATCCAGCCATAATTCCCAACATAGTCATCGTAATCAAACCAACAATAGTGGGGTACAAAATATCATTCCAACTACGCAAAGCGCCTCCTGAAACTAGGCGAATAGCGTCTGGGATTAACCCAATCATGTTGATCCACAATAATGTTTCTGCAGCATCTGTAATTTCAGAATCTATTGGGCTCGGTAGAAAAAATTGTGCCAACGGTTCACGACCAAAATAGAATGAAGTAGCAATTACTCCACTTAATAAAACAGAAGCTATATTGTTTTGAGTCAACGTATAGACATTATTTTTGTGCAGCTTCTGTGCTTCGAATGCATAAGATTCTTCATGTGATTGAAGAAATTTTTCCGTTGCTTCATTAATAGCTCCTTTGTTACGTGAAATTATCATACCTGTTGCTTGAGCGAATCCTTGTATCGTTATGGCAAGTAATCCAATGTATTGATTAGAGGGCTGTGATGCTGTTAAAGCTTTATTACTGCTAGCACCAATTATTGTAGTAATTATGGCCAAATTTCCCCATTCCGTTAATCGCTGTGCAGACAACTTCCAACCAGATTTTAAGAGATTTTTTGTATGATCCCCCCAGTCTGCGATAGGTCGTTGATATAATTCATATTCTTTATAATGTTTTTTTGTAAACCAGGCTTGCAAGGGAATACATGTTAAACTCCCACCAATAGTGCCACCTAGCCCAACACCAAGAGCACCTAAACCAGCAGGAAATGCGAGAGAGTAACTCGCTATCCCACCAATTACCATGAATGCGAAACTTGCCACGGGCGGAACGTACCAATCACTAGCCTGAAAAGCAATTTGTGGACTTGTGATTAACATCAACGTGGGAATACCTATAAGGGCATAACCATAAAAAAAATCGCCAGCGATTTTAGCAGTTTGTTTTTCAAATAGTAGTGGGAGTACAGAGGGTATAGCAAACATAGCTGCAGAAGAAATTGTGCCCAATCCAGCTGTCAAAGCCCAACTTGCTTTTGCAATATGGCCAGCTTTTTTATAATCTTTCGCGCCAATAGGAGGCCCTATTGCAAAACCAGTTGCGAGTAAAATACCTACATTTGTGCCTAAGAAAACGGCTTGAAAAGGTGTGGTAATTGCACCCGCTGCTGCTCCTGCTCCTTCAGTCCCTAGCATGGCTAGAAATTTGCCCGTAGCAGCAAAATAAGAAGCAAGAAAAAGGCTATTTAACCCAAAGGATCCTGTTCTTATCAACACCCTATCTTTGAGCGGAATTGGGATTACGTCACTTTTTGCAACCCCTTTTCGCATTAGGGGCGTAGTTACCGAAGGTGCTGAGCTATGCCTATTAATTGGAATCACAGAAAACGATGCATCACTGGTTACTGCGTCGTCAGCTGGAGTAGTTCCGTAATTTGCAGCTGAAGGCATTCCTACAGGCTTTACTTCCTCTTTTTCGTCCCCTGATACATCATCTGTTGTGGCTGCTAATTCATCCCCTGCCCCAGCTGCCGGATTAACTTTAGCAGGAGAAATTACTCCATCAGAAGAACTAAAAGAAGATCCGCTAAATGCCATATAAAGGTTCCCTTATAATTATAAAGATTAGCAATAAGTCGCTTTTTCAATTTCATTTGTATACTATGTGAAATTAATGCCATTCTCAACTTTTTTCATTCAGGCACAAAATTAAGCCAACAAAATCAAACCAGCAACCAAATGAATTCCTCCTAAAAAATTTCGCGCCATTTTATCATAACGTGTCGCAATCGCTTTATATTGTTTCAATTTAGCAAAAAAATTTTCAATCAGATGAAAAATTAAAAAACATTAGCGCCCAACGCGTATCATATCTCTTGAAGCCATTCCTTCAAGAAGATTGGGCATAAAAAACCAAATAATGGATTTTTTTTATCATGAAAAAAGCAGCCACTAAATTTAACGCTATGATAAGGCTATAGCTTTAGCCCAACATAAAAATGGGCAGTGCTTAACAAAACATATAATTAATGCTAGTCAAAAAGTACAATGGCAATGCGAAAAAAATCATACATGGTTTGCAACGGTTAGAACAATTAAAAAAGGACATTGGTGTTTAACATGCGCTGGTAAAGCAAGAGGAACATTGAAAGAATTTCAAGAAATCGCGAAAAAATGGGAGTTTGTGTTTAAGCACTGAATATATAAATGTAAGAACTAAGCTCTTATTTCTTTGTAAAGAAGGACATCCATGGGAAGCATTGCCTGTGTCAATTAAAAATCATTACACTTGGTGTCCTGAATGTAGAAGGTGAAACCGTCGTGATTTCAATGAGATTCATTTTACATTAACAACTTGAATCCGCAAAGTTAGCGCCGGTAACCGTGATTACCGGTACTAGCTAAGATAAGCGTACACAACGTCCACAACGTTACATCTATTAGCGAAATTGAAGAAATAGAATACGCATTATTAGTTAAAGATGAAGCTTCAACTCATATTGAGAGTGCAACGATACTTTTGGCTAATAAAGAACTAGATCAATCACGTGAAAGCATCGCGCAATCCATACTTTCCACTCTGTGTGATCAATCGAAAATACTTCCGAAATTAACTTTATAGCTTGTATTTACGCTATCGATTAATTTTTTGGAAAATATAACTGCTTACACGTAAGATGTGAAGTTAATTTCCCCCACCGTTCCTTATGATTATCCTTAGAATCTTCAAAATGCTGTTGTACAATGCCAGAAATCATATCAGTAAATTGAAGGCCTTTACATGATGCACTATCTAGGGGGCTATTAATTAATTTTGTTTTGACACTTTTTTCAAACCATAATGCTGTTTGAAGATAATCTGCTAGGCTATTTCCAGATTTAATTTTAATACTTCGTGGGTCAGGAATAAATCTTACATTTTCAAATCTAGCTAATTCATCTAGCAAAATAAGTTTTATCATATAATTATACAATTTATTTGCATCAGCTCTAATATGACTTTCTACGTTGGGTTTATAGACAGTAATAGAAAAAAACTTTATATCAGTGTGTTGACTTGCTAAAGAAATGCATTTTTCAAGAACAAGATTTTTCTCTGGCTCTTTAAGCATGCTCCATTTTTTTTCTTCGGTAGGATTCCACTTATACTTTTGGTATATTTTTTTTACGCTTCGACCTGGTAAATGGCTTTTTTGCGAGGGTGTTACTACAGCCACAATTGTTAGGTACCGACTTGATCCACCAGATCTATATGGCTGATCAAATTTCCATCCTAAGTCCCCACTTTCATCCAAATAAACAACGGCATCTGACATAATTTTTTCTATTTATTTTAGACATAAAAAAAGGCGGCCCCTGAGTTCGACGTTCTTACAGAACGTTTACGATACTGAATTCAGCTTCGCGAATATCTCAGGATTTACCCACCTAAACTGATTATAATACAAAAGGGCTGCAAAAACAAAAAAAATTTCAATATAAATTTAGGAGTATTCTATCTATAAACAACGCTCTGGACGTTAAGTACGCTTGATAAATGGGTATTTTTAATATCTATTACCGGTACTAATTTTAACGAGAAACATGATTTACATTCAGCCTGACATGTCCGCGTTTAGGACTAGATTTTATGGATTTCGCTGGTCTTGCGTTTTTTCGGCTTCTAATCTTGCCTTGATCATGGTTTCAAGTAAATCAAACTTTTCCTGTAAAGCATTATATTCACTTTTAACACCTGCACGTTTTAAGGCAGATATTTTTAATTGTTCATGAGTACGTTTAGTCATTTGCTTTTACCTCCTTTATCAGTAGTTGATACACGGGCATATCCTATGAGCATAAATTACAATTCCATTGATTAAATAAGGATGCGATGGTAACGTAACTCATCGAATATAATCAAGTTGTATAGCCCTGAATTTTTAACTGTTTTAATTACCATTATATGCCTTCATTTTCTTGCGGATATGGGGCACATATGTTTATTACTACCAAATTAGGATTTTAAATAATAAATTACGTAAACTTCTGAGCATGAGGATGCCATGTCATGGTTCAAACTAAAAAATCTGCAAGTCGAGTTAAGGATTTTTGTTAAGGTAAATGCTAAACAAACTACCTTAATTGAAATTAATGACGAGCAAGGCATCATAGTTGCATTACATGCAAAGGCAAAAGAAGGCGAAGCTAATAGAGAGCTCATTAATTTTTTATCTGAATGGTTATCTTTTCCTAAAAGTCATGCCGTATTGATCAGTGGTAAACATAGTCGCCATAAAAAAATACTTGTGCCATTCAATAATAAAGTAAGTGCATTAATTGGAATGTAAGAGAAATTTATTCCCTCGCCCTTTCATTATATTGTGATTATTCTATCTATCGATATATGATTCAAAATCAAAATATAGGAATTTTATAATGGCTCCAAAAAATAGACCGCCTACGCATCCGGGTGAAATTTTACTCAAAGAATTTTTGGAACCCCTTGGGCTATCACAAAAACAATTTGCTGAACATTTGGGTTGGACATACCCTCGTCTCAATGAAATTGTCAATATGCATCGTGGGGTAACAGCAGATTCAGCCTTATCATTTTCAGAAGCTTTTGGAATGGAACCAGAATTTTGGCTTAATCTTCAATGCAATTGGGATTTATGGCATGCTAGACAAACTCATCTTTCAATAAAATTACTGCCGCAGCTAAAAGAAAAATAAATCAAAAATGTGTACCTCGAATACCGGTATATGATATAAATCGAATTTAAAGAGAAGGCACTGGATTATATTTGTTTTTTTATGGTGCAATTTATTTATTACCCCATAGATACTGCATGTTCGGACATTTAAGATCATCAACGTAGTCTCCATGAACAGTGCCTTATTCTTTAAGTAATTTTAGCAATTTCATTGTTAAGAGAGGAGTCTAAATGACTAAGATGATTTCCCAAACAGACAATAAAAGTACTGTGCATCGCAATTTACCCGCGAAGGCGTTATTAAATATTGCACTGGCTCGTGGCGGTTTTATCGTTCAAGATAAAGTCACAATAAATGAAAATGCAGCAGACTACAATCGACACGCAAAAGAGCTGATAGAAGCATTTATTGCTAATTTTAAGAAGTTCAAAGTTTCATCTGGAATCATAACTGCTGGTCCAGAGTTGATTTAAGAATGGAAACGCTTGTTTCGCTTCTACCATCTTATAGTACTCCATTAACGCTCTTATACGGTAATGGGCTTCCTTGTCACGGTGCAAAAATAGAAAGTAAGCCCATCGAATATGTTTTAACAAAGATTCTGAGACAAGTATGGGTAGAAGGTTTATACGCAAGAAAAAATGATTTAAGTAAAATAATTCGTTATAAAAATCCTGATGGAAATTATAAAAATGATTTTGATAAAAAACAATTTTTAGACTGGATTAAAATCATTGAAAATAATACCTCGCTTTGCGAAATGGAGAATAAAAATCTAGGGTATGGCGTTTTTGTCCCTCCTGGAAAACTGTTACCTCGAGGTACTTTTATTCCATCTTCGGGCATTATTAAGTTTGAGCCTACTATCGAAGAATTTGAAACAAAAATTAATTGTTCCGCCCTGCAAGATTTAAATTCTTCTGAAAAGACAATAGTAGGCATCATTGACCCGGAAAAAAGAGGTGGAATTCTTAACTTCATCAACCATGCCCCAGATAAAGAAGAAATAATAAACTTTATATTTAAAGAACCCTCTATCGAAAAAAATGTCGCTACTTCTACTCTTAGAAGCATAATAAAATTTTATCATGGATATGCCATCATGGGTCTCGAAGTTATTGATGACATAAATGGTGGAGAGCATGGTAGACAACTTTTATGGTCATATGCGCGTTCTTGTGAATATATTGAAAATGATCCGACTAAATTATCTAACAAATCAATTTTGCTCTTTGATAATTGCGATGAGAATAATGGTGAAATCATTGATGTAAATAAATATGCTCTGAGAGAGATAACTATTTTTATTGATACAGGAGAGTTGATCCTTCGAAAAGTTGCTTCATTGACACGATGGGAATTAATGGAAAGTTCTCCTGAGTCGAGTCTTATGATAACAACAGAAGATCCATATTCGATAACGCAATTAAAACCCGTTCAATCTCCCATTTTATATAAATTTTTACAATCACAGTTACAAAAAAATCCTCTAGCAGATCGTATAATAATACAAGCGGTAATTCTAAGAGAAATAAAAAAATTTTTAGAGAAGAGGAATACATAATGATAGTTATTATCGAAGCGTATCGCGCAGGATTACTTAAATTTAAAAATTGGTTATCTAATATAATTGCTGGTTTAATTGTGGGTATTGTCGCTTTGCCTTTAGCAATGGCTTTTGCGATTGCATCTGGAGTAAAGCCTGAACAGGGTTTATATACTGCTATCATATCAGCGTTAATAGTAGGGGTTTTTGGTGGTAGCCGCGTACAGATTGCCGGACCAACAGGCGCATTTATTGTTATTCTCGCTAGTATCACAGCACAATACGGTATTGATGGTTTACAGATAGCTACTTTATTTGCGGGATTTATTTTGTTGTTCATGGGTATTATCAAACTGGGAAATGTTATTAAATTTATCCCAGATCCTGTGATCGTCGGATTTACCAGCGGGATTGGTGTTATTATTTTTGTGGGAGAGTGGAAAGATTTTTTTGGGTTACCAACTCATCTCTCATTAAATGCACATTTTCATCTAAAATTAATAGCATTAATTAAAGCACTACCTAATCTTGATTTGACGACGACAAGCTTGGCATGCTTAAGCTTATTTTTAGTAGGATTTAGTTCAAAATTCTTAAGACGCATCCCGGGACCCTTAGTTGCTATGGCTGTCGCCACAACACTTCAGGGTGTATTCCAATTTAAAACCGTTGCAACCATTGGGACTACCTTCGGTGGTATTTCACAAGTGTTGCCTCAATTTCATTTACCTTCAATACAACTAGCGGATGCTTTAAATTTAATTGGTCCCGCATTTACCATTGCGCTCTTAGGAGCCATTGAATCACTGCTATCAGCTACTGCTGCAGATGGTATGTCAAAGACACGTCACCATTCTAATCAAGAATTAATTGGACAAGGCTTAGCAAATATCTTCTCCCCGCTTTTTGGTGGCTTTGCTGCAACCGGTGCAATTGCTCGTACTGCAACAAATATTCGAAATGGTGGAAATAGCCCAATTGCAGCCATTGTGCATTCAATTTTTTTAATCCTTGTTATTATACTGTTATCGCCATTAGCAAAAGACATTCCTCTGTGCACGTTGGCTGCAATTCTTTTTGTAGTTGCCTATAATATGAGTGATATTCCTCATTTTATCCATATGACAAAACATGCTCCTCGTTATGATATACTCGTGTTATTTACAACTTTATTTCTAACCATATTCACTAATTTAGTAGTGGCTGTGAATGTGGGTGTTATCTTAGCCATGTTACTATTCATTCGCCGTATGAGTCAGTTTGTTGCAGTTGAAAAACAAGATCATGAAATGTTGAATGGTGAATTAATAGCAAAAGGTTTAACCCTACCAAAAGACACCATTGTATACGCTATACAAGGTCCTTTCTTTTTTGGCGTAGCTGAAAAAATAGAACATGCCTTAGCAATAACTCATTCTGACCCAAAAAATATTATTTTTCGTTTGAAGGATGTTCCCTTTATAGATATAACGGGGCTTCAGACATTCAGTGAAATAATTGAAGAATTTCATAAACGAGGTGTGACTGTTTATCTTTGTGAAGCAAACTCAAAAGTTACTCGAAAAATAATAAATATAGGAATCGTGCATTGGATTAGCGGAGGTCGCATATTTGATACGCTCGTGGAAGTAGTTAAAAAATTACGTTAAATTATTGGTGATAAATATTTTTGAAAATTTTATTATTTACCATAAATCTTGCGTGTTTTACTAATCGCGATAATTGATTAAATGCTGGCAACTCGAATTTATTTTTCTTTAAGTCTTCAATAACAACATTAATAATATCAGCAGGGAAATTCATGATTTGAGATGTATCATATGCAACTTTGATAGCATGGATTCTTATATCTTTATCGTATCGT
The DNA here is from genome assembly GCA_035478715.1 of Saccharimonadales bacterium (SeqCode). Classification (GTDB taxonomy): domain Bacteria; phylum Patescibacteriota; class Saccharimonadia; order Saccharimonadales; family UBA4665; genus JAICLK01. The sequence continues at coordinate 22,418 of DATIJK010000064.1, forward strand.
CTTATTTTTAAATATTCATAAACACGACGCCGATGTCGATTAAAAGAGCTTTCATGTTTATACAGAAATTCAGTGGAACTTTTGATGAAGGTAATTTGCCCCCTGATATAGTTAATAGCCGCCTCTGGAATTAATTTAATTTCAGGAAAATAACCCATACGCTGAAAAACTTTTAACAAAACAGCAAACCCTAATCGTAAGTTATCACCGCGAATGTTTTCTTTGATGTAGCCCAGCTCGGTACTCGTCAATGAATAATCTGCTTCAAGCTCTTTTCCTCTCAATTTCTGATTTGGATTAAAGCGCGGATAAGCCGTGCGATAAATTGACGTCATAGATTGCCTCATTTTGTATCATTTAATTATCATTATTTGACCATCTAAAAAACGGTCGGGCCTGTTGAAAAACCCTCTTTATCATATCGCATAACCCCGTTTAGTATTGCTCATATAAAATAATTTTCGAATTTGTGCATATATAAATAACAAAATAAAAAAGGCCACTAGCCTTTTCATATTTAAGACACTACCAACCATATAAGCTTGAATTTGTGTTTT
>DATIJK010000065.1:0-1520 GCA_035478715.1 Saccharimonadales bacterium (SeqCode)
TGTTCACGGCGCTGCAGATGATGATTTAAAATCGCTTGGTGCTGACGAAATTGTCGATACCGATTCGCAGGCATATGCCGATCTTAAAGATATCGATGCGATTCTTAATTTGGTACGCGGTACAGACTTCGAAAAACTTTATACAATGATGAAGCCGGGAGGCATAATAGTCTCGTTGACGGGTATTCCTGACAATGCCGAATCAAACGGAAAAAACATCAAACTTATCGCCCAAGGAACGGCGACCAACACGGAACATTTGGACAAACTGCGCGAACTTGTAGAGCAAGGCGCAGTCAAACCCGTGATAGCAGCAACTTTTCAATTAGAACAAGTTAGCGAAGCATTCCAGAAACTGGAATCCGGCGGCAAAACCGGCAAAGTCGTCTTAAAAATCGCATAGAGCAGAGAACAGAATGAAAATCTATTCACTAACCCCTGACCGCTAACCCCTATTCACTATTCAGTAACGGTGACAGTCCCGGTCATGTCCGGGTGTATCGAGCAGTGGTAGTTGAATGTCCCGACCGTATTGAACGTGAATGTGTATGACTGACCATTTGGCAGATCCTGGCTGTTTGGACCGCCGCTTTTGCCATCGGTTTCTTTGACGTTGTGCGTTGCTGAATCGTTATTTGTCCAAGTCACGGCAGTACCCTTTTTAACGGTGATATTTGCCGGGCTGAATGCGAAATTATCAATCGTTACTTTATTCGTTTGCTGATTATTCGGGCTGGAGCTCGGCTGTGCCGGCGGCGGGCTCATGTTCATGTTGTCTGAATTGCTCGAGGAACTGCTTGATGTCGTTGATGACGAAGTCTTATCCGAGCTTTTCTTAGTAGTAAACAGAACGACCGCACCGACGATGACGACCAGCACGATGATAATTGGAACTAGTTTTTTCATACCTTTCCCCCTTTACTTCTACAAGTAAAGTATAGGACTTCAATTCCAAAAGTAAATATAAATTGTTATAAATCGGCAGCAAGTTGTAACACAGGCTCGATTTTGGTTGCCGTTACATTACGGTATCGCCGCAAAATGCTGCATCCTAATTCACTGTCCATCTCGACGCTAGAAAGCATAAAAGCTGCTGCCAATAATTCACTTCGGCTAGTTCTTGCATTAACTTTTGCAAGTTTAGTAATAGCTTCCATAAATTCCAGGCAAATACGCGGAGTTGATATATTGAACCGAATGTTTAATTCTTTTGCTACTAGCAATTGGCCAATTTTAAGTACACGGTATCTGCTCAAAAGTTCGTTTGCCGAATGTCCGTTGAGCTCTAATGCCGCATTCATAAATACTGCGGTAATCAACTCGCTCCGGTCGGTCACTTCATCCGCTAAATTGATTTCAGCCGCGCAATTATCTGCGGTATCCATGACGATTTGCGGCGCATAAATTCCGATTTGTATTTTAGTATCTCGCCAAATGCGGAAATCATCCGGTAAACGTGGTCCTTGCAGACCTCCAGTAATATCACCCATGTATCAAATGTAGCACGTTTTATGAGTGCG
>DATIJK010000066.1:0-6180 GCA_035478715.1 Saccharimonadales bacterium (SeqCode)
CGGCAACTTGAAAAAAGCAGATATTCCCAAACTTGTCGATTGGCTACGGTTATCAGTCGGTGTAATCAGCGACAACGAGGAAGAAATCAACCGCTACATAGATAAGGTCAAAAAGCTATGAGCCCGTTTTTTCAGTGTCGAGTACAAATTAAAAGTAATGATACACTGGACATATGAAAATTAACGGGGACAATTAATGTATCCGGTGAAAAATCTATGAGTCCCGACGAATATACTATCCAGGAAACTTTTGTTGATGTAGGGGATGGCCACATGCTATATGTCCAGGATTGGGGCAACCCTAAAATCAAAATCCCATTCTTGTCCATACATGGCGGGCCGGGCAGCGGCAGCAAAGGCCGGCACAAAAACGGCTACGATCCGGCCAAACAACGCGTAATCTTTTACGACCAGCGCGGCAGCGGCAAAAGCCTTCCGGCTGGATCGATCGACCATAACACAACGCAGGATCTGATTGAAGATATTGAAAAAATCCGGAAACAATTGAAAATTGAGCAGCTCGTGTTGACGGGTGCATCGTGGGGACCCTGCCTGGCGCTCGCATACTCGTTGCAATACCCGAAACACGTCAAGGCAATGGTGCTCAGCGGCATTTTTACCGGTTCGCAAGACGAAATTGACTGGATCCATAAAGGCCGTTTCAGGGATTTCTTCCCAGATGTCTGGCAGAAATTCCTGGACGAAACACCAAAGGCGCATCACGCGGACCCTAGTGGTTACCATCTCAAAAATGCGCTTGGGGATGATGATGCCGCTGCCAAACGCTCGCTCTATGCCTTGGATAATCTGGAGTCGGGCGTCATGAGTCTGGACGATAGGCACACGCCCGAAAATTACGATGAGTACGAAACGTTGCGCAGTAAAATAGAAAACTATTATCTTGCCAACCGCTGTTTTTTGCCGGATGGATTTATCATGGATAATGCGCACAAACTAACGATGCCCATTTGGCTAGTGCAGGGCAGGTACGATTTCGTGTGCCGGCCAAAAATCGCCTATGATCTGCATCAAAAATTACCGAACAGCCATCTAATTTGGACGATCAGCGGCCACAGTGCGGATCACGAAAACTGGAATCTTTTGCGTACGATACGGCTGCAACTTACAGAGGTGTCGGGATGAGCAAGCAGAAATTCGCCGTATTCGATATCGATGGTACATTAGTCCGCTGGCAGCTCTACCACGCTATGGTAGACCGTCTTGCAAAGGCAGGATTCGTCCCGCAGGATGCGTACGAAAGAGCCATGAAAGCCAGATTGAAATGGAAAGAACGCAGCGGTGAAGGAGCGTTCAATGCATACGAACTTGAACTAATAGACGCATTCGAGGCCACACTGCCAGGTCTACCTGTGTCAGAATTTCAAAAAGCAGCCGAAGCCGTTTTCGCTGCACACAAAAATCAGGTATATATTTACTCGCGCGATCTGATCCATGATCTTAAATCAAAAAACTATCTGATTTTTGCCATTTCGGCCTCGCCTTATGAAGTCGTCAAAATGGTTGCTGACTATTACGATTTCGACGACTGCGTCGGTACGATTTACGGACAGAAAGACGGAAAGTATACCGGCACACTCAGCAAAATACACAGCAGAAAAGCCGAGATGCTCGAACAGCTGATCGCTAAGCATGGTGTAATTATCAACGACAGCGTCGGTGCCGGTGATAGCGACAGTGACATATCGATGCTAGATATGGTCGAACACCCAATCGCATACAATCCGACCAGAAAATTGTTTTTATATGCACAAGCCGCCGGTTGGAAAATCGTTATAGAACGTAAAAACATGGTGTACGAACTCGTGCCCGATAGCGGTAGCTATAAGCTCGAACTACCCAAAACGTAAAATATATTGATATAATAAAGTTGCAATATGGCAACTGAGTTTTGGCAGAAACAGACAAATGGCAAGCCGCTTTTCCCGGATTTATTATGGAGCAGGCCCGAAAATAAGCAGTTCGCGGGCAAACTGTTGATTGTTGGCGGAAACCTGCATGGTTTTTCGGCGCCGGCTGAAGCATACCAATCAGCGTTGAAAGCCGGCATCGGAACAGCACGGGTGCTGCTGCCGGACTCCTTGCAAAAAACCGTTGGCCGCATGTTCGAAGCCGGCGAGTACGCGCCCAGCACCCCCAGCGGAAGTTTCAGCCAGAAATCGCTGACGGAACTACTTAGCCTGAGCAATTGGGCTGATGGCACACTCATCGCTGGTGACTTAGGTAGAAATTCCGAAACGGCGATCATGCTAGAAAAATTCGTCGATAAATACAAAGGTCTGCTGACAGTCACCAAAGATGCTGCTGATTATTTCACATCTACGCCGCAGAAGATCGTAACTCGCCCGGACACGCTGTTTGTCATCAGTTTGGCGCAATTTCAGAAACTGGCATCATCAGTAAAATTCCCGAAGGCTGTGATGTTCAGTATGGATCTGATTCGCCTAGTGGAACTTTTGCACGAATTTACCGAAAAATATCCGACACAACTTATCATCAAACATCTTGAAAATATCATCGTCGCGAGCAACGGCCAGGTAAGTACGACGAAATTAACGGAAGAAAAAGAAATCTGGCGCGTACAGACAGCCGCACACGCTGCAACCTGGTGGCTCCAAAACCCGAACAAGCCATTCGAAGCATTATCGACAGCAGTCTTTGAATCTTTGTGAGTATAATTTCATTTTCTTGGGAAGTAGGAAAATTATGAAACGATCTAGGTTTTCCGGATATCCCAATAATTCTTTTTGGTGGGCGGGGAGGGACTTGAACCCTCACGTTGTTGCCAACACTGGATTTTGAGTCCAGCGCGTCTACCAATTCCGCCACCCGCCCGGGTTAGCTTGCAGCTTTTTAAGGTATGCTATCAGAGGTGTATTGTACTATACTTGCTAGGGAAGAACTAGCACTAGCATTCTCATAAGGGCACCGGATTTAATGTTGCAGCAAAATAATTCAGATGATCAAAAAGACGACGGGTCGAACAACTCGGCCGGTGATGCTTCGTATACGCTGAACAGAAGCGGTAAACGGATTGAACCGCCCAAGAAAAGAGTTCGAGTCGAAGATCCGGCTACAAACATGATCCGCCAGAAGATAGCGGACCTATATGACGACGCCCCTGAAGCAAGCGATGAGATGAAAGAGGTTAGGCGCGAAGAAAAACAGGATAAGCCGCTGTCCAAACATCAGAAATTCATGTACGAACTAAGTACCTCGGGCAAAGGATTAGCGGAGATTCAGACAGCCTGGCATAACTATTACGTTGGTTTGCCGGACGATGAGAAACACGCGGTGTGGCGCGAATTTTACGAAAACAGCGGCCAACCATCCCAATATCAGAAATATATCGCGCAACAGCCTGAAAAACCGAAAGCGGTCGAGGCAATCAAGAGAGCAGAAGAACAGCCGCAAGTGCGGCGCGCGGTGAACCCGAACCAATCGGTCATTCGTGAGTATCCATTGCCGAGCAGGTCGCGATCGCGCGATCGGCGAACTGCAGTAGATATCAAACGCCAGCTCGTCGGCAAAGTCAGCGCCGATGGCAAACTGAAAGCTAAGCACCACGCACAGTCGCTACTATTCGGGCTGGGAATCGGGACATTGGTAGTTTTATTTACCATGTTCAGCTTTTTCAATGACCGCATCATTGCACCATTTATCCAGCCAAGCCGCACCGCTAGCGCAACCCCGCTGATTTTGGGTGCGGACAACATTTCACCTAACAGCACACCCGAAGTGATAATTCCGAAGATCAACGTAGAAATCCCACTGGTAGGTTTTGACATACAAACAACGGATGAAAACCAAATCGAAAATTCCCTCGAAGACGGGGTTGTTCACTATCCTACCACTGTCAATCCTGGCCAAAAGGGGAATGCGGCGTTTTTCGGCCATTCATCAAACAACATATTTAATCCTGGTAAGTACAAATTCGCTTTCGCATTGCTGCACGACATCGTACCTGGCGATACCTTTTACCTGACTTACAATGGCAAAGTGTATGCCTATCAGGTATACGAAAAGAAAGTGGTAGATCCCAGCGAAGTCGGGGTGCTAGATAATGTACCAGGCAAAGTCGCCACGGCCACGCTTATCACTTGCGACCCGCCTGGTACGAGCTTGCACCGTTTAGTCGTATGGGGCGAACAGGTCAGCCCGAATCCAAGCGGCAATGTCGGCGGTACAAACACTTCAGCTACCGCAACCCAGGCGACACAATTGCCAGACAACGGACCAACCCTCTGGAATCGGCTAACCAGCTGGCTGTAGAGAACACTCAACCAGATTGCTGACCGGCAGCTGATAACCCGACAGACATGGCATTCATTATTGCCGCGATCTCGCTGTTTTGAAGCGGTGCCGGCCCATCGGCAGCAGCTTCATAGGTTAGACCTATTGCTTGTAATACTTCGTTCCTAGCTATTTCTGCTCCTGGCCGGCGTACGACTGTTTGAATAGCTTCGACGGCGCGTTGAGAGTCTAAAGTCTTAGCCTCCATTAGATTTCCAAGCGCAATCTGTACGGCAAGTACACCGCCATCCTCGCCAACTAAATTCACCGCTCTGTCGCTCGCACAAAATTCAAGAAACGCCATCGCATCATCCGGCTGTACACCTGCGGCTACGCGCACGTCAGTTAATAATCTATCTAGAACTTCCTGCTGATAGCCACCGGGCTCATGGCGCACTAACCGGGCGTACCCAGAATAGCTTTTGAGAAATTCCATCCATTTTCTGTCGTCAGAAAAGTCCTGCCTCAATTCTGCCCCATGCTCATAATCCATAACAATATACTACCATTTACACCGTTCTACTTTTAAATGACACTGTTAGTCCGTCTATCGATGCCTTACTGGTCTCTCGGAGCGAGCAACGCAGTATTCGTCAGCTGCATTGCAGGTTGCGCATCACCGGTTTTTGCGGCATTCGAAATTGCATAAACGAAGCTATAACCAGGATTAAAAAACGCATTGTAATTAGGATTGGAAGCCATCAAGGTTTGTTTGTTCGTGTCATCATAATCGAACACCACCAGCTTGCCGCCGGAGATATAATCTAACCGGTCGCCATCCATCCATGTGGCGTGTATTTGCGGCTTATCAAGCGGCGCATTAACGCTATAGACAAAATTATTGTTGTATTGCACGTCATATACGGCAAAACTATTGCCGTTTTCGGCAACGATGAACTGTGCACTGTCCGAAAATTTTATGTAGTTCGGGTTGGTAACTTTTAGTACCGTTACAGGCACCAGAACGTTTTGTGTAGTTTGGCTCAATGCTTCAACAGGGTTTTTATAGACGTACACTTTATTATCTGCCGGAGATCCGGCTACGATATACCATGAATTGCTGAAAGTTGTCAGATCAAGCAAGTATGTGCTGCTTTTAGTGACATTCCGTATAAAGTACTTCTGTTTGTCCTGATATAACAGTATCGAAGCCTGGCCGTCCGGTGCATTTTGGTTTGATGCATAGAGTATCCTGTCATTGCCGTAATTTTTAAATGCCAGCACATTTTTGAGCATCGGAGTGACTGTTGCATTCGATAACGAATTTGTTCCCAGCGTCTTTGCGGTAGGGTCCAATATAAAGTAGTGGTCGTACCGTTTGTTTTGCAACGATAATTGGATTGGCGGCTGAATACCAAGTGCTACGTTCAGGTTTTGCGATTTTGTCAGATCCTGCGTATCGAGCATGATATATTCATACGTCTTGTCGTAGTGATGCTCAAGTAAAACATGCCTGTTATCATTCGACCATTCGGCAACTTTCAGGCTTTGTGGAGCCGATGTCTCAGCAATAGTCATAATTCCGGTCGGAATAGTAATGTTTTTTGTTGCGATTTTTTTGGAATTATTGACGTCAACCAACGTGAATGCGCCACCGACACCGTTTTCCAATAATATCCATCGGCGGCTGGGACTTTGGCTTGCATCAATCGGTGCCGTCGTTAGTGACTTCGTATTCTTAGTTACGAGGTTATTCGGGAATAAAAACGGGTAATCAAACCGCTCGACGCTATTTCCCTGGACGGTAATAGCGCGCTGCCAAGGCCGGTAGTCCGTCCGTTGGATTTGCATATTATAATTTCCAGCCGGCAATGACATACGCGTGTTAGTCCTTGCCGTCGTTTTGCCATTCAGGAGAATGTCGCTGCC
>DATIJK010000067.1:0-3422 GCA_035478715.1 Saccharimonadales bacterium (SeqCode)
GTTATTGGCCGACTCTACATTGTATTTTTCTTGCGCGTTATTAACACCAGCTGCCGTCATTATAGAAATAGGCGTCTTGTTATCCTTCGCCATAACACGCCCGTTAATGATTGGCCGCGTATCAAAATCACGGACTTCAAGCCCCCCACCCAGCTCCATATCGGTCCCAAAACCCTCCTCAACAGACGTGAAGAATTCAACTTTCGCTTGAGCTGCTTCCGGACTTGCAATTATTTCCGAAAGCGTGCTCTCGAGCATCAAAGCACCAAGCCGCCTAACCGCGCTTAATGACCTGCCATAAATTTCAGCCTCCGGGGGACTTACATATGCTGCTCCAGCTAATTCCGCCTCGGCTAATTCCCAGTTAAATTCATCTGTTTGTATTACTAAGGCTTCGGCTGCTGCGGCCATTAAAAATACCCTCATTCTTTCGAGCGAGGGCAGCAAACAATCATCTGCGCTCTTGCTCGAGAGTCTTTAATACCGTATCTGGCTATTACAGTTGCGGCACAGCTAGGGAATTACACCCTCATTCCGGTTTTGGTTGTTAAGTAATTAGTAGTGTAGCAGTTTCCCGAAACGCTACATATAGTATTTTTTACTTTAATCGGAAGCTTTCGACTGCATCGGTAAAAATTGTGAAGTTTGGCGATGCACTTCTGTCTGAATACCGAAAGAACACCTTGTGCGTTCCCGACGTCGAGCTGGTTACTTTTACGGTGTTTACACCGTCTGCCGAGCTCGTGCCTACAACATCAAGTGCGTAATTTTCAAAATCGCACAGAAAATTCACATTATGATATTTTGCCGGTGCGTGGCTGGAACCTGGCAGCTTTACATTAGGATAAAGGTTCTGGCAGATTTCTGAAACTGTATCGGCAAGAACATGATCACCTTCATCGTATACAGGCAGCACTCGGTTTACGCCCATTCCTAATGGAATCGTATCGTAATAAATCTGCAATTGCCGGGCACCGGCGCCAGGTGGTTTATTAGTATTTTTCCATGAATAAATATTGTAGGGCGACTGTTGATGGCCAATAAATTTCCAATCCGAAGGCAATTTTATACTAAAGACTCCTTCGTCAAATGTTCCGGTTCTACCATTGCCATCGGTTACTGTTTTTATGACAGCCGGTGGTGGCGGGCTGATAGTTGTGTCGGATTTTAGGAAGTATTTGGCGAATATCACGCCGCCGATTGCAAGCAGGATGATTATCGCCGCAAACCACACGAGTACCACATGGCGTTTGTGGTGGCTTACGATCCTTCTACCCGCCTGATACATACTCCGCCTGCCTTAATTACTATTTAGTATATCTTAATTTGATATGAACCCATTGCAAATCTCGCTTTCGATGACATAAGTCTCTTCGCGGTGCGACAGCTATGACAGACACCGCAGGCGTAACCGAAGTTACGTTGAGGATGGCTGGCGTGGCTAGCGTGTTGCGAAGTGATTTATGGCGCGGAATGGAGTTTTGCATTGGGTTCATTTGTCAAGAACTCATTCGCTTCTTTAGCACAGTCAATCTTGGAATAAAACTCTGTGCCGCACCTTCAAGTCCGAGTACACGCAATGCTCCGACTAAGACGTAAAGTCGATCTATTGTCACCTGTTCCATTTCCGCTCCGAGCGCTTCGGCTTGTTTAAACGCATGCTCGACTTTTTCGACGAGCCATTTTTCTTCAGTCGGCATCACCTGGTTCGTGGAGACTTTTTCAATTTCGGATGGATTCGTCGGTTCGAGCGAACGGGCCGAGCGGTCGCGTTTGATCAGATGCCCGCGTTTTATCAGACTATTGACGTGCAAAGCTACCGTAGCGACCGAATTGTAATTCAAGCCCGACATGATTTCGCGGTAGCTTGGGCTGTAGCCGTTCTCGGCGATAAATTGCTCGATATACGACATCAACTCGCGTTGTTTTTTTGTTGGACGGACAGCTGTTTCAACCATTTTTTACCTCCTGGTTTTTCTGTTTTTACCTCGTCGTGGAACGTGCTGGGCAACCTGGGCCGCTGAAACCGCAACGTCCATCGCCGGTTTGTTTTTCAAATGTTTTAGCTTATGCGTTTCCGGGAACACCCACCATCGGTACCAGATGTAATTCCAAACCGTGAAGAATCCGGCTGAAACGAATTGACCGATATACGGTGAAACCCCGACAGTCTTGAGCGAAAGCACAATAATATAGTCCAGAATGAAGTCGGCAAGCGTAATAACGGCATACCGGAACGTTACTTGCACCCGGTGCTCGCCCAGCGAAGAGTTCGAAAACACCCAGAACCGCTGAAGCATATAGTTCACCACCCAGCCAACAACATCAGCAAGAATCTTTGCCCACCAGAGCGACCAGTGGAATACGGAATAGAATACGAAGAAAGCGGCGTACCCCGTCCAGAAATACACACCACCGCTGATCCCATACTCGATAAATTGGACCAGACGGGAACGACGTTTTTTTTGCGGTGTTTTTCTTTTGACCATGATGTTCTGCTTTTGTTTAAGTATACCAGAACGCCAGATACGGCAATCTGTTTATGCTTGTGATTTTTATTACAATTCGTTTGATGATGCCGCGCAACGGGCTTCTACGCTACGAAATAGATTTTACTAGCAGCAGAATTTAGCATGAGCTTGAATCGACATCCGTCAAAATATATACTAATCAGTCGCTACATGTGGAGTGGTAACACGGCGTACACACGCTAGAAACGCTAAAACACGTAATTTTTTACAATCAGGAGGGCTTTATGGCTACAAAAAATGCTACATATTCGGCAGATTTATTTAATAATCAACGACTGCTCTTTGATACTACTTATCGGGTAAATGATGCGGCGATTCATATTCCCGAACACTATTACGACCACGGATGGGCGGTTTTGGATAATATCAAAGATGAGTTTGACGCGATCCGTGTGCAGGAAGATTTTATCGGCAGCATCGACCGCACGAAATTATCGATGCATAAGCGTTTTGGCGATCGTATTCAGCTCGCGAAAGCAGACCAGATACCGGTCTGTGACGACGTTGTTGCTACGAGTTTCCAAGTTCTCCATTTTGATATGGGCCACCCGTTCGTCGAGAGTAAAGATCAGTTGTTCGTCTCGCATGTGGGGATTTACCTGCCCGCTTCAACGTCCCATGAAGTAACTGCTCGGACGCGATTAGTCGAACTGAAAGGGCTGCTTGGACATCTTCATCATACGCCTGTCGAAATTGAAAATAAAATTCGTGCGTATGCAAGAAAATATGGCGATGGCTGGATCGGCCATAACACTTACAGGTTAGCTTGCTTTATCAGATTCATAGACGCGCTAAGCGCTAAGCCTGAGTTTTCTGACCAGATCGATAAGACGGTAGGCCAGTGGTTCCAAAACGATATGAAAATGGCAGAAGGCAACGCTTACAAACACG
>DATIJK010000068.1:0-7066 GCA_035478715.1 Saccharimonadales bacterium (SeqCode)
AGAACAATCCTTGCCATATGGCGAGGATTGTTCTATTTTGTCGCAATGATTTTTTTCGTAACACGAGCTACCTCATACTCACTTACAGCACCACGCGTATTTGCGAATGTATTCAGCATATATTGACATTTACTACAGCACCCTCCTATAATCCAAATTATTAACATAAGGGGGATTAATATGTTATTGACTAAATTAAAGAAGATAAGGTTAGTGATTGTTTCAAAAGCAAGTGTTGCGGGACTAGCATTGGCAATGCCGGTAATACTTATGGCAGGCTCAGCGTCCGCAGCCTCTTGGTGTAACTATAACAGCATTAACGGACATGGGTACTGCATGTCTACGCAGGGTGGCAGGGTAACTGCTTGTGATGATCCATCTGGAAATCACGGCGGTGGTAGTTGCTTTACTCCCTACATTGACTTTTCACTACGGAGTGCCGGTAGTCCTGGGGTCTCGGAAATCTCCGCAGATAATTATACGGGCTGTGTCGGTGACTACGGTAATGACAGCTCTAATGCTTCTACCGATCTTGAAAGGTGCCCATCGGCAGGTAACGCAGGTTGGGGAACTAAACAGCTTGCTAGCGCCTGTTCGAATCCGCTCGGCAGCGGCTATCAATTCTATAACGTCCACTGGACTGCCTTCGTGGGGCCACAAGATTTCTTCAGCGGTGCAAAAGAATACTTGAATAAACCTACCGCATGGTGCTTTGCCGTTAACCCATATGTATAGAGATTTCTTCTTTACTGATATAGCTTAGTGAAATAGCTCATAGCAGAACAATCCTCGCCGATATGGCGAGGATTGTTTTATGCACGTATTAGTATCAAAATAGGTTTGCTTTTTGTCTGGTATGATACACTAATCTCAAGATATTTGGAGGTGTATGGAAAAGGATTCGTCGCAGTCAGGCACGACTAAAAGGCGTAGCACAAGTTGGCTGTGGCTTGCAGCCGCTATCGTCGTACTTATCGTTGTCGGTGGTTCTATAGCTTATTTTAATCATAAAACTAACAAGACAACCGTATCGTCCAGTCCTGCTTCAAAAAAAACATACGATTTAGTTTCAAACGTAAACTTGCCGATGCTCATCACGGTGAATACACGCCAGCAAGGCGACAACATAGGAAATATTACCACCTTACAATCCGACGGTAAGGGCAACTACACATACACACTTTTTCTCGATGGCAAGCCGATTAACACGACAACATACACACCCGATGCGCTGTATGTCTGTAAAGGCACCCCGACAGCTTGCGTAAAATACCCGCCAGACACAAGTAGTAATGACTTCCAGCCGACCAATTATTTGTATTCAACGGACATAATCAAAAAAATTAATGCGCTCAAGACGACCGCATATCAGGGACAGAAACCGTGCCCGATCGGTGGCGGCACCTGCGATGTTTGGACATACAGCGTTGCACAGAGCAAAAAGACAGATTATGTTAATACGGCAACCAAAAGATTAGTTACGGTAATAGATGCCGGCCACTTCGGAAAATCCTCGATCACTTCGAAAATAACGTATCAGTACCAAGACGAGCACATAAATGTGCCCACAAATTACACGGACGCGCCGGCAGAACCACAGGCAAGTCCCGATATGAGCCATAGATAATACTACGTTGGCAATCCGTGATACAACATGCATAAGCCTTTGAATGTATACATACGATGTAGTTCGGCCATGCAGTTTGTCCAAAGCTTTTGTTATAGTTAACCTAATGATTAAATCTTTTTTGCCGTCAAATACGCAGGAACACCTTGAAAATCTAGCGCAAGAAATTGTCACGTCTATTACAAAACCTTCGAAGTTACTGGCAGTTCTGTTGCAAGGATCGGTAGCTAAAGGGATTGCGGATGAGTATTCGGACATAGAGCTCATGTGCATTTGGTCGAGCGCACCAACGGCCGAGGAGCGTGCCAACCTTTTTGCTAATCTCAAAAAGCAAGAGATATTCAGCGAGGACCTGGAGAATGGTGAGTGGTGCTCAAGCTTTAGCTATAAGCAGGCAAAGATTGATATTTGTCATGATGACATAGCGTTATTACACCAGACTATCGATGATGTGATGGCTGCACGTACAACTTCCATAGCAAGTCAAACATTGCTTGCGTCTATCCAAGATGCCAAACCGCTGTTTGGAGAAGAAGTCTTCAATGAGCTGCTCAAATCTTTCGCTAATTATCCTGATGCACTTGCCATAAAATGCATCCAAGTGAATGCATTGTTTCACGAATGGACAATGCGAAACGCATTACTAGATCGAAAAGACACAATTGCCCTGCACCATCTTATTGACATGACCGTACTCCAAATGCTCCGTCTAATTTTTGCATTCAACAAAGTCTACTTGCGAAACTACAATTTTAAATGGATGGACGTTCAACTTCCTCAATTGGAATGTAAACCTGTTCATTTGGATAAGCGCTTGCGTTCAGTATTATCTGGATTGAGCGAGAATTCATTATCTGAATTGACTGCTCTGCTTAATGACACCATTGATTTAGCAAGCCAGCAATACCCAAAAATGGATTTTACAGAAGCAAAAAAGATTCTCGACTATACACGCCAGAGTAACTAGCTAGTTATCCTGTTAAGGTGATAGCTGCTCTGCTAATTCTATTATGATTCCTTCCGGCCCGCGGAAATAACAAAGTTTATACATATTTTCGTAATTGTAGGTGTCGACAAAAACTTCGTAACCTTTTTGTTTTACGTCGGTCACAATGTCTTCAATATTCTCGACGACAAAAGCGATGTGTTGTATCCCAAGTGAATATATGAAGTTCTTATTAGCTACTGATTCACTTTCTGGATGAAGAAATTTAGTCAGCTCCACGTTTATTTGCCTGTTCGGCGCTTGCATGAAAATTATTTGTGATTTCGCGTTTTTTATTCCCGTAACCTTATCCAACAGATCACTTTGCTCTTCGGCTTCGCCCTGTACTGTAAATCCGAAATCCAAGAAAAACTTTTTCGCTGCAGCAAGGTCATTAACCACAACTCCGATATGATCGATGCGTTTGATTCTCATCTATCTAGTTTAGCAGTACGGCTGCATCATAAACTAAGATCCCTAACCATAAATCGTTTAGGCTATACATAAATTGGTATAATGGTTTGTATGGAAATGAAGATTGAACTCATACCGATTCCGGTTACGGATGCGGATAAGGCGAAAGATTTTTATACCAAAAAGCTTGGATTTGTTGCCGACTTTAACCAAAAAGTTACTGACAATTTGCGTTTTATCCAATTGACTCCGCCAGGTTCAGCCTGTTCGATAGTTATGGGTGTTGGAATCACGGATATGAAGCCGGGTTCAGTGAGCGCCTATCAAATGGTCGTCGCAGATGCCCAGGCAGCGCACGACGAACTTGCCAAACGAGGTGTAGAAGTCAGCGCAATCGATGTGCAATCTTGGGGTACTTTCGTTTACTTTAGCGATCCAGACGGCAACAAGTGGTCTTTACAGCAACTGCCACCCAAAAAGTAAACCACATATTTTGATTCTAAAGCTCAGAATCAAGCAATTAAAAAGATTTACATTTGTATAGGAAGTTTTTCGCGTTTTGCCAGCAAGTATAAACCAAGGATAATAAGCCAGATTGATTGGGGATACGCGACAATCCGCTCAATGCCGCCGAACCCAAGCCCAAAATAACTATGATTTATTAATAAGACAAGAGCCACTAGGGCCATACAGCCTGAAATTAGCGCAACCATTCGCAAAGTTTTAGGGATGCCAGGTGCGAATCCAAAACAAACAAGTCCAACATTACCCATAACAAACGACAACCCTGCGCCAGCTAAATGTAAGTGGCTGATGGAATTCTCTGGATGCGCGCCGACCAACAACGCGCCTGCACCGGCAATTGCTATCAGCGTAAAAGCTGCGAAAGTTATCAAATTTTTATGAAATTTCTGATAAACCAATAGTGATCCGGTAATCATTAATAAACCTAGGATAATAAAGGACATATTCATCAGATTATGGAGTGGCGAACACACGAATCGGTCGCCATAAAAACCGCACTGAGTATTTCCCAGATCACTTATCGCGTTGTTCCCCAAGCTATAAGGAGTCACCCATTTAAGCGCTACGATAATTTGGACAATATAATACTGAATACAACAAACATAAAGAATTGCGCCAAGCGACTGATACCGGTTAGCAAATTTCAATAAACGACTAGTATTGCTCATGCTTTAAGAGTACCACGTCAATTGTACCGATTATGGTGGAGTTTAAATACAAGAATCTCTATTTTATGGTGATACAGAAGTAATCATTAAGTATCGAATGTTCAATGGCGAAGTCATACTAAGCAAACTAAAATCCCCCACCTGGATAGACCCTGCGGGGGATTCTAATTATTGGTCCAAATAAGAATCAATATTCTAAGACAGTACCTCTAATTATCGCGCTAGTTCCAAGCGTAAGTACACTTATCGCCAATGGTTGAAAGCTGGCTTCCTCTGACTATACTCTTCAGTATAACTGGGTACGCAAATCCATTTGCATACTTTAGATTGCTTTCGTATCGGTTAGCTAGCTCAAAATTACAAATCGTGTGTGCACCACCTTGAGCGTTCTGATTATTGAGCACAAAGACCGTCCCCTGACCACCGCCAGTTCCATTATGGCCGTTGCATCCTAACAACGAGGCTCTTGCATTTCCAGTGTCACCTACGCACCCTATTGTTTGGCCGGAGGTATTGTATGCCACAAGTTGCACGATCTGATCGCCAAAATTGTCAGCATTCATACCGCTGCCGACTGTGAATGGACAGGTTGAGGTTACTTCTATGTAATTATTACACAAGTAAAGGAACGAGTAGTCAAAATATTCGTTATTATCATCGTCGTTGTTATACGAAATAATCGCGCACGAACCTGATGTGCTGGTACATCCTCCCTGGCGATTGAGACAAGCACTGTTTGACCCGAAGTCACAAATTTGTGATGGTGCATTTGCATGGGCGATCCCCGTGACGCCAAAACTTGAGAGTCCCATAGCCAGAACAGATGCAGCTGTCAATATTGAAGCGCGGCTCATTCTGTGTAACGCTTGTCGAAATTTCTCTGCATGATATATTTTCATTGTCTGCATCCCCCTTCATTAAAACTTAAGCTTACTTCTTGATGCTAATGCTTAGAAGCCCGAAAGTCAACAATACTGTTTCGGTAATGCATTGTTAGGCCAACTAAAAAGCTCCGCTTACAAGAACGGAGCTTTTTAATTATCAGCTACCTACTAAAAACCGTATTGGTCCCATCTTATACCGCCACCGTTAGGGAGAATTGCGTCGGTAATTAGCTGGTTGCCACTAGCAGTCCAATCCAGCACTTCCGGATATGATAAACCCAAGTTAAAGAACTTGTTGCTCTCGTACCGGTTTGCCAGGAAACCATTGGGAATCCAATGGCTGCCAATAGGTCCAGCTGAACCCTGAACATAAATGGTGCCTGTGCCACCGCCCGTTCCATTGCTGCCGTTGCAACCTAACATGACTGTGTTACCGCTCTGGTCATCGCCAACGCAACCGATGGATGCCCCCGAGGAATTGTACACCGTCAACTGTCCAATCCAATCTGATACGTTATCGGTATTCATACCGCCGCCGTTTGCGAACGGACATGTATCAGTAACGGTAAAACTGCCGTTGCAAAGATTGACAGTTTTAAACCTGAAATACTCGTTGTAATCATCAGTATTGGAATATGCAATGATCTTGCACGTACCACTCTGGCTGGTGCAGCCCTGTTTACGGTTCATACAAATGGTGGCTTCATCATTACACATTTGCGCCGGCGCTCCCGCGTGGGCGACTCCAGTGGTTACAAATGCACCGAATCCTGACAGCCCCAGAACCAGAACAGAGGACGCCGTCAGTAACGAGGCACGGCTCATCCTATGTACCGCCTGCCGAAGCTTTCCTACATGATATATATTCATAACCGTTATGCCCCTCCCTTAAAACTTATGTTTATACGATAATGCTAACGCTTGTAATTCGTAATGTCAACTGAAGATTTTCAATAATGCATTGTTTCAAATATTGATTTTGCGGTGTTGAAATCTTGCATGGATTCTATTTGTTGCGGCGTGAATGCCGGCAGGCTGTTTTTGTCTGCTTTACTTTTTTTTGGCTTCGCTGGTATAAAGCAGAACGAATTGGACGCCACATTATTCCCTGCCGCCTTATGGTTCGTATTGACGTTCCTGCTCGGCAAATCGAATACATTCGCCGGATGGGAAGAACGCGCCAGGCAGGCACTAGTTGCATTTGTCGGTGTTGTTTTAATGAGCCCGAGCGGGGCTTGCATGACGACAAACATATTTTTGCCAAACGTTTTAATAGGAACTGATGCAAATATTTTTGATTGCAATGGATCTGGACAGGCTTGCCCGGCAAGCATTACCACCTGCGAACCCGACGGACTTTTAAGTGTCACATAATCTTCGCCAGGATACGTACAGTACTTTTTGTATTTGGGAAAAGGAATTGATTCATTCGTACGCGTCCAGTCTTTTGGATATCGATACGAAAGCTTTTCATATTGCAATGATGAACTATTCCAGTTCAAATGGTAATGGTTGATGAGTATTAACCCGTCAAAGATAATTACAGAAACAAGAACGACCAAAATTGCAACATATATAAATTTAAGACGATCAGATTCCCAATGCATCAATCATTCAATAGTAGCAAATTTAAATCGCGAGTAAATGAAAACCGTTTCCGTTGCATTCGACATTTTGGCAAAAATAGAATCAATGCGCTAATTATTCGCAATAATCAACCCATAAATAAATTACTTTTTTATTAAATTCTTATTGGGCGCTGACAGAAAAATCGGTGGTATCGAATCGCATCGTAGTTCCGGCTGTTGCGCAGATTTCTACTCCGTAGTCGATCTGGGTGATTGAGTCGGTAGAACTGAGGAGTCCTTGAGCAATGAGCCATTTGTAGGCAGCTAGTATGTCTACCGAGCCAGATTTTACCTGGGTGTCCCGGAAGAATATGAGTTCGCCGCCGCCAGTGTTG
>DATIJK010000069.1:0-5209 GCA_035478715.1 Saccharimonadales bacterium (SeqCode)
ACGGGACCGGCGTAAGTATGAACGACGCCGATCGCAGGAAGGAAATGCGCTTTATTTCCGAGTACCGCAAAAGCTCCGAGGAATACGGACGCGAAACGCTGGATGAAATGAAGTTGCTGCGCGCCGAAATGGTTGCCATCAAAAGCTACACATCGAGGATTTCACGCAAGCAAACAACGCCATTAGGTAGCGGGAAAATACTGGAAGAGGATACATTGAGTGGCAATAAGTCCATCAAGGATTATACCGAAATGATTGAATAATGGCTTACAGGTACCGACTTGAATACGCGACGCGCTCGCAGCTTATAACACCGAAATCAGCGGTGAAGGTCACCGTAGCCAAAGAGCAGGACGAGGCTTTTTTTCGTGAAAAGGTTTCGGGATCAATTACGCTCACCGGCGATGACTATGTTTTTTTGAAGGACGCGGAAACCTATTCGGTTGAGTGCTGCCAGGAAATAACGTTCATTATCGAACGCACTTGCGAGGAAGAGATATTTTGGGAGGGATATTTCACCCTGTACAACGTAAAATGGGATGACGACAATCGCGAGGCGACCATTCAAAAGCTCACCGTTCGGGACCAATACACCGCAGTTTTCGCCAACTGGCACAAGGAAATAAACTGGTTTGGCGACATTCCGCCACACCGGCCCGCAGCGGCATATGATCCAGTTCAGGATTTAGTTCCATTCACGCACACCGCTTTACAGTCAGAAGAGTTCAACCCGACAGGATCAAACCTTTATCCGCGCGGTTTCTATTTCAATGCTGCAATCCTTTTTTTGATCAAGCAGACATTCAAGGGAACGCCAGCCGAAGTATACAGCAATATCACAACGGCGCAAATGTCGGATTTTTTGACATTGCCCACCAATCCGGCCAACGGCAAGACAAACTACCTGCCGCAGGTAATCATGATGCATATTTCGGATGCCAAGCGGCCAGGCGCATCCGAGCCGGCATGGCGCGGCAATGTGACCCTGCGTGATCTGCTGACAAATTTAAAGCTGCTTTATAATGCGTACTGGTACATTGACGAGGACAACCGTTTTCGTATTGAGCACATTTCGTACTTCAAAAACTTTTCATACACGCCGCCGGGTGTTACGATCGACCTTACCGAGGAAAGGTTTGCCGAAAAGATGGTAGGTAAAAATAATTACGAATATGCCGCCGATGAATTGAAAGGACGGGAAGGCGTGGAGCAATCGATTACGCTATCCGCTTACGATCAAAAATCAGAGGTTTGGACACAATTTGCCAATCCAAGCAGCCGGGAATTTTCTTCGGTGTATATGAATTACGCCGATAACTGTGTCCCCAAAGACGAAAAAGGCGTTGCAGCGGAAAGCTACCAGAGTATTTCCATGTTTACAACGGATTGGCGGACGGTAACCTACAAGCCCGATACCGTTGCTGACCAGGGCTGGCTATTGGTGTATGTTCCTAATTTGCTGGCTGAAAATGCTGTTGCGCCAGGGTGGCTGCCGATCGCCAACGAGTATATGCTCAATGGGAATTTGGCACAATCGAGGCTTTTCTATGAATTTGGCCGCACCGATCTGAGTTTCCAATATGGCATGATGACTTATGAAAAGCAAACCAAGCCGGCCAGCGTCGAGGGAAACTATATCTATGAGCGGCCAATGCGGGCCAAATCAACCAAGCGCATAAAGACATTTGGTCCGGTTGAGTTATCAATGTGTTGCGGTGAAACTTACGATTTTACAGGCTTTATCAAGCATCCACTTGCTGATGAGTGTGTTGTAAGCACGCTGGAATTTGATTTGGAAAATGAAAGCGTAACTTTGAACCTGGTAACGACCAATAATTGCGACAATATCCCATTTCCTGAGTATGTCGAGATTGAAGAGCCGAGCCCTACATGCCCCGAACAAGGCACATTGGTACGTACGGAGGAAACCAGTTCATACACCGCGCACACTGCGATAAATTACGTAAGGATAATTGTCTACACCGATTACTACGCCGACGGCGAGTGTGGGGAATATAGCAAGTCAAGACAAGTGCGAGAAGTAACACCAAAACGGCAAAACGGCCCACGATAATGTATAATTACCTGCATGGTTTACCATTCCAGACAAATCAGAGCAGTTCTTCGGACTGTAATTGCGATGGGCAATCGTTTGATCCGACGGCGTTCAAACTTTACTCGGAATCTGACCGGTTCCCGACATTTGCTTTAAGGCTCCCGCCGATGGGCGCCAATCCGGATTTGACCTACGCGGCTGAATGTATACGGGTGTTTTCCTGCGACGGAAAAAGCCAGGTAGGAAGTGCAACTATGGAGGAAGCGGGCACGCGCTTATTCAAAGACGGGTCTAGTTATTACCTGATCTACGAAGGCGGTGTAGTCGATGGCGTTAAAATGGAGTGCGGCAAATGCTTTCGTTTAAAGATAATGTCGTTTTGGTCAGAGCCATTTTGGGTAACCGATACGCCACAATCCAAAGTACTGATCACGTTTTCGAATAAGTCAGGCATTGGCGATGTTCCATATCAGCCGCCTTTGAATTTTACTCAAAAGATCATGTTGGACGGCGAGATTTGTTCGATCGATGCAGAATTGTTCGATAACAGCAAAGCCGACGCCAACGGCAACATGACAACCACTTTTCAGCGACTCACCAAGCGCAAGAAAATGGTTATTTATAATGCGCCGGAATTTATTACCGAGCTGATCGGGTCCATAAAGCTGCACGCAGTTTATACCGTTACCCAAAACAACGTCACATACACCCCGATACCAAGCCGCACCGAGATCACAACTGACATTCAAAACTGTTGTTACTCGGATTTAACGGTTATCATGCCTATCAGGGACACGCGAATTATTGGCGGCGTTTGCCAGGCCGATACAGACGGTGTATTGACTGAGGTTGAAATTCCAGATGATTTGCCGGATTCATGCGATACAGACGATGAGTGGACAGATGAGCCAGGCACGGAGAGGTGTTTAAAGTTTGGAGACACGCCGCCGGATATATTGCCGCCAATTACGCCAGTTGGTACGCCGCCGGTGGGCGCACCTTGCCCGCCTAATGGCTTTATCATTGAGTCAAAAACCCTCGCCGTCAATTGTGAAATGGCTTTTGAGCATAACGGCGTGTTGTACCGCAAAAAAGTTACCAAAAAAATAGCCGACGGCGTTTGCGGCAGTACGACCGAAATTGAATATATCGAGCCGTGCACTACCGACACCGCCACGCATGAGGTTTCAAACGTGAATTGCGAAGGCGATGTAATCGTGACGCCGCCCGTAGGGACTCCGCCTGTCGGAACACCACCGGTCGGTAGCCCACCAGTGGGTACGCCGCCTGTTGGCTCTCCGCCGGTAGGGACACCACCGCCAACGAGTTTTCCGCAAAAATACCGCCTGATCATGGGCACGACCGGCGGCGGATTTGATTCGTCGGCCGAGCACGGCATTCACAACGATTGGGTTCAGCGCATTGAAGCGACTATGTACACGTGGGGCCGTGGATTGCAGGGAATATCACTTTGGATAGGTTGGTCGGATTACGAGCCAACAACCGGCAATTTTCAGGCGGCAGCACTACAACGGGCGATCGCCTATTGCAATGCAAGGCAATTGGAATTGCATATCACATGGCTACCACGCCGTAAAGAAGGTGACGGGTTTTTACTGGCCGATGAGCTGGTAAAAGGTAGTGGTGGAACCATTTATGTAGAGGGCGTTCCGGGATTCGGCAGCGTATATGCGGGTTATTACAATGACCGGGTCAACGCCTTGATGGTACCGGCTATACAATCAATCGCCAATGTGTTGAAAACGTATTCGCGAGCCGGTATTATGTTCCAGGGTGGCGGGCATACGGGTGAGTTCATTAACCACATTATTGTAAATGGCGGAATATGGGAGTCGGGCGACTTTTCTGTAAAAAACCTTGCCGACTTCAATGCATGGGTAACGCCGCGAGGTATCGCTACCGCTGGCACCCCGCCTATGATACAAGGATCTGGCATACCATGGCCGCACCCTGATTTTACGCAGCCTCGCGGCGTTGAATTTGGCAGGTTTATGACCTACGCACTTTCAAAGCACTACCGCAATTTTTGTAACGCGGTAAGGGCTGTCGCACCAAACATGCCTTGTGTAAACCTTTATGCCGCCGCCGACAACCTGCAATTGCGCGCTACCGCCAATGCGGCAATGGGTTATATTGGGCAGTGGGGTAATGGTCAATACGGATCCGAAGGTGATGGACTTTACGACCATGCGGCCAAATTCCGGTGCAACAGCGTCAACCTTGGCACATTCCCCAATGGTATTAGCTGCATAGAATTTGATCCCGATGATACCAGCGTGTGGCGTTACAGCTACGGGACAACGCCACCATATGGCGGAGCGAACCCGCAATGGGCGATCGTAAAAACATCGATGCAGTCCTTAATGGACAAAGGTGTTCAAATCGTGCTGTTGGCAATGGCGTATCACCCTGCCGAGCTTTCGTCCGAAGGTTGCTCCCAAATGTTGCAGCAACTGAACCAGTCGCATTTTGGTAAAACCTACAACCGGCCCGTCATCAATTCGACGAACCGGATTAATTGCGAGGTAACCATTCCATACCGGACAAGTCAGGCAATTCTGGATTATTACGATGTCGATGCGAACTCGCAATATGCCAATTATACAAATGCTGACTATTGGGGAGGTGTACCACCAGAAGGAGGCGGCGGAACTCCGCCAGTGGGTTCCCCACCGGTAGGTACACCTCCCGTAGGTACGCCGCCGGCACTATCAAAGCCAGCGATTGACAACTATTTGAACAGCAACGCAGCGGCATACCAGAATAATATTGTGATGGATGTGGTAAAGCCGGGAACGGGTATTTATAGCTACCGGCGCGGCGCATACACGCCAGACACAATGTTACCAGTCGCTTCATTGTCAAAAATTGTATCAGCGGCGGTTTTACTGACAATCCTAGATGATGGATTATTTGCCAACGGAATCAATACCACCGTCGGTAGTCTCATTCCTTCGTGGAATACTGGTTGGCAATCGGCTATTACGCTAAAACAAATTATCAGCCACACGGCGGGAATTAGTCCGGATACATTTGAGTCGCTCGATGGCAGTGACACGCTGGAAGATTATGTCGATGCATACGCGGCTTACCCAATGGATTATACGCCGGGAACTGCCTTTGAATATAGCA
>DATIJK010000070.1:0-9045 GCA_035478715.1 Saccharimonadales bacterium (SeqCode)
CAAGACGTACGTTATCCATTACGTCAAAGTAATTGTCAGCCAAGTTCGCAGCTCTAACGATCAAGAGCAGTCCGGGTCACATACTATCGTTACCATACATGACGAAACGCGCAGCCGCGAGCTGGAGGCCATGAAAGTCGATTTCGTGTCGATGGCGGCGCACGAATTACGCACACCTTTAGCGGCAATCAGCGGATATCTCGAGCTTTTGAAAATAAAGGAACGTGAAAATCTACAAGGCGAAAATAAGCGGTATGTTGATCAAGCCTTGATCAGCGCAAAAGAACTGGGAGATCTGATCAATAATCTGCTTGACGTTACTCGCATCGAAAAGGGTACGCTGGCACTGCACATGGAAGAAGTCGACCTGGCAGCCAGTGCGCACCAGGCAGTACAGGACGCTTACTTTACAGCGCAAAAGAAAAATATTTCATTAAGTTATGCAGGCGAAGAAAACAATTGCATGGTAGTCGGTGACGAAGTCGCACTCCGGGAAATTATAAATAACCTGCTGACGAACGCCATAAAATACACCGAAAACGGCGGATCGATCCATGTCAACTTCGGCAAACGCGGACAGACGTTTGCCGTCAGTGTAAAAGATACGGGTTATGGAATTCCAAAAGCTTCGTTACCGAACTTATTCACGAAATTCTATCGGGTTCATGGCGGATTAGACAGCGGTAGCACAGGCACCGGGCTGGGATTATATATTTCCAAATCAATTGCGGAACGGCATGGTGGTACTATTACTGTAGAATCACAAGAAGGTATAGGTTCGACATTCACATTCATCATTCCGGAGCTGACGGCGGCGCGGCTTGACGAAATGAAACAAAAGCAACCAGGCAATCTAAATGTTAGGAGGCATCGTGGCTGGGTTACACAAAATATTAATCGTTGAAGATGTCGAAGAGCTCCGCAACCTGTATAAAACATTCCTTGAAATGCACGGATTCGAAGTGCAGACCGCCAGCGACGGCCAAAAAGGTATCGATGCGGCGCGCGAATTCCAGCCCGACCTGATTTTCCTTGATGTCATGATGCCGAACATGGACGGTTTTATGGCGCTGAAGATCCTGCGGCATGATGCATCATATAACTGTACGCAGAAAAAGATCGTCATATTGACGAACCTGGGCGATACCGAACGCATCAGCCAAGAAGTCAAACGTGATATGGACGGATACGTCATCAAAGCCGAAATCGTACTGGAAGACTTGCTGACCATCATCCAATCGTTCGAAGATAAATAATATTTCTAGAATCGTACTAACAGCTTTAATTTGAGCGTGGACCGTACTCAAAACTAAAAATCACTCAATGATGCGATGATTATTCACTCGCATGCGCGGCAAACCATGCTGCCTGAAACTCACTTACTTGCTGGGCTACGTCGACGTATTCGCCGCCATCTACCGGGCCAAGATATTCGTTTGCTACATTAGATAATGCACCAAAAATATCAGGTAAGTTTGGCCTTAGCTCGCTGTCAACAATTCCCCCAACCCAGTTGTTATTAACAAGATAACCGCCGTTTGTAAGGTATTGAGTAACGAGTTCTTCCGAACCGATACCATAGACGCACCGGCCATCATGGGTTATTGCGACAAATGTGGCGGCGCCATCGGTGTATGAAATGGGTGTAATTTCGGCATGACTTTGCATTTTAGGCAGGTTTCGATCCGCTTTCTTCGTCGCGTCAGCATGTGCGCGAACTGCAACTTCATATAAATCTGGGTCTGGATAGTCAGGTGCGTTATCATCGGTATAGGTTGCACTTTCATCTGTTGCGGACAAAGCAATGCGAGCCATTGCAGCCTCGTATCCGCGGTACATGTCCAAACTTCCCAAGCCATCCAGGATATCTCCCTCATGTCCTGCGCGGGAGTCAAAATGACGTGATCGTGTTTCGTTGAGTGCCCGGGCAAAGAATGGAGCAAAATCTACCGAAGAAGGAGCGCAAGCTTGAATTTCTGGAATTACACTTGCAGCAACATCAGCGGCAAACATACCTTCGGGTAAGGGTTCTTGAGTAAAAGCGAACCTATCAAAGCCCTCTTCAGGCTTTTTAGTCTCGTGCATTTAAATAATTATAGTATAAAATACTACATAAGTCAATTATTAAACAATCAAATAATCCCGGTCTTAGCATAAGCAGGTATAATAATGGTCGTGGCTCGAACGAAAAATTTAAAAAACAAAAAATCTCGCAGAAAAGGTTTATCGCGGGAACATCAGTTAATTATTCTAGGCATTCTGTGTGTTATTTTTGCGGGGATTCTGTACTGGTATTTTTCGCTTCGTCCGCCGCAACTGCTTAATCCGCCTTTGAAAGATCTGGCATCGCAACATCACATTGCACTTGGGGTTCACGTCGATCCGAGCCGGCTCGGCAGCAGTATTTATCCTGATATCGTCACCAGTCAGTTCAGCTATATCACGATGGACGGCGGTGGAACCCATTTTAATGAAACGCAGCTGGCACCGACGATCTTTGATTATGGCCGGATAGATAAAATGGTTGATTTTGCCGAAGCGAACGATATGCCGGTGCAATATCATCATCTGGTGTGGGGCGACCAGCACTACCTGCCTGATTGGCTGAAAAAAGGCAATTATTCGAACGAACAGATCATGCAGATTTTGCACGATCATATCAATTCGATCGTTGACCGGTATAAGGGAAGAATAAAAGAGTATACAGTCGTCAATGAAGCATTTGGCGAAAACCAGCACATATTCGGATTGCATAACTGGTTCGCCGACAAACTCGGCGATCAGACAAATTATATCGACCAACTGTTCCGGTGGGCGCACGAGGATGACCCGCACGCAAAATTGATTCTGAATGATTTCGATAACGAAACTAGGACGCCTGTCTCGGATGCCATGTTCACCTATATCAAATTGGCGAAAGCAAGGGGGGTGCCGATTGACGGCATAGGCATGCAAATGCATATCGATGCGAACCATCCGCCGGAGAAGCAGCAGATAATAAATAATATGAAACGTTTCAAACAGATCGGCGTGCCGGTCTATGTTACGGAATACGACATCAACACGAACTATGTCAAAGGCAACAATACCTATAAGCAATATCTGGAAGCAAAAATTACCAAAGATGTCGTCGGTGCTTGCATCGAATCGAAAAATTGTGTCAGTTTCGACGTTTTCGGTCTGACGAACAAGAATGATTTCATTAAAAAACTGACGCATACGCAATCACGCGCATATATATTGGACAGCCGTTACCGTCCCCGCCAGCAATACTACGCCTTCCGATCGGCGTGGTAGTTCAGGGTATGTACCATCTCTAAAATTAATTGGTATGCTAATATTTTTAATTTTTTGTTATGCTTTTTTGAATTAAATTATGGTAATCTTAAATCATGTCATTGAGGGGTATCAAAAATAAAATCCGCGCTGCGCTTATAGTATCGATTTCGACCATTACAGCATCTGCTGCGATGGTGGCTCCGGCGCATGCGGCCGGCAGCGGTACCATGTACGTGCAAGCGGTCAATCAGATGGTTGTAGGCGCGACTTTCACGATCCAAGTCAGAGTAAACACAGGCGGCGCGCATGTGAATGCTGTGGAGTCTGATTTTACGTATGATACCGGCAAGCTAACTTTCAATTCAATCGATGATGCTTCCATGTCTCCATTCGAAATCAATGCTACCTCGACAGAAAATTCCGGTACCGTCTCGATTGGGCGTGGCACATTATCAAGCGGCGGCATCAGCGGTGATTTCAAAGTAGCAAATATCACGTTTACGGTAACGCACGCCGGTACCGCTGCAATTACATTTCAAAACACCTCAGAA
Source organism: Saccharimonadales bacterium (SeqCode) (assembly GCA_035478715.1). Lineage (GTDB taxonomy): Bacteria > Patescibacteriota > Saccharimonadia > Saccharimonadales > UBA4665 > JAICLK01. The sequence goes on from DATIJK010000070.1 coordinate 3,831, forward strand.
TTAGATGATTCGACCAGCAACTCCGACATCCTTGGGACAAAATCTAATGGTTCTTTCACGAACCAACCCGGCCTATACGGCGGACAAACGTTGGCCTCGGGCGCGATTCTTTATTCAAGTAACAGTCAATACTCGGCGAGAATGCAATCGGATGGTAATTTTGCGGTGTACAACGCATCAAATGTTCCACTATGGAGCACTAAAACCTCAGGCCATCCCGGTGCCCATGCGATCTTACAGACTGATGGGAATTTCGTAATTTACAGTACGGCTAATAAAGCGTTATGGAGTGCGCAAACTTATTGGTATAACGGCTCCCGGGCAGTCATGCAGAACGATGGTAATTTTGCCGTCTATAATGTTAGCGGCAGGCCTTTGTGGAGTAGGACGACCGGCGCGATTTTCAACTTCATGATATCCGGACAGACATTACAACCAGGTGATTTTCTGAAATCCACCGACAACCGCTTTACATGCAAGATGCAGACAGACGGCAACTTCGTAGTTTATCAAACAGGCGGCGGTGCATTGTTCAATACCCACACTGCTGGCCATCCAGGTGCTGTACTTAAAATGCAGTCCGATGGCAATATGGTCGTATATGATAACGACAACGTGGCCTTATGGAACACGCACACATCAGGCAAACCCGGCGCGAAAGCTATTCTACAAACAGACGGAAACCTAGTCTTATACCAAGGAAACACGGCTCTGTGGAGCTGGAAGACCGGCCGCAAGTACTAAAAGTTTGCGTTTACCCTAGTCGAACCCAAAAATTAAACCATAATTGTAAAAATAACATATTGTTAAAACACAATTTTATGTATTATTACTGCATATGATTCTGGAGGGTCAGGAACTGCATGGTCTTACTTACGGTGATGTAAGTGGCGTGCCTGGATATTACGCGGGTGAATCACGCTGGGACGTCAGTGTAGAACCCATAGAACACAGACTGACTCGCGTGAATATTCCATTTGTAGTTGCGAATATGTCCAGGATTTCTGATTGCGTGGAAATGACTGAGACCGTCGCTCGGCGTGGCGGTGTCGCAGTGATTTCACAAACTACGAGCATCGAAGAAGCAGAACGAATCATTGCGCATAATAAAAATGCAAGTTTAGAATACGAATCGGTCGGAACTGTCACAACAAGTGCTACTTTGCGTGAAGCTACGCGGGTAATGCACAGGCGTGCGCATGATGCCGTGATAGTCGTTGACGAAAAAGAGCCTGATAAGCCAATCGGAATCATTACAAAATCCGATATGGAAGGCAAAGACGATGGGCTCTCCGTTGTCAGGCATGCTTCGTTTGATCTCCAAGCCATGGATGCGGGTTTAACCGAATCGGAAATGCTTGGATGGTTTCGAGAGCATAATCATCGAGTTGCCCCAGTAGTTACGCGCGAAGGCAAGTTAGCGGGTGTTATGACGAAGCTAAGCGTTGCTCGATCACATATTTATGCTCCAGCGGTCGATAACGATAATAGACTGCTCACTGCTGCTGCCGTTGGAGTAAATGGCGACGTTGCCGGTCGGGTTGAACAGTTGGTTGCTGCAGGCGTTGATATCATAGTCATAGATACCGCCCACGGCCATCAGAAGAAAATGAAATTGGCACTGCGAGCAGCTCGGTCAGTAGTTCCTAGGCCATTTCCAGTCGTTGCTGGAAACGTCGTAACACGAAAAGCTGTCTATGATTTAACAAATTGGGGTGCGGATGTAATAAAAGTCGGAATAGGACCCGGACATATGTGCACTACACGGGTGATGACTAGTTTTGGCGTTCCTCAATTAAAAGCTGTTAAGGATTGTGCCAGAGAAGCCGACAAGCTTAACGTATTCACATGGGCCGACGGAGGCATCCGGGATCCGCGGGATGCGATCATAGCTCTGGCGGCAGGAGCTAGCAATGTAATGATCGGATCATTACTGGCTGGAACGTATGAAAGTGCTGGTGAGGTAGAAGTTGACCCGCAGTCTGGTTTGTTGTATGTCAGAAATCACGGAATGGCAAGCAGGGTTGCTATAGAAGCGCGCAATGGTGGACAAGAAGAAGATTATATTAAACAGTTCAAACGTGAGTATTTTGAGGAAGGTATACCCGACGGTATCGTTTTCCTTAATCCGGACATGCCCGGGGTGCAAGATTTAATTGATTATTTCATGTCAGGATTGCGTAGTGCAGAAACTTATGCGGGTGCGAAGAATTTGAAAAGGTTTCGAAGAGTTGCACGTTATGTAATTCAAAATGAGGCAGGGCATTCTGAAGGCAAAGCAAAGAAAGTCCTAGCAGTTAGTTAGTTTTTGGTATGGTTGCTGAAATCAATTAATTCTAACTTTTTAGCCGCCTAGGACGGATTCGGCGGCGGCTGATGGTTTTATGTCTGGTAGTTTTTCCATTCTAAAGGCGTTAACCAGGCCAATTAGTGATGCTAAGAATGGGATTAGTAATGCTACTTGCAGGGCGCGGTGGGTTGCTGTTTCGTTGATGTGGAGTACCTCCATTTGAACAGTTTCTGGTTGGTCGTAGATTTGAGCGGCTAGATCCTTATTACTTATCACTTCTGCATTATGTTCGAGTTCTTCCGATATCTGCTGTTTCTGCGATGCCGGGATGATAGCGCTTTTGTTCGTTTGATTCGTGAAACTGAATGAAAGTGCCGCTAACATGATGCCGCCGGCAACTGCTAGACCGAATGACAATCCAAACGATCCGGCGGCAGAGTTAATACCGGCTGCTTCGCTGACGCGTTCTTCTTTGATCGGCGCGAGCGTGTAGTTATTGAGTTGCGATACAAGCAGGCCAAGTCCTGAGCCGACAATAATCAACGGTAGAAACAATGCCCATCCTGATTCTGCACGCGGTATGAAAGGCAGTAAGACTAAAAATCCGATGGTGCAAAATAAAAATCCGTATTTAATGATCGTGCTAGTCCGTATATGCGTAAATCTTTTGCCGGCGATTAGTGCAACGGCAAACATCGACAGTGACATAGGCGCAATACTCAAACCTGTCAACATCGCATTATATTCTAAAGAAATTTGCAGGAATATCGGCAACGCTATCATTGCACCACCCAACACGATATTCTGCATCGCTTGGCCGGATATACCCAAGCGAAAGTTCGTTATTTTGAAAAGTTTGGGATCGATCAAACGGTTCTTGCCTTCGCGGTCGCGTTTGACGAGCCACCAAGCCAAAATAGCCAGCAGGATTAAGCCGGCCGCAATGTAGATGCCGACATTCTCGCCGCCCTCTTGCCATGCCAATATTCCCAATACCACACCGCCCATACCAAGAACCGAAAGTACCGCACCCACAAAATCGATTTTTCGATCGCCGGTATATTTGACGTCTTTGACCAGCTTACTGCCAATCAGTACGACCACGACCACGATAAATTCAAGGAAAAACGAAACCCTGTACGAAAAATATGTCGTGATAAATCCACCGATCAATGGCCCAACGGCTGCTGCGATTGCCGCTGCCGCACCCACGAGCGCATAGGTTTTCTTTTGCATGGCGCCCTTGAAGTTTCCATGGATCAGTGATTGCATGGCTGGCAATAGCAGAGACGCACCCAAGCCGCCGATTATCGCCCAGAAAATGACAAGCCAGATTATATTATTTGCTAATGTAAGCGAAAGTGCCCCAAGTCCGTACGCCATCAACCCCAATCTATACGCCAGTTTGCGACCGATAATGTCGCCGAGCTTGCTATTAATAAGGATGAACGCTGCCGAAATCAACGCTTCTAATGCGATAACGGACTGCACGCTGCTGACAGTAGTATGCAATGATTTAACTACTGCCGAAATCGATACGTTCATCAGCGAAGTATCTACAACAAGCACGAACATGGCCATCGCGAGTAATAATGATAATTTCGAACTTCCCTCAGACTCTACCGGCGCCGACTTCTTTATTGCGGCCATTGCATCCTCCAACTTATAAGATTTCATTGTAACAACTATTGCTGTTCGTGTCTTATGAAAATAAAAATAGGGAAATATTACAAATTACCTTGACAGTCATAGTAATGTGGCGTATGGTGTAATCATGACTATAAATAATGTATCGTCTGACTTGCTTCGCGGGCACACCGACACCATCATACTTGGGTTGTTGGATGGCGGCGACAAGTATGGGTACGAAATTACCAAATTGGTGAATGCACGGTCGCAGAACCAGTATGAATTAAAAGAAGCCACCATGTATTCCAGCTTGAAACGGCTCGAATCCGACAAGCACATTACTTCGTACTGGGGCGACGAAACGCAAGGCGGGCGTCGCAAGTATTACCGAATCACACCGAGCGGCCGCGATCTGTATAAAACTAATAAGCAGAATTGGGAATACGCCAAGCGTGTACTCGACAATTTAATGTAAGAAAGGGTGAACTATGGAAAAGAAACTGCAACAATTTTTAGACGAACAATTCAAACAATACGGTAATTTTCCGTCAAAAAATGACGTTATCAAAGAGCTGCACGCAAACTTGGTAGAGAAATATCGTGACTATAAGCAACAAGGAATGAGCGAAGATGCAGCTTACAAAGCCACTATAGAATCATTCGGCAACGTTGATGAGATCATGGAGACCATACCGCATGGCGGGCAAGTACAAGCAGCCGACGAGGATAATGAATCCAGCATTCATAAGACCATCAAAAGTACGATGCGCCATGCCAAAACTGCGATGGGTCTTTCTAAATTCGCCGGCGTGAATCTGAAAGATGCAGACTTAAGCGGTACGGATTTGCAGGGCGCTGACTTCAGCTACAGCGCGCTGGGTGGAGCTACCTACGATAAGTCAGACCTTACTGGCGCGACGTTCCGCGCAGCTGATCTGACCGGCGCATCTTTCAAAGGCGCGAATCTGACCAATGTGAAGTTTGCCGCGAGCAGTTTGCAAAACGTAGATTTTTCCGGTGCAAATCTGACAGGTGCAAAAATTACGGCTTGCGCGACGAAAGGCTCAAAGTTCGATGAAGCGACTTTGGCAGATATCGATTTCCGCCACTCGGACCTGAGCGGCGTGTCGCTTGACGGCTTCTCATTGACCGGCATAAATTTCAGTGGGTCGTCACTCAGAAAATCGTCATTCAAAAACACGGTACTTAATGACATCACGTTCCACCACACAGATGCGAAAAACACCGACTTTACCGGCGCGAAAATGGACAAAGTTACCTATGCCTTACTGAAAG
>DATIJK010000071.1:0-18111 GCA_035478715.1 Saccharimonadales bacterium (SeqCode)
TTTGAATATAAATGGAGCGTGTACAGCCCGAGCAAAAAATCGGAAATCCTTGAGGCCGAAAGATCAAAAGATGAGTTGCGCGATATCATGAGCCGTATGATCGGCGCGGAAATCCGGTACGCGCAAAACGGCTACTGGATGCGCCAACAACCATATGGATACCAGAGCGAAAAAGTCGATACCAATCAGGGTAAGCGCACCATACTTAAACCACGCGAAGACGAGGCGGTCCATATACGGAAAATATTTGAGCTTCGCGCCGAAGGTCTGCTTAGCGACCAGGAGATTGTAGACAAACTGAACGACTCAGGATATCAAACGCGCCTGCATTACATTCGTAATAAAGATGATCTGAGCCAAGTTGTTGCTAAGCGCGGCGGTAAGCCGCTGACCGTTAAACGCATGCAAAAGATCATTACGAATACGATATATGCCGGCATTAACGTCGAAAAATGGACGAATTACTCGCCTACTAAATGCGCATTCGCAGGACTCATATCGATTGACCTGTTCAACCGTGCGAATCGCGGTAAGAAATATATTGCCTTTAACGAAACCGACGGCGAGTATGAAATTCTGCGGCATGCTCCGAAAAAGCATCTTGTTGAAAAAGTCATGAATAATCCGGACTTTCCATATAAGAAATTCGTATTATGCCCCGAATGTAAAGGTTCATTACTTGGCAGCGCCAGCCGGGGCAAAACCGGCAAATACTACCCTGCGTATCATTGCAGCAACAAGGGGCATTACTTCCGCGTGCCGAAAGATGATATGGATGAGAAAATCACTCAGTTTATAACTCGCATCAAAGTCAACCAGGACCAGATCGACTTGCTGATCGACACCGTCCGGAAAGAGTTTGAACGCCGCCAGGCGATGTCCGGTGACGATGAGAAAGCCATTGATAAGCAGATACAGGTACTGAAGGGTAAATCCGAAGCAACGCTCAGTAAGATCATGCTGCTGTCGAATGCGACGGCTATTGCATACATGGAAAATGAGATCGAGCAAATCCATCAGAAGATTAATAAGTTAGAAAAGGAGAAACAACAAATGAAGAGCAAAAAACCTATCAACATAGATCGAATATTGGCGCGGGTGCGATATTTCCTGGAACACCTCGACTCGCTCCTGTTAAAGCAGCAGGATCCACGCAAAAAAGCACAGTTATTCGGGGTTCTATTCGACCGGCTGCCGACCTACGCGGATTTAGATTATGGAACTCAAAAAACACCCCTTTTTACGGGGGTGAATCCGGTCTTCCGGCTTGCGCCGCTTGAAAAATCTCTTATGGTGACCCCTAGGAGAGTCGAACTCCTCTTGCTGGGATGAAAACCCAGTGTCCTAACCGATAGACGAAGGGGCCACGCTTTTTGACGGGGGCAAACAATATTCAATTTACAAATTTCAAATTTCAAAGATGGAAATATATGTTGAAATTTCTATCAGTGTGCGTCGAAAAATGTGAAATGTAAAATGCTTTTCCCTTCGGTAAATCATACCATAACAGGGGGAAAAAGAAAATCCCCCACCGCGCTTATTAAGCTATGGCGAGGGATTCCTAGTTTTTTAAGAGCGGTCAGTCATTGCTCACGAAACTGTCGGAAAGTTTAGCACAATTACTGTTAAAGTTCAAATGCTTATCCACAGTTTTGCGCAATGCGCAACTTTAAAGCTTTTAGCCGCGAATCAGTTTGCGGCCGATGAACCATCGGTAAGCGATGGCGCCGATCGCGCTGGTGCCTACGAACAAGCCTGCAACGCTGCCAGGACCGGTGTTAACCAGTGTGGTAGGCTTTGGCTGGCAATGTTCGTCGCCCTTCATGTAAGTCTGACCGTTAGGAGCAGTACAATTTTCGCACTCTGTCGAACCTGCTGGGTGAGTGTTGCCATTCACATCAGTACAAGTCGGGTGGCACTGAGCTGAACCTTCAGGGTAAACCGTGCCGTTCGGCGCAGTACATGTCGGAGTGGTGAATGTAACGGAAGCTCCGCAGTTTTCACCGCTGACAATTATTTCCTTGCCGTTGGCAACGAATTTCAATGCAGCAGTGATTTTGAAAGTGCCGTCTTTGGCGTATGTGTAGGTTGCCGCGTTACTTGTAGAAACCATCGGCTTACTGCCGTCACCAAAGTCGTAAGTTACAGACTGCAATGCTGCGCCGTTCGCCGTGTAGTGAACGAGCACATCGATCGCACGGCCGCCTGTCTTAGTGACGTCTACGGCGTTACAGACAGGTGCCGGTGTTTCGCTGAACTGAATCTTTGTCTGGCAGTTTGAGCTAACAACACCGTTCGGCGTATTGAAGTGAACAGTTGCTACGACTGTATAGCTTCCAGCGGCAGCGAATGTGTGGTTCGCAATAACCGTAGTTGCACTGGCAGGGCTTACAGCAGGTGCAGTCTTGCCGTCGCCGAAGTTAAAGTCAGCACTCTTCAATGTTGAGCCGTTACCTTGCTTGGTCGTAACTGTAAGCTTAACTGAACGTTGCTGATTGTCAGTTACGAATCCATCAAGTGCAACACATTCCTGGTAAGGTTTCGGCTGTTCTTTGATTGTCACAGTAGTTTGGCAGTCAGCACTCTTTACACCGTCTTTGGTGTTGAAATTAACGACTGCTTTGATTGTGAACGTACCTGTTTTGCCGTATGTGTGGCTAGAAGTAACAGCACTGGTGCCTGACGGTTTGACACCGTTAGCGCTCGTGCCATCGCCAAAGCTGAAGTTTGCATCTTTCAAAGTTGCACCGTTACCTTGGTTGGTAGTGGCAACGAATTTGTACGAATGCTTCTTTTCGTCAACGACTGTCGCGTTTAGGCTAACACACTGCTCAAATGGTTTCGGTGGAGGAGTGATCGTAATCTTGGTTTCGCAGTTGGCAGATGTAACTGTAACGGTCTGCTTGCCAGGAACACTTACGATAACCTTTACCGTCGCGGTAAATGTACCGGAAGTAGCATAGGTGTGGTTGACTTTCTGAGTTAATGAAGTCGCGGTAAAGCTGGTGCCGTCACCGAAGCTATAAATAACCTTTTCAACCTTGGCGTTCTGCGATGCAGAAGCTTTGGTAGTAAAGCTGTATGTATTACCACTAACGTGCGTCTTTTGCAGAAGGTCACAACTGTATTTAGGAGTGACATGAGTACCTTCGGCAGGGTTGCCACAGGCGGTCATGACTGCGAATTCCATTTCACCCTTGCTGTTAAACAAAACCATTACAGGAATGTTGCTCAAAAGTACGCGGGTGTCCGCAGCTTTCTGGTAAGTTTTGCCAGCAATCTTGTAAGGTGAGGTGTAGCCAAAGTTTGTGCGACCGATACTCCAGGCATTAGTCGCGACAGTTTGGCCATCAACTTTGATCGTGCCATCCATGTAAGCCATACCCATTCGGGCGCTGCTGACGAAACGGTTGTACTCGTTTGTCTGCAAGCCAAAATGGCTGTAGATAGTTTTCAAATCGTTCGGGTTATTAGCCTGAACGTCTTTGATAAATTCTGACGGATTGGCTGCGCCACATCCGCCGTTTAAGTTTTTGTAATCGATTGAGTTACCGCTACAGTCACGCGTGGTGCCGGCGAATACTTTGTTGTATCCAAGTAAGCCGATGCCAAGCACTGCTACAGCAGCTGCCACCACGAAAGCGGTCTTCTTAGAACGTAAATTAAAGCTGAAACGTTTCATTTATAAGCCTCCCAAGCTCAAACATTAACGAATTAGCCGTAATTATAGCACTTGTTTGTATTTATGTCAATACAGTTATGTTTATGCTTTTATTATTTCACAATACTTAATAATATCTTTGCAAATTACCCCTGTAGAAATGCAGATAATAAGCATTTCGTATGTATACCTCTAATAGACGGCATCACATGTATAACGCGTAATAATAGCAATGTAATACGATTATTAACTTCGTGTCTTTTTGAGGACAAAATATTTGTACCCCAGACCAGCAACAGTACTGGTGACTGCGAATAGACCGATCGTACTACCGGTACCCGGCCCGGTATTTGTCAGCTCTTGCGGTGGAGGTGGTGGTGGCGGAGGCGGCGTTGCGGTAGGTGTGAGCGAGACATTCGTTGCACATGACACGTCTTCTACGCCGCCATTCACCGTATTGAAGTGAACTGTTGCAGTCACGGCGAAATTACCATCGGTAGCAAATGTATGTTCGGTTTCTACCGTTGTTTCGTTGGTTAAACCTACGGCAGTCGCAGTTTCACCGTCGCCGAAGTTGAAATCGGCATTCTGCAGCGTTGCGCCATTACCTTGATGTGTCGTGACTATAAAGCGGAACTGGCGCTTTTCTTTATCAACCGTAAATGGTTCGAGTGAAACGCACTGGAAAAACGGCTGCGCTACCGTTACGGTCGTTTGACAGTTTGCCGATGTGACTGTTGTCGTACCGCCGCCGGGCAAGTTAACTGTAACTGTTACACGCACTGTCCAAGTGCCCGGTTTGCTAAACGTATGCCTGACGGTCTTGGTCAAAGATGTTGCAGATTCGGCAGTACTGCCGTCGCCGAAATCATACGTGACCCGTTTGACTACTGCACCGTTCGCCGCCGAAGCGTTCGTAGTAAAATCAAAAGTATTTGGCATGCCAGAAACTTCAGACTTATTCAACAAATCGCAAGACAGCTTTGGCCTGACCAGCGTTGCGGCGACTGGGTTACCGCAGGCATTCATCACGGCAAACTTCATCACCCCTTTGGAATTGAACATAACCATAACAGGTAAATCCTGTTGCAAAACCCGGCTTGTCATCGCTTTATAATACGTTTTACCGTTTATCGTATACGGCGTAGCGTAACTGAAGTGCGTGCGGCCGATACTCCATGCATTAGTAGCGACAACCCGTCCTTTAACTACTATGGTGCCGTCTTGTTTTGCGACACCAGCGACAGAATTAGTAACAAATTGATCGTATTCGCCCGGTTCCAGCCCGAATCGCGCATACACCGCCTGCAGATCATGCTTTGGTCCGCCGGCCTGTACTTTAGAAATGAAATCGGTCGCGTTTGGCGTTCCGCAAACAATAATTGAGTTAGGTTTGCAATCCTGAATAAATGCGGCATGCGTTTTATGATAACCGAATAAAACAAATCCGACAGTCGCGATGGTAATTGCCGTAATAAGTTGTTTTTTTGTTGGTAAGAACTGACGCCGCATGAAGCCTCCCGAGAATAGATTGTGTAGTAATCATACCATGGCCTTTACCCATGGTCAAAGTGAGTATACTAACATTTCTGCTGTAATTTTTGTCACAACCGATTTCAGAAAATTACCGGTCTTTTTTTAGACCGTAGCCTTTTTTCTCTTCGAACATCTTTGGCGTCACTTGCTCCGTTGGGGTCGGTTCTGTTATGCCGGCTTTGGGAAATGTGAAGCCGAACGTACTGCCTTTGCCCGGTTTGCTCTTAAATATGATGGCCCCTCCCTGGGCGACAATAATTTTCTTAGCCATATACAAACCCAGCCCGGTGCCGTCTGGACGCGCTTTCTGCGCGTTTTTTGCACGATAGAACTTGCCGAACAGATGATGCTGGTCAGCTTTTGGCACGCCGATACCGTTATCGATCACCTTCCACTCGATGCTTTTTTCCAGATTTTCAAGCTGCACGATGATGTGTCCGCCTGCCGGCGTGTAATAAATTGCGTTATCGCAGAAATTCATGATCACCTGGCGCGTCTTGGTTTCGTCGATGTTTAGCGATGGGAAGTTTGCCGGTTTTTTATATTCCAGCGTCAGATCCCTACCCTTTGCCGTTTCAACGAGCTGTGCCAGTTCCTGCTCTATGATCTCTGCAAGATTGACAAACGTCCGTTCGATTATGAACTTACCTGTTTTTAGCCGTGACACGTTCAACAGATCGGCGATCAGGAATACCATCCGTTGCGAGCTGAAAAATGCTTGCGTCAACAGCTTGCGCTGGCTATCTGAAATTTCTCCAGCATCCCCATCAATAACCAAACTAAGATATCCTTTCACAGACGTCAATGGCGTCCGTAATTGATGCGATGCCATGCTTATGAAGTCATCTTTGGTCTGATCAAGCAACCGCAGCTTGGTATTCGACTTTTTCAGCTGGCGCAAAACCCGGCTGTTTTCTTCGGCCAGAATTTTGTTATCGAGCGCAACGCCTACGCTTTCGCTGACTCGATTGAGTAACAAAGTATCACTGTCGGTCAGCTGGTCGGCGGTACTATAAAAGCCTGCCAATATTGCTCCTACGACTTTCTGCCGAGCACTTAACTTAACGAAATATGCGCTTTTGATTGGAACTTCACTCAAGATCTTGTCGGCTTGGTCTTTGGTACAATGCAGGATTTCGCATAAATTCATAGAGTCTGAATTTACCAGATCTATCACCCTGGAGTGCGGTAAATCCTTGATGACCGGATCCTGCAAATTGATACGCACAGGCCGTGTCATCCCCGGGAGTTGATGCTTATCCGGTCGCTCCTTGACGCTGACACCATCAAGAATCAAATCGTCATGGCCATCGTCTTTTACAAAAACGGCAATGAATGGGCAATCGGTCGTTTCGGTTAACGCGCCGGCGATCTTATTACAAACTTCTTCCAGCGGCTGGCTGGCATCAAGTACCAGCCCGTCGACTGATTCGAGTAATGACAGAGTCTTATTCGTCTCGGCCAATTCTCGGTTACGCTGATACATTTCCTGCGTAACATGTTCGAGATCCTGTTTTAACTGTTGCCGGCCGCGGAACTTACGCGCCGGTTTATCTGGTGATGGTATACCCACCTGCATGTATTAATACTAGCATTTTATTTGCTTACTTAAGCATTTTCGGCAACTGATCCGGCGTCAACTTACCAACAAGTGAATGCGCCGCTTCTTTGCTGACTTCCACCGAAACCTGTCCAAACAGATCTTTATACCGTTCGATTAGCATGTCAATCGCTTTCACGCCGTTACCGGATATCGAAACTACATGCTTAGACCAGTCAATCTTTAGTTCATGCACTTGCTCGGCTTGCTCAATAGCCACCGGCCCGATAATAGCCTCTTGGCTGGCAATAATCCGTTCAGCAATCTGAGCATACACGTCATCCATAACTTATTTACTCTCAACTTTAGAAGTAGATGGCTTATTGAGTGGAGGCTTCGTAGCAAAAGCTAAAATTCCAAATGTCATAAGGAATAAGCCCACCATTAGCATGAAGTCGCCAAAATCACCGTTATAATAAGTCTCTTTAGTTGTCGTATAAGAAAACCAGGAATCGGCAAAATACATAATCGCCAAACCAGCTAATAAACCTATTACTGGCCGACGATACAGACCCCCAGCATATTTGTATGAAAGCGTAAATACAACAGCCGCAAATGTCAGTGCTAAGAAATCCCCAAATGGATATGCAATATCAAGAATTGCTTTTAAGGTTGTTTCACCTGGCGGTACGATAACGCCCTCACGAGCAAGAGAGACTTGAACATAATATGAAGGTATCAATAATACGAGCGGAATTAAGAACAATGCAACTTTAGCCCATGTTTTTCTTTTTAGCGCAATGAAGGCGCCAGTAGCAACTGCTAAATATGCAGTCCCCAAGATCCAGAAGAATATGCTAGGCGCAAATCCGATATCAGCTAGCGAAGGGTACGGAGCTGGAATCCCCTTAAAGAAATTGTAATAGGACCAAATGCTTTCCCCAAAACCCCATAAGAATAAACCTAATGAGATAAAGAAAATTGCCCTACCAAGCGAGCTTCGGAGGCCGCCCCATAATTTGGCCCTCATCATTCCAATGAGGCCGCCAAATAAAGGGATTAAACCGAATAAAAATGAGTACCAGTAATTTAAATTGCCGCTTTTTTTATCTGAAAAGAACAATATAGCCCAAAAAATTACCAATGCCGCAAAGAACGCAGCAAAGATTTTTTGGTAAGCATTAAATCTTTTCATTTTATTCTATTGCCAACCTTAAGCTTTTTCATTTCTTTTGTCAACTAATATACAGGGGTACTTTTGGGAATCCGTTAAAATGGCTCCCCATCGCAGTCGTATACGCACCAACATTTTCAAAAATCAACTTATCCCCCACATTCATATACGATGGAAGCTCAACACTGTGACCAACGATATCCAAGCTATCCCCAGTTGGGCCGGCAATCGTACATAACATTTTTTCAGTGCGACCTTCTGGCGGATTAAACGGATGAGCAATATAACGCGTAGCACCTTGGTGGATCATTGCTTCAAATAATGCATTATAAACACCCGCATCCAGACAAAGCCAGGGTCGTTGCGCGCGATCGTTTCGCGCAATTATCGTTGTCACGAGAGCAGTTGTGCTAGCGACTATTCCCCTACCCGGCTCCATAAGTATTTTTGGAATATATGGGAGTGTATGCAGTGCATTATGCGTACTTACTACAATGTCATATAAATTCGGTGCACGTCGGTGATTATGATATTTTACTGGGAAACCACCGCCAATATTAAGCATCTCCAGTGTAACACCGCGCTTTTCTAACTCTTCCATTATTGGTTTTACGACATGAATTCCCTTTGCCCACATGTTTGAATGAGCCGCTTGTGAGCCTACATAAAAACTAATTCCATACGTTTTCAATCCTAATTCACGCGCATATAAGATTAAATTACTGACTGCATTTGCTGGTGCACCGAATCTGTTCGACATCATAAATACACTTCCGGCATCATCCACTATCGTTCTAATGAATACCCTGGATCCGGGGGCACTTGCTGCGACCTTTTCAATTTCTTCTTTAGAATCTGCTGCAAATCGATCAATACCCCATTTAAAAGTTTGCTCTATGTGATCAGCCGGTTTGATTGAAGTGCCGTAAATTATTTTTTCGGGCGCAACTCCCAAATCCAATAGTAGTTTTACTTCGAATGCTGAAGCCGCTTCAAATCCACAGCCTTGCTCATTAAGATAAGTCAAAATCGTCGGTTCCGAATTGGCTTTTAGGGCATAATAAACTTCAACATTATCGAAAAGTCCTGTGAACTCTTGATAATTTTGCTTGAGTTTTTCCCTGACGGTGAAAAAAAATGGTGTTTCGTAATTTAATAGTCTGGCGCGCTCGACAACGTCAATTGTTTTTTGTTGCATGTTGGATTCTTATTAGACTAAACATATTATAACAAGTCAAATACATCCGTACTACTTTTAACAATAATTTATATTACAGCTACTAAAGCAACACCGCAAAGAATTAATATAATCGCGATTGTCTGGAGTAAGTGAATCTTCTCCTTTAAGAAAACCGCGGCTAATATTACTGCTGGAAGCGCAAAAGCACCACTCAGCAATGCAACAATGCTGACATGCGAAGTCAAACCAAAACCATAACTAATACTTATATATGCCACAGCCTCACCGATACCAATACCCGCAAGATATTTCCAAACAGTCTTGTCTTTTACTTTCAACGACTCATTTTTTTGTGATTTAGCATAAATTATCACGGTAAGTGTCATAAAAATGTACATCAAACTCGCATAAATCTTCCAATTTTTACCCGCAATGAAATGGGCCCAGTAAACAGTCCAGACCGTAGCTAAGACGGTCGCGATACCAATTTCGACTAATCCGGGTTGTCTATCTAGTTTTAATTTCTTAACTTTTAGACCGTCCAAATCTAAATTCATTAGTAAAATTCCACAGAATAGTAGTAACAACGCTAATACGATATTACCAGTTACTGCTTCACCGAATACGAAAATTGAAAGCAGCGCGACAAGTCCGGCATAAGAAGAGAATATCGGATTCAATACTGCCAATTTGCCCTTTGCGAATGCTTTGTAAACAAAAATATAAACTATTGCTTGTAAAAATCCGAAGAATGCGACGCCAAGCCATCCCGAAAAATTATCCGGGAACCCCGCAGTGCCATCTTTTATAAGCACAAAAATGATATATGCGCTCAGCACAGACGCGGCAAGGGTATGAGCCCAGAGTAAGCTTGCGACATCTCCAATTTTATCAATTGTCTTTTTAGCGAAAAAGTCCGCAAAACCCCAGCCCAACATACCGCCAAGCCCGGCGATTATTGCTATTGTTATGGAGTTGCTCATTTATTGAATTTTCATGCGGCTAACACGGCATCATATAGGGCATCGAAGTTAGGGAATTGCTCCTGATCATCGGGCTGCTCAATGTGCAAAATTCTACCGTCACCGCCAATGACAGCTACGGTTCTCCGAAGTGCGGTAGGCCAAAACTCTGTGTCAGCGCCTTCACCCGGCGCGAGCTCAACACCTAAATCTATAGCAGTGTTTTGATCAATTTGAATTCGATCGTGTGTTATTGGGGATTCATCTTCATTTTCTGTTCTCATTTGCTCAGGTTCCTGTTTTGTAAGTGAGTAAATCGGCACGTCCGGATGGTCACGATGAAATGCTTCTAACATGTCGGTACACCTATCGCAAGTCGGAGTCCCAAACGCATTAACCGTATGTAGAATGAAAGGTACGCCATCAGGATTTATTCCTGGAATTGGCGGCAATTGATCACCAACTTGCAGAAGTTCCCCGTTTCTTGTCAAAGTGATCAAATTTTCTCGGTTTCCTTCAAAAACTTCGAATGCTCCATCGACCGGTATACTTTGGCCTGGATATTGATTGTGGTCTGTCATAACTAAGCTTTATACTACTTTATCTTATAAACTTCAATTACTTTTAACCTGTTTGCATAATTAAGCTTCTTTGCAACTAATTATGAAATTGCTAAACTCTTAATATATGGCAGCAAAGATTGCGATAATTGAGGATGACCAGGCTATATCTCAGATGTACCGGTTTAAGTTCGAGGCCGAAGGCTACGAAGTCGAGACTGCCGAGAATGGCAAATTAGGGCTTGAACTGGTCGAAAAGTTGCGGCCAGATATCATTCTGCTCGATCTGATGATGCCCGAAATGAACGGCGACGAGATGCTCGCCAAAATGCGCGCTACCGATTGGGGCAAAGGTATCAAAGTCGTGGTGCTCACAAACCGCGGCGAACAGGAAATTCCGGATACTGTCTTAGAATTAGGCGTCAGCAGATTGATTTTGAAAGCCGACATGACACCCCGGCAGGTCGCCGAGCTAGTAAAACAAGAACTCGCTAAGTAGCTGAAAGCGCGTTTACAGCGTGCTATAGTTAATTTTATGAATATCGCACTTGTCGGGTACGAACTTGAGGGCCGGGCGGCATATATCTATTGGTCTAATTTGGGCGCTCAGATTACCATTTGCGATGCGGCAGCAGATAAGCAGGTGCCGGACGGTGTCGATACGCAATTGGGCGACGATTACCTGCAAAATCTAGACAGGTTTGATGTCGTCTGGCGTACGGCAGGCATCAACCCGCAAAAAATAATAGATGCAAATCCGGGCATCGAAGACAAAATCACTACCACGATGAACGAATTCCTGCGCGTGTGCCCGACCAAACATGTCATCGGGGTAACGGGCACCAAAGGTAAAGGCACCACTTCAACATTAATCACAAAAATGCTCG
Organism: Saccharimonadales bacterium (SeqCode); assembly: GCA_035478715.1. Lineage (GTDB taxonomy): Bacteria > Patescibacteriota > Saccharimonadia > Saccharimonadales > UBA4665 > JAICLK01. The sequence continues at coordinate 11,501 of DATIJK010000071.1, forward strand.
AAGCCGACGGCAAGCAGGTTTTTCTGGGCGGAAATATCGGCGTGTCACCGTTTGAATTTTTGCCGAAATTAAACAACGATTCATTTGTAATATTGGAATTGTCCAGTTTTCAGCTGGCCGATCTAAACATAAGCCCGCCGATGGCAGTCTGCCTGATGGTAGTTCCGGAACATCTGAACTGGCACAACGACATGGATGAATACATCATTGCCAAAGCAAATATATTCAAGTACCAAAAACAGCAAGATACAGCCGTTTATTTTGCTCAAAATGATCTGTCTAAAAAGATTGCAGGATATTCGCCAGGTAATAAAATCCCCTACTTTGCGCAGCCCGGTGCGTTTATCGAAGACCACATGGTACAAATAGCCGGCCAGTCAATATGCGATATCGATGATATACAGCTGCTTGGCAAACACAATTGGGAAAATATCTGCGCCGCAATCACAGTGCTTTGGCAAATCACTCAAAATATTGAAGCGCTGCGATCAGTTATCACAACTTTTTCCGGATTACCTCATCGGCTGGAAGTTGTACGTGATGCGCTGGGGATCAAATATTACAATGATTCATTTGCCTCTACACCGGATTCCGCAATCGCCGCCATGGACGCAATAACCGCGAGCAAAGTAATGATTTTGGGTGGGTTCGACCGTAATTTACCGCTCGAACATCTGGCCAAAGCTGCTGTCAATCACAACGAAGATATCCGTAAAATAATCATTATCGGAAATTGTGCGCCGCGCTTGGCAGAGGAATTCGAAAAAGTCGGTTTTTCCAATTATTTCGTTGATGAATCGAAAAGCATGCACGAAATTGTCGCATCCGCCAATACGTTCGCCCACAATGCTGACGCGGTAGTATTATCGCCGGGATTCCCTAGTTTTGACATGTTCAAGAATTTCGAAGACCGCGGCAATCAGTTCAAAGACGCAGTTAATAGTTTATGATGCCAAAATATAAACAATTTATCTTTGACAGCTACAGCTTTGATGCCGCAACCGGTGTGCTGCAACTGCACTACAGCATGGATGATGCGCTGCATTTTACGGAAACATACCGGTTTGATTTCGAATATGTCGAATATGATCCCGATACGTTGGACCGAGCGCTGCAAGCACTGTTTTTCCTGGCTGGTGTCTCGTATTACAAAACGTATGTTCCACCGGAAATTATCATCAAATCCGGTAGCCTCGATGCACAGCAAGCGGCGTTTTTCAGCAAGACGTATCAACGCGGGTTGGGAGAATTCTGGTATGTTAACAAACTCGATCCGAATACGCCGGTAAAATTTCCAACTTCGAGCGATCCGTTGCAGCCAATCGAAGAAAATCGCTCCGGCGAAGGGCTATTAGTCTCCGTCGGCGGCGGCAAAGACTCGCTGGTGACGATTGAACTGCTACGTAAATCACAAGAAGTTGCTACTTGGAGCCTCAATCATAAATCGCAACTCGAACCGCTTGTCGATGTAATCGGAACGAAGCACTTATGGGTAGAGCGTGAATGGGATCTGCAACTATTTGAGCTGAATAAGCAGGATGCGTTGAACGGCCACATTCCTATATCTGGAATTTTTGCCTGCGTCGGCACGATAGTCGCACTTCTGTCCGGCAAACATGACGTCGTTATGAGTAATGAACAGTCTGCCAACGAACCGACGTTGCATTATCAGGGTGTCGCGATAAACCACCAATACAGCAAATCGCAGGAATTCGAACAGGATTACCAGGAATATTTGCAGCATACGTTGGGCAACCGGGTGCGATATTATTCATTTTTGCGGCCGCTCAGCGAAGTCCGTATTGCCGAAATTTTTGCGAATATCGGTTTTGAAAAGTACAAAGGTACGTTCAGTTCCTGCAACCGCGCGTTCGTGCATACGTCCGACCACATGTCCTGGTGCGGCGAGTGTTCCAAATGCGCATTCATCTTTATGGCAATGACGCCATTCGTTCCCCGCGAAAAACTGGAATCGTTGTGGGGCGGTAAAAATTTGTTGCTCGATCCTTCATTGGAGCACACATATCGAAAACTGCTCGGAATTGAAGGCGACAAACCGCTTGATTGCGTCGGCGACATAAAAGAATCCCGCGCGGCTATGCGATTAGCCCAGCAACAATACCCAGAATTAAAGGAAAAATATCAATTCGAAATCCCCGAAGATTACGATTACAAAACTTTGGGCTCGCACCACATGCCGCCGGAAATATACGAAATTTTCAAAGCTTCGCTTGCACTCTTACGGCCAGATGGCCAAAGCGCCTGAAAAATTCATCTTCGCGTCTAATCTGCTCGGGTATTGGTTCGTGAACGAGTGTATGAATTGGCAGTGAAGGATCGGCTTCAATTATTCTTGTAAGCGGTCCTCGCACCCATATATATTGCAATGCGACTGTTTTCTCGCGCAACAGCGAAAGACCATTGTGATCGCTTCCATACATTGCGCCATACGGTGAAGCTGCAAGACTTCCGGCGTCCTCACTTCCAACCATGACGCGAGCATTCATCAGGTTCGCAACATCAATCATGTCGTGCGGTTTGTATGTTTTTTGTCCTGGCCTGATGTCATCCTTTTCGAGTAACACTGCAGCCAAGTGCCGCCGGCGAGCACGCAAGAAAGCAAACGATTGCCCGCCAGTCGGAACACCCCACACAGTATCTGGCTCGTCTATCAAATCAAGCATTTGGTCATGTGCGTCCAGAACGAGTTCCCGTGCATCCAAAAATTCTTTTTCCGATACTCGCCGATCGTCTGGGACTACTTTAGCGTACTCGGCGTAAGGCTCTAAAACCAGATCCACCACCAACTTGTTATTGGCCTTACCGCCCCACGCAAACGTGGTAATTGTTTCAAAGTCCCAATTTTCTGTTAGTGAATTTGGACCAATTTGCCATGATCCTATGTAAAGTATTCTGTCACGAACGGCTATGCTGGTTTCATGGGCAACAGCCTCTTTAATTTCGGCCACTTGCCGTCCTGCGAGCCGAACGGATGACGTTGTCGAATAATGCGCAAACTGTCAGCGGGCCGACACCGCCTTTTGCAGGGGTGATTGTCAGGTCTTCGCGCTCGAACATTTCGGGCGCTACATCGCCGACAGTTTTGCCGCCTTCGCCAGCTACACCGGCATCGACGATAACCGCGCCCAGTTTAACCATATTGGGGTATAAAATTGCCGGACTGCCAGTTGCAGTGATAATGACATCCGCCTGTAAAGTTTCGGTTGCCAGATCTTTGGTTTCACGATCGATGACTGTTACATCGTGGCCCATGGTTAGTAGCATCTTTTCAAGTGGCGCGCCAACCAACCTGCCCCGGCCGATCAGCAGGATTTTTTTACCCTGCAACTCCACATTATAGCCGGCAAGTAACCACAGGATTGCCATCGGAGTTGCCGGATCGAACTCGGCTTTTTTACCTAAAGCGTCAACATCTTTGTCGGGTGCAACCAAGTTAACGATATCGTCAGTTTCATCCGACCGTTCAAGCGGAAGCTGCACGATTATCCCATGGACCGACGCATCTTTATTTAGTTTCTTTAAAAGCGCTGGCACGTCGTCTTGATTGACCTGATGGATGTCAACATCAACACCGATGTCCGCGCCGTATCGCTTCTTTTTCTTAACATACACTTCAATCACCGGATGGTCGATAGTCAGAACGATTGCAAGTTTCGGTTGTACATGCCCGGCCTGAACAAGGCTGCGCACCTCAAGCGCCTGGCGTTCTTTAATGAACCCGGCGATTTCTTGCCCGCTCAAAAGTTTCATATGGCGCTATTATACCGCAATAACACCGAAAGAGGGCGTGTACTTACCAAATATAATGTATATATGTTCAGCATGACGCCATGATGACAAGCTGAAGAATAGCCGAATGTAAAAAGCACAATCCCGTTGACTCTAAAACTAACGGGGATATAATTGGTAACCGTACAACAGCTCGGTAACCTACGAAATAGAAGAGTTGCTTAAACTACCGCAGAAATGCGGTATTTATTATTAATCTCGACAACGGAGAAGCTTTTTTATTATGGCTCATGATTTGTTAACCGGAGAGTGGATTGATGAATTTTATGGCAATGACGAATTTTATGGCGGCCACGAGCAGCCGCATAGCCATATGGATGATGCGACTGAAGGTCTGCATATTGAGCCCAAACGACGTCGACAACGATGGGACTGGAAAACTGAGTCAGCAAAACCTGTAGGTGATGAATATCAATCTATCCCGGATACTAGCGTAACTGACGATATTGGTCGATTATTACTTAAAGCGGATGGTCGTGCTGCAAAGTACCTGCTAAGTATGGTAGTAGCCGGAGAAATTGGCCAAATAGATGATATACCCGCTGATATGATACAAATACCACGGCCGCAGGATTACGTTGCAGATTGGGCGGCTTAATAAACCAAGAATTTCAGTTATTGAACGTTTCTAATTCGAAATTAATACGTTTGAATAATTCGACAGACGGTGGGGTTTGTTTATATTTTGGCAAATCTTTGATTTCAACCCATTTGATATCAATTAAATCGTCATTCAAACTCGTTTTAACGTCAGAAGCATTTTTATCTATATCCACACGGAAAACATTGAACTTCATTTTTGCTAACACTTTTTCACCAGAATTTAGAATCTTTTCCGCTTCACCTTTGCCTTTATCGTCTACAAGTTTTACGCTGCAATCGTTGATATCAATCCCAACTTCTTCGAGCATTTCACGCCGCAAACCTTCTTCAAGCGTTTCGCCGTCATCAACTCCACCACCAGGAATGTGCCAACAATCAAGATCATAAATCTGCCGCTTCGGGTCTTTTTTGCCCAGCAGTATCTTGCCGTCTTTAGAAATGATAATCGCCGATACGATAGTTCGATAAATAGTTCTCATATTATTTTTTGCATATCGCCGTCGATGATTAGCGCCTGGCCATCGTTGAGCGGAATCGTTTCAAAATCATCTTTTTTTAGACTGTCATTAATACCGTTTATTACGGAGACGAATTTTTCATTATCCATGTGCGGGACAACCACTTGCTTTATAATATCCAGTCCATTGAGCACGACTGCCGGGGAATCGTTCGGGTCATCGGCTGCATCGAAATATTTGAGCGTCGGGCCGGCGACTATCGCCCCTGCACTGTCTCCGCCAAAAACGATACTGCCATCCTTAACATGTTTAGTAATTATTTTATCTACTCCGACATCTTTAAGTATCCAGCGCAAATAGAACGTATTGCCGCCGCCGAGCCACACTACATCCTTGGCGCCAAGCATCACTTCAAACTTAACAAGTTGAGCTTTATATTTTTTCAAATCAACCAATTCAACATCGAATCCAAAACCCTTCAGAGTTTTCAAATTCTCATCAATCCACGCTTCCCCTTCCGGATACGGTTCAGTAGCGTCTTCAATCAAAGCAATCTTAATTTCCCTCGCCCGCTTCCCTGCCAATTTTTCAAGCTCGCCAACTTGCGAATCGTTAACCATTAGTGCAGAAAGAAATAATTTCATGCGCTTATCTCAGCACTATGTTTCGCGTTTTTGCCAGACAACTATTGTTCGTGAGTTTTTGGTAGCGAAGCAATTGGAGACCCAGATCGTGACGTCCTTCGTAAAGCGCCTCGCAACATTCCTCTAGTACGTATGGGCGAAATCCTAAATCAAATGCACTCATAGCTGTCGCGAACACACAATCGTTGGTCTCGGTACCCACGATGTGCACTTCCGTAATATCTTGGTCGTGAAGAAATTTAGTCACATCTTGATTGCCTAAAAATGCTGACCGTGAAGTTTTTGTAACTTGTAGCGGGTGATGCGGGACTAAAAGTTTATGCACTTTCTCATCGGTATGCGTTTGACTATCTCGCGGATGATCCACATTCATCATCTCGCCCCATAGAGAGCCATTGCCCGAGTGCCATACTGCTTCTACATAAGCATCGTAAGAAACTTGGTCAATTAAAGATGTTACTTTCGGCACGATATGTTCATTGTGAGGCCTAATCATTGACGGCTGTAAATCCACAACAATTAATGCCTTTCGCCGATTGGTATCTGGTAATTTCATTTACGATTGTGTCTGGATTACTTTTCTAATAGTTCTTTAATGGGATCGAAGTAATAATCTTTCCACCCTGCTTCCCAGTCGTCTTCGTCACTGTCTGGTATGTCTTCATGAAGAAAATGAACCGTGGTTTTCTCTTCGTCGCCTTTAATTTCAAAAGTGACTTTGTACTTGTGATCCGGATGATCGTGGCCGTACCAATCTTGTTCGATCAATTTATTTGGCTCGATTTTCGTAAATTTGCCGTGAATGTCGCCGTCCCAATAACTGAACTCGCCGCCAACCTCCGCATCAACCTTTGCCGGTCCGGCTCCCCATTTTTCAGCAGTGTTAGCATCAGTCAGTGCCAGCCATACTTTTTCAATAGGTGCTTTGATAGTATACGTCTGTTCAATTGATCGCATTTTTAGCCTTTCTTGTTCATTATTGAGCCGCCAAACGTCTGGTCGGTCGGCATGATTTCAATATTTTCGATGTTCACGTGCTGCGGTTGATTAATCACCCACAAGATCGCAGCAGCTACGTCTTCTGGTTTGAGCGGAT
>DATIJK010000072.1:0-6895 GCA_035478715.1 Saccharimonadales bacterium (SeqCode)
GATGACCCCACATCCAGATAAGATTGGTATACATCATGGCATTACCTCCAAAGCCGGTCGTGAAGAAGTGGAAGCCAAAATATCGGTCAAAGAACATCAGGAACAGTGTGGCAGTCAGCAGCGGGAAAATAGCAACCACCATCACCATGCTACACAACGAGCCCCAGGTGAACATCGGCATTTTCCAGAGCGTCATGCCCGGTGCGCGCATTTTCAGAATAGTCATAATAAAGTTAATACCTGCAAGCGTGGTCCCAATACCCGAAATCTGTAAGCTCCAAATCCAGTAATCAACACCGACTCCCGGACTGAATTGTAGATCGGACAACGGGGCAATAGCGAGCCAGCCTGTAGCAGCGTATTGGCCGCCGAGAAAGAAGAAAAGATTGACCATGATCACGCCGCCGATGTACAACCAGAATGCCAGTGTATTAAGGAATGGCGATGCCAGGTCGCGCGCGCCAATCTGCAACGGCACGATGTAATTGATCAACCCGAAAACAAAAGCCATCGCGACGAAAAACACCATGATATTACCGTGTGCGGTAAATATCTGCTGGAAGTGGTCAGCCGAAAGATAGCCGTGATGTGGTCCGACCGAAATAGCCTGTTGCAGCCAGATCATGATCGCATCCAAGCCGCCGCGCAGCAGCATAAACCCACCGACGATAAAGTACATGATGCCGATCTTTTTCGGGTCAACCGATGTCAGCCACTCTTTCCAGAGCCATTTCCATCGCTTCGTCCAGGTTAACAGTGCCGCCAGAAAAAGAAATAACAGGAAAAACGCGACTGACCCGCCGATAGTAAACCATTCATGCGGTAAAGCCTGGGCATTCAAATGGCCTAGTAAAAATTCTCTCATTGGTCGGCCATACCCATCATCTGCATATCATCCATCTGTTTATTATTTTTCGCAGGCTCCATGTATTTCATAAGCACTTTATCATATAGCCCAGTTTCGGCAGAAGCGTAGTATGCGTGCGGATTGTTTTCGCTTGGTTTAAGCAAAATTTTATAGGAGGAATCGTCAAGCACGGTATTACCTTGCTTAATCCCATGCACCCAATTATCAAAATCCTCGCTTGAAGCTGCGTGCGCCGTAAAATTCATCGCCGTATAACCGTCGCCGTTTAGCTCGGCTGTACTGCCCGGGAAGTCGCCTGGTGTATCCGCCATCAGATGCAACTTATTTTCCATACCGGTCATCGCATATAATTGGCCGCCAAGATTCGGAATCCAAAACGAGCTCATTGGAGATTCATCAGCTGTCAGGTCAAATTCTACCGGTCTATGCAGCGGCAGCTGGACATAATTGACCGTCGCAATATTTTGCTCTGGGTATATGAATAACCATTTCCAGCGCATAGACACGACTTGAATAACCAAAGGTTTTGCCGATGATGCGATTGGATCCTGCGGCACTAATCGATGAGTCGCATTCCATAATATAAAGGCCATGACTAGCATAACTGAGCTCGGAATCAACCAAATACCGGCGATGAACAATTTACTATGACGCGATTCTGGTGCATATTCTGCTTTATTATTAGTCTCGCGGTATTTCCAGGCCGTAAAGAAAAGCAGAGCGACTGAGGGAATAGCTACGCAGAACAATATGGCAACCGTTAGGAACATCAACCTGGTCTGGTCATGTGAAATAAGCCCCTTCGGGTTTAACATAGCGATATTTTTACCGTGCAGAAGTATTACAAAGAGCATTGCAAACAGCGCAACGGCTGGAATTATTAACCATAAACGGTTTCTGCGCCCATACTTTTTTTTGATTTCCGGCATTAAACTAACTCCACTTGGACCCAAAGCGTAATCATTATGTCTATAATATCATGGTTGTTACGAGCAAATATGTATAAATTTTGTCTAATATATATGCACCTGATTAGCGTGCAGCTCCCAAATCACTATTTCATATAAAATTACTCTCTTTATATAAGAATAAGCATAATCTTAATATCTCCAGCCAGACTTCAAGTTATAAGATTTTGACTAGTATATGTTTGTACAAATGAAATATCTGATATTAACACCGGTGAGCTAAACAGGTAATACCAGCCTGATCATGCCATTTTTGCAGTACAGATGCTCATTTTAGGGCCTTTTTTTATATTATTACGCAAATTCGCTGAATTACATATCTTATGCTATTTTATTGACTTATTGTCTCTGTTATGGTAATATATATCAACTATGCAGGAGACGCGGTTTGCGAATATACCCCCGAGTGATCGGTGGCCTGATTTACCGGATGACCGGGTAGCTTTTGGTGGTCCTGCAGAACCCAAAAATGTGCCTCCAGATAAAGACGGCGACGGAGAGTTGGCCGCTGCCGCCCTTGCAGGCATCAAATCCGGTGACGTGCTTGCACATGCGGGCGACAGATACGAGTACTTCGAACAGAGATGGCACGAGAAAAACGATCATTTACCGGCTATCGTGCAGCTCTGGTCGCTCACTGTTTTTGAAGCGCTGGATGAATTTAGAAAAATGCAGGCACCTGCGGACGGGTTCGAAACAGTAACTTTAAACGAATTGGGTTTGGCGCAATCACAATTATCATTGAATGCAGGTATCCGGCTGCAAAGCGCACTGGCCGAGGAGCGTGCGGTCGGAATACCAAACGGGCCAGTCGAACAAATTCTAACTACCTTTTATCGTGAGGATGGTTATCGGGTCATCGACGAAGAAGTGTCGCGCTTGATCGAAGAATATAAAGCATTTTTACCGTACGGTATTGAGGAAGATCTACTTGATGCAAGTACCCATACTATGGGCCACGACGGAAAATTGATCTGGTTGCCCTCAATCCGCGCAGATGCGTTCAGAATGAGTTACCGGGATGACGACGAACGCGCACGCTTAGTAGTTTCTGCATTTACGCAGATACTTAAATCCGGCCAAGCCAATAATCCTAATTATCTAGTTAAACTGCAGTTCGACCTGACCGGCGAATCAGGTTCCTATCCGGTAGATGGTATTGATATTATCCATCGCACCACCGAGCTGATAATGAGTGGCGACGTGATACTTGACGTTGATGAATATAAAACAATACCTATGGTCGGAAAAGAGTATGATAACTACGATTTCAATGAAATCTGGGATCACCATAATCATGATGTCGGACAGATACTTGCATATCTGAAAGACAACGCCGAAAGCGAGGCATACGAGCCTTGGCAGCGAAAGCTCGAACATCATAGTCTTGATATGGCTAAGACTGCCGATGCGATGTTCATAACACTTATGAACGGTTGCAGTGAATATGATCTGCGCAATGGAATATCGCGGGACAAGGCGATTACGAAACAGGATCTGGCTTCAAAGACAAATGGAAATGTCATATGGGTAGGGTTAGACATCCGTAATAACGGAACTTTACAATACGGACCGGACTACAATCTTAAAACCGCACCGTACCATCGTTTGGAGACAAAAGCGGGGGATGAATACAAACTTACGCCGGACATAAGACGCCTGGGAGTCCCGGATAAAGCAACTTTCGGCAAGCGTACGATAACCGACAAAGAACTAATGGATTTGATTGATGAATGGGAAGCTAAAGTGCACAAAAGGTTACTAGACCGCGAAAAGAAAATTGTAAAATTGGTGCGTATGGGTAGACCGGCTCATAGACTAATTGCTGAAGGTGCGGCTACAAATCGTAGAAATTCCCTACCCAAATCGCGGCGCAAAAGGGTGACACAAGATATTATCGACATCTTATTTTAAATTCTGCTTGCTGTAACCGTTATACGCTTGCTGTAAACATGCCCGTAATTATACAAAAATTCTCACGTAGCTATAAGAAACTGTGACTGCGAAATTAAAAAACTATTCGTAAGATTACGCAATTTTGTGGACTATTTTGCTACATTTATGCACAGTTTTATTTAGCAATGCTACGAATTTCGCTAGTAACATATTGGTTTTATCTGTTATTTGAATGTAAGTATTCTTACAAGTGTTAGTCCAACTTATTACAGGGGTGGTTTGACATTTCTGTAGATTATTTTTCAACAATATTGACAATTTAGATTCTAAAATAATTGTTATATTATTTATTACATTATGAAATGATAATGTTTTTAGTCAATAATTTTTACTACATATTTGTGTTGACTTCGCAGATATGTCATATAAAGTTAATGCTATACAAAAAACGAGGGTTTTTACGTAGTGAACAACACTAGAGCCATTAATAATAGCGCATATCATAGCACCATACTTTCGCGCTTTATTTCAGACATAACCGGCTCTCATAATAACGGGGATACAATGAAATTCAGAAAACAAACATTTTTTGCGATAGTAGCAGCGGCAATACTGGCTGGAATTAGCGCTGTTGCAGTCCATGCTATGAGCGATTCGGATCAATCAGCCAGCGACCAAAATCAGCAGAACACGCAGAGCTCAGACCAACAATCTTCAAATGATACTGGTAAACCGGCAGATAAAAATGATACCGGTCAAAATTCAGAATCTCAGTCACATAACTCAACTTCGACAAACGTTACCATAAATGGCCAAAAGGTAGATGTCCCCCAGAATGGTTCCTATGACACTACCAAAGACGGTGTCCGCGTCAGCGGCAATAATTCTCAATCTAGCTCTACATCGGGTGGGTCCGCATCTAACAATTCATCAACGAGCGTGAATATACAGACCCAATAAGCCCGTAGAAGGAGACCCTAACACCAGTTAATAAAAAATCTTGTCGCTCGACTTTATTTGCTGTTACTAAAAAACAAAAAGCGGATGAAGCTGGGTGATAAACCCGGGGAATCAAATAACCCATAAAAGGAGGGTAACTATGGTAAAAATTAAATTAGTTCGCGTAGCTGCTGCAGCCGCAGCATCAGCCGGGTTGATCGCGGGTGTCACAGGTGCAGCTTCGGCATACACCGTTGGAAGCCACCACAACTACAAGCAGGGTGATAAAACATTCACCACTACTAAAACAGTCAGCAAAAACAACGTCAGCGTTTCAAACGACGTTGACCAGACTGCTTTGACCGGTGAAGCTACTACGCAAAGTAGCAACAATAACAAAGACAGCTACCGCCACCACCACAACAACCAAGGAAACAGCGGTGACGCTACATCTGGTGACGCAACTAACGACGCTTCATTTACGCTTGACGCATCTGTCAGCAACAACGGTGCAGTCGCTGGTTCGAATAACTACCAGGGCGGTGGCGACAGCCACGGCGGCGACTTGACTGTCACTAAGACCAAGACTGTTAGCATCAACAACGTTGACGTTTCAAACAACGTTTCTCAGACTGCTATCAGCGGTGACGCTAGCGCAAGCGGCGGCAACAACAGCGGTAACGCAACTAGTGGCAACGCTTCTAACTCAAGCAGCGCTGACATTTCGTTGCAAGTTTCCAACTAATCTCGCTATAGTCGCTTCGTGCGGCATTTGGTGAGTGACGTAAAGAGGTGGGTGGTAGCCCGCCTCTTTACGCCTAAATAATATTACAAACTTTAAGCCTACAAATAATGAGAGATCTATGAAGAAACATCATCTTGTAGTCGGCACAATTATTGGTGGAATATTGCTTGCCGCAACCATGCAATCTGCTAGTACGTTTGCGTTAAGCGATACCTCATCAACTACAGATGCTCCTACATCAGACACACCAACAACAAATAACGACCCAACGACAACGCCGCCGGTCGACGGTGCGGTAGCTGGCGGCTCAACTGCAACTCAAACGGATACTAATACGGCTGGGGTCACTTCGACGAACGACGCTTCTGCCGCTTCAAACGACACAACACCGCCACCAGCAGACCCGGCATCGGATCCAGCAATCACAAATGGTCCGACTAATAACAATTCCGGCGACCCGTCAAACACAATTACCAACGCCGACACAACCAGTGGCAACAACACGACGATAAATAACAATATTGACGGCACATCCCAATCGGGAAACGCGACCGTCAGCAACAATAATCGGGGCGGAAATGCTACAACCGGCGACGCTAGTGGCATCACTACGCTGATCAATGCCATTGCTTCGGCAAGTGATTTAAGCGGCGGCTTGCAAACGTTCACATTAAACCTCAATGGTACGCAAAACGGTAACATACTACTTGATCCGAACGCGCTATTGACTCTTGCAGGGACTGGTACGACTGGCAGCGGTTCATACAACTCAGATCTACAGAATAATTCAACAATCAATAATAATGTCAATTTGTCAGCGACCAGCGGTGATGCAAATGTTACCGATAACCGACGCGGAGGGAATGCGACTTCAGGTAACGCCACCACAGAAGCTGATATCATCAACCTTATCGAATCGCTGATTAGCGATCAAAAAGCATTCCTTGGTGTCATAAATATCAACGGTACATTGAACGGCAATATTATGCTGCCGGCCAGCGTCATCGACCAGCTATTGAAAAACAACGGCGGTGGCTTCGATCCGAGCAACAGCAACGTCGTCGCGACCAATAATATGTCAGTCAATAATAATATCTCGTTAAGCGCACAAACGGGTGATGCCTCCGTGATCAATAATGACCATGGCGGCAATGCGACTTCAGGCAACGCATCAACAAAACTGAATATTTACAACCTGATCAATAGTCAAATCGTCGGCGGCAACGTTCTGTTAGTGTTCGTGAATGTGATGGGTAACTGGTACGGCTTACTAATGAACGCACCTGCCGGAACTACTTCCGCAGCACTTGGCGGGGGTGTTACCCAAAGCAATATGGGCGGCGGAGATACAAACGTACCTGCCGACCAAGTGTTTGCTACTAACAATGAAACGATTAACAATAACGTTACGTTAACGTCAAAGACGGGTAACGCTACGGTATCCGGCAATCATCGAGGTGGAAATGCAACTACCGGTGA
>DATIJK010000073.1:0-11846 GCA_035478715.1 Saccharimonadales bacterium (SeqCode)
ATCATCTGCCGCCGTCAGGGAAAAGTTCGGCCATCCAGTTGCTGGGTGTGGTATTCATCGCTGTCGCAATCGCAGCCGCTGAACTGACTCTTTAATTATTTGATTGGCTGGGTTTTTTCTTTTCTTCGTCCAGGAAACCACGCGACTGATGGTGCCACAACTTCGCGTAGTACCCGCCCTTCTCTAACAATTGGTGATGGCTGCCCTGCTCTATTATCCGACCTTTATCCATCACAACGATGCGGTCCAATTCCATGATCGTTGAAAGCCGATGGGCGACTACGATAGCCGTGCGCCCATCCATCAGATCCTTCAGTGCCTCCTGTATCATTTTTTCACTGTGGCTATCTAATGCAGAAGTCGCTTCATCCATAATCATGATCGGCGAGTCTTTCAGTATCGCCCTAGCGATTGCAATCCTTTGCCGCTGGCCGCCGGATAATTTAGTACCACGCTCTCCTACTATTGTTTCGTATCCTCTAGGTAAATGTTTAGCGAAATCGTCAACACGAGCATGTTTTGCGGCTCTTTCGAGCGAGGTGAATGACGCGTCCGGCTTTCCGTATTTTATGTTTTCAAGAAGTGTCCTATGGAAAAGCATTGGTTCCTGCGGTACATAAGCAATGCTTTGTCGCAACTCGGATTGATTGACATGCGCGATATTCTGTCCGTCGATCAAAATGTCGCCGCCGTCCACATCATTGAACCGTAACAACAATTTCGTAAGCGTCGTTTTGCCGCTGCCGCTGCCGCCGACAAGTCCGATATGCTCCCCGGGTGCAATCGTAAGATTCAAATTTTTGAAAAGTTTTACTCCTTTAGAATCTTTGTAGCCGAAAGTAACATCGCGGAATTCGATCGAACCGTCTTTTATCTTCAACTTTTCAGGATTTTCCGTGTCTCGAACCTCCGGTTTCTTTTTGAGTAATGCAGTCATTTCTTGTGCATTGCCGAGCGAATTATTGATGTTCTTGATCGTAAATTGCAGATCCCACAAACGGCCGACGATATTTCCCGTGTAGCTGATAAGAAGTAATACGATCCCGATCGATGCATGAAAACTCAGTACCGCCACGATTCCAGCAGTCAATGCAGCGATGTTCATGATCTGCGTAAAGCTGGCACTGACATATTCATTGGTCGTTGTGATCCGCATTAATGACAGCCCGCGCTTCTTCGTCGTTCTTAGCCGTTTCGCAAAAAGATCATGCTCATACGCTTCCTGTCCGAAGCTCCGGACAGTCATCGCGTTCGTGATAGTATCGGCAAGCTGTGCGTTCTGCGCACTGCCGGCTGCCGCACTGGCTTCATTGTAAGGAATTTCGCGCATCCGGAGTTTGTACATGATAAATGCATAGCCGATAGAAACAAGAACAAGACCGATCACAAATTCCGGCGCTTTCGGCCAAAGGATAATAATCGTGAATATATATGACAGCAAAAGTCCGTATAGACTATAGGCGATACTATCCGATAAACCCGAAAATGCTCCGGAAAACCTGTTTGCTGCCGCAACCAGTGCACCGCCGAACTTATCTGCATGGAACCGGTCGCTTTGGGCGATCAAATGATCAAAAACGGTCTGCGACAAATCATTGCTGATAGTTATGTTGCTAGCCCACTGCCGCCGACTGACAAAACGCCACGATACTACAGTAAAGATTCCGACTGAGACTCCAGCCAACAACAGCGGCACGAAAATATTGAACGGCCCGTGCGGATGTTTGGTTAGTTTGTCGATTACCTGCGAGCCGATATAGGGGATGGCAAAATTTTCTGCCAGAATCGCGAACGGCATAAAAATATAAAACCAAGCCAGAAACGGCCAGCGCCGCCGGGTATGCTGCCAGTAAATTTGCAGCGTATCTTTATACGTTGCCATCGAAACTATAATATCACTTATGCTTTGGCTGGCTGAGCCCAATAATTTATTGTTTTAACTGACTGTTGTACGGTAGAGTTAAGTAATGAATTTCGACGGTTCATCTCATCATATTGTCTTCAAATGCGTATTAACCGTTGTGATCGCGTTAATCGTTCAATTTATCGGAATCCGTGCGATTCGGACGAGCGTTCATCGGTCGGTCAAACATTCGACGCGGGAATCGGAATTGGATGTCAAAAAACGGCAGGATACGCTGATCGCTATATTGCGCACGACTTTCGTCGGCCTACTTTGGATGACCGTAGTAATTATCATCTTGTCCCAACTTGGAGTTAATGTTGCTGCGCTTTTGACCGGTGCTGGTTTGGTCGGCGTGCTTTTCGGTTTGAGCATGCAAAATACAATCAAAGATTTCTTGGCAGGTACATTCCTACTCTTCGAAAAGCAATACCGGGTCGGCGATACCGTATCAATGTCTGGAGGTACAGTTGGAATACCTGGCGTAACCGGAAAGGTCGAATCTATAACATTGCGCATCACAAAATTGCGTGATATGAACGGCAATCTTGTATCGATCCGCAACGGCGAACCGGTCATCATCAAAAACGAAACCTATTCGTACTCCAGCATAGTGTTGGATTTCATAATCACGTACGAAAGCGACATCGAAAAGTTTAAAAAAGTAATAAATGACGTCGGCAAAGAAATTGCCAAACTGGCAGACTATAGCGAGGCTGTTAAAGAACCGATAACTTTTCTGCGCATTGATAATTTCGCGGATAACGGCGTAGTCGTGCGAGCCATCGGCAAAGTCAAACCTGCCAGCCAATGGGAAATTGCCGGTGAATACCGGCAGCGGCTATTGGTTGCCGTTTCTAAAATTTCCGACGTGACGTTCGCGCATACTTGATTACCTTTAATGCAATAAACTAAAATTAAAAAAATAAGGGGTAACAATATGACGATTGCATCAATCAGTGCCAGGCAAGTGTATGATTCACGCGGGTTTCCCACTGTCGAATGCGATGTCGTGCTCGATGATGGAAGCTTAGGTAGGGCAATCGTGCCATCCGGTGCCTCAACCGGCAGCGGTGAAGCTTTAGAACTTCGTGATGGCGGCAAGGATTACGGCGGCAAAGGGGTTACACATGCAATTGCAAATGTTATTGACATAATCGCGCCAGCTATAAAGGGCCGTGATGCTTCTGACCAGAAAGCGATAGATCAGACAATCATTGAACTTGACGGCACCGAAAACAAAAGTAAACTGGGCGAAAATGCTACGCTAGCCGTCTCTCTCGCTACAGCCAAAGCTGCTGCAACATCGGCCAAGCAACCTTTATATGCCTATTTCGGCAGCCTGATAAATAACACAGAATTTACGATACCGATGCCGCAGCTCAACATCCTGAATGGCGGGAAACATGCACACGGATCGACCGATGTGCAGGAATTTATGATAATACCGATCGGCGCGCAAGATATTTCGACCGGACTGCGTATGGCCAGCGAGATTTATCACCGTTTGGGCACTGTCTTATCAGACGCCGGCTATGCAACGAGTGTCGGCGATGAAGGCGGCTATGCCCCAAGTGTCAAAAATGGGACAGAAGAAGCGCTGCAGTTGTTGAACAAAGCAGTCGAAACAGCGGGTTATGTACCAGGGAAAGACGTCGCGTACGCACTCGATATCGCTGCCAGCGAACTTGTCGGCGAATACGGCTATAATTTCGCACGGGCAAACAAGCAGTATAACTCGGATGAATTAATTGGTATGTACGATCATTTGGTACACAGTTTCCCGATTGTATCTATCGAAGACGGACTTGGCGAAAACGATTGGGCAAGTTGGAAAAAATTGAATGAACACCTCGGCCAACAAATCCAGCTGGTCGGTGATGATCTGATCGCAACGCATACCAGTCTTTTAAAACGTGCTATCGATGAAAAGTCAGCCAATGCAATACTGATAAAACCAAATCAGATCGGTACGTTATCGGAGACGATCGATGCGCTTACTATGGCCAAACAAGCCGGCTGGCGCACGGTAATATCCCATCGTTCCGGCGAAACCGAAGACACGACAATCGCACACTTGGCAGTCGGATTAAACGCCGGCCAGATTAAAGCCGGATCATTCGCCCGCTCAGAACGAATAGCCAAATACAACGAACTAATCCGCATCGCCGAACAATTGCACAACTCGCAACTTTCCCATCCTTTTACGGTCTTATCATAAATTTGTTATACTTCAGACATAAGGCTAACGCTTTTAGCTGATATTTCATTTATTACGGAGAAAACCAGGAGAAATTCAAAGTGCCACCAAAACCAATCGTCATCGCCGGACCGTGTTCGGCAGAGTCTGAAGAGCAGATGGGTATCGCCATCGATGAAGCCAAAAAACGCAAAGTTGATTTTTTGCGTACAAATTTATGGAAACCGCGAGACATTCCAGCGTTCGATGGGTTAAAAGAAAAGGGGCTGTACTTACTGACGAAAGTCGCACAGGCTGGGTTGAATCCCGGACTCGAAGTGATGTTTCCCGACCATGTGACGATGGCGATGGAAGCAACTCTTCCCCATTTGAAAGAAGACGGCAAACTTTTAGTATGGATCGGCGCGCGCAATCAGAATCACTTTATCCAGCGATCAATCGCCCAAGAAGCCGCCAAGGATCCGCGGGTTTATTTAATGGTCAAGAATCAACCATGGCCGAACGAAAAGCATTGGGAAGGCATCATACTGCATATACTTGACGTCGGCTTCCCGAAAGAACGGTTGCTTAATTGCTACCGCGGCGAAGCGCCTTGCCAGAATGACCCGAATCCATTGGGTTTGCGTAACATCGTCAATTTCGAATCCGCATTGCAGATGCGGCAAAAAACCGGCGTACCGATGATTTTCGACCCTTCTCACACCGGCGGCAGCGTACCGAACGTGTTCAAAATGGGTGAATCCGCCGCATCATTCGGCTTTGATGGCGTGGTTATAGAAATCCACCACGATCCGGAACACGCCCTGACCGATTCCAAGCAACAACTGACCTGGCCGCAATTCGACCAATTCATGGCCGAGATGTTCCCGGGGCAAAAATAACCTTACGGCGATGCGAGATATCCGGCTTACCGTACCTGGACGCCGACAAACATACGATATTTTTGTCGGCAACGACATATTGTTGCCACGCATTCATGAACTTGCACACCTTTCGCAATACTCAAAACTATTCGTTATAACTGATAAAAATTTGGAAAAAACGTGGCTCAAAAAATTACATCAGGCTGTACCCGGAATTGCAGGTGAAGCCGTTTTGCCTGTCGGAGAAACGGCTAAAAATATCAACACCATCCAAAAAATCTGGACCAATATGCTTGCCGCCGGCTGCGACCGTAAAAGCCTTGTCTTGATACTCGGCGGCGGTGTCGTCGGCGACTTGGGTGCATTTGCAGCCAGCACATACATGCGAGGTATTGATTTCGTGCAAATTCCAACTACGCTGCTTGCACAAATTGATAGCAGTATTGGTGGTAAATCAGGATTTGATTTTATAGGCTTGAAAAACATCATCGGGACTTTTGATGAACCGAAAGTAATAGTAATTGACACTGATACATTATCGACATTACCAAAGCGAGATTTAATAGCAGGATTCGCTGAAATGATTAAATACGGTCTTATCAGAGACGCCGCGTTTTTTGACAAACTTTCAAAATTGCATCCCGAAGAATTGAGCGGCTATCAACTCACCGAGCTGATAGCTAGATCCGTAAAAATTAAGGTTGCAATCATTTCGAAAGACGAGGAAGAAGAAAACTCGCGCAAACTTGTGAATTTCGGCCACACGATTGGCCACGCAATCGAAGCCTTATCATGGGAAACGGATCATCCATTGCTGCACGGTGAGGCCATAGCGATCGGTATGGTAGCCGAAGCAGATTTATCATCGAAGATCGGTAATATTACTGCCGATGAAGTACAGCGAATCCGCGACGCAATTACGGCGGCTGGTTTGCCGGTAAAATCACCGCACTTTGCAATTGACCGCATCAAAGGCAAGATGCGGCACGATAAAAAGAATGAATACGGCGACGTCCTATTTACACTCCTGAAGCAAATCGGCCACGGTGTCATCAATCAGAAAGTCGATGAATCTATTGTGAACCAAGTTATCATGGAAAACATGGAAGCAAAGCAGTAATCATGCGCGAAAAATATTGCCTTCCGGTCATCAAACATTCGACCCAAGCGGTTTTTGATGAAATCGACCATAATATCGACCAGTACCATTTTTTTGAAGTTTGGCTTGATTACATTGAAGGAGTGGACGATGAGTTTGTTACAAAACTGACTCATAAATATTCTCATAAGATAATTTTCCTGTTCCGCCGCGAACGGCTGGAACCGATTGAAATGCCATCTGATAGTCGATTTCAACTCATCAGGTCGTTGGATCAATCGCATGCACTATTGGATTTGGACATTCGTAGCCAGCTGGCGGAACTGGAATTCATAAAACTGAATGATCTGCAGATCAGGGTTATCGGTTCGTACCACAACTACAAAAAAACCCCGGATTTAAACGAACTGCAGCTGATAGTAGATCAGATAGAATCGCACAAACCGGAAATCGTCAAAATATCGACGTTCTGCAACGACGAAGAAGATGCTGTCCGGCTACTGGAACTGCAGCTACTGCTCAAGGAAAAACACCAAAAACACATCGTGCTCGGCATGGGTAGGCATGGTATAGTTACGCGAATTTTCGGATCACTTTGGGGTAATGAATTGATTTTTGCCCCGCTGGTTGCTCAACACCACACAGCTCCCGGCCAACTTTCCAGAGCCCAATTAGATACGATTTTCAAAAACTTACACATTTGAACTTATTTCAAACTGTCGATCAGGATAAACGTCAGACCCAAGATTGCTACGGCCGTAGCTTGGATTTTTGATTTTAGGAAATCGCGTTCGTTCAGGAATAGCATGCCGAAGACTACTAGCAGGACTACGCTCAGGCTTGATATGTAACTTGATACCGCTACCGGACCGAATACCAGGGCATATGAAAAACCGATGCCGGCGCAAGCTCGTAAGGCCATCAGTAAGAAGCTGTGCGGTGTCGTCAGAAGTTTAAGCGGATTCTTTGTCTTGCGGGCATATACGGTTACCCACATAATTATTGCTGCCGCCAGAAACAGCGGGAAAATGTATTGTTCGTAACCGACAAGTTTAATCAGTTCCTTTTCGCACGTATTCAAGACGCTCATTGCCAGCGCCGCGCCAATCGCATACATAATACCTTGTTTAGTCAGCGATTTTGAGCCTTTTTGTTTGACGATGAATATCGCCAGGAAAATAAATAATCCTCCGAGCATGGCCCACAGGCCAATATCTTCTGATAAAAAGAAGGTACCCAGAAGTGTAATGAATAAGATTCGTGTGTTATAAACGACCGAAAACACGCTTGCTTCTAAGTTTTCGAGTGCTTTGACATTGAAGAATTGCAAGCTGATGATGCCAGTTACGGCAATACCGAGCAACAAAATTTCGAACGGCGTGTATGACGGAAAATGTATCGGGCTGACGATCTCTTTAAACAAGAACGGAATAAATAAACCGGTTTGCAGAATTGTCGCTGTCAACCATTGGTCTTCGTGCCGCCACGATGACCGTCGTAACAGCATGTTGAAACCGGCTGTTCCAACAACATTCATGCTCAACAACGCGAGCCACTTGACGGGTCGGTCGCCGGAATGCAGCGCAAATATTAGCAGCAGAATGTACAACCCTGCAAAAACAGATAGCGCTCCAGTGTTTAACGCGGGTTTTTCGTCGGCTGATGCAAGCGCTGCTTGTTGTAATGGCGTTGCATGCGGCACAGGTGAATTCTGCAACTGTACGCCTGGAACTGGCTGGACAGGAATATTGTTGGGCGCGGGTGGCTGGGCAAGCTTTTGCGGCTGAGGCTGAGGAGTTGGCACTGCGGGTTGCTGTGGCAGCGGTTGAGCAGTCCCCAGTTTGCCTGCGACTGACTCAACTCTGTCGGCCAAATTCTGAATCCGTTGTGTTTCAGATTGGTTCGTGCTTATTTGGCTTTGCAGACCATTGTTTGAAGCTACACCCTGCTTTTCTTCTGCTGCTTCCAATCGATCGGCGACCGCGGCCAGATGTTCTGCAGCTTCCTCTAATTTTTCAGCCGCATTTTCAAGCTCCTTTTCGCGATTTGAAAAAGATTTGTCAACATCGGACTGCACGGGTTCTTGCGCTGGTTTAGATACCGAAGTTTCATCAGCTAATTGAAACAAAATCGCTTTTGACACATCATCAACACCGCGCGACGACAGATCAGTATCGATATCCGCTTTTGACTTTCCTTTACCTAAGAGCAGTTTTATATACTCAAGATATACAGGCAAAACTGTAGTCGGTATTCTAGATTCTGCGGGTAACTGCGGTTGCGAAAGCGGTGGCTGCTGAGGAACTTCAGGTTTTTTAGCATAGGTTAATGACCGTGCATATTCCAGCAATACTTTTTGCGAACTTTCATCTAATTTGAGTGCTTTTAAATTGTCTTGAATCTGCACCGCCGAAAAACCGCGGGTATGCAAATCTTTGACGTACTTTAAATAAGCGTCCACTTGCCATTTATTTTACAGCATAAGCTCTTTAGTGTAGCTTACGATTGCTCATTCGTGTTGGGAATAAATGTTCTTCCCGCATACTGCCACAAGACGTACCGCGCTCCGACAGCCGTTTCTAGCGCTGCCTGGGCCGGCTCCAATGCGTCCAACTCGTCTGACATCACTTCAACTGATAACGGTGCGGAAACGCCGTATTCTTCCAAGGTCGTTAAAAATTCAGTCAGGTCTATTGCTCCTCTGCCCGGTACCAGACGATCGTGCCTCGATTCTTCGGATACGTCCGTCATGGGTTGCGCAAGGTCATCGCTGATTTGGATGGAGGTGATTTTTTCCGGCGGAATACCATGTAATGATTCTGACGTACAGTTCGCCCGATTCCAATGCCACGCATCGATTAATAATCCAGCGTTCAACTGATTGGTGTCGCGGACAATTTCCCAAGCTTTTGCAAGCGTATTGACTGATGGATTGTATGGCATGAATTCCAATTGGACCAGTAAATTTTTATCGTACGCCCGACGGCATAAGCCGCTCAATGAAGCTACGATCTTATCGTGCGAATCGTCTTCAAATACCGCGACATTAATATGCCGCGCTCGGAGTTTGCCAGCCCACTCAAGCAATTGAAATTCGCGGTCTTGATACTCACGGTCATTTTCTAATCCCACCCACTGCCTGAAAAATTCGATTTCAATCGGCTTTACTTTCGTTGCGCTAAACAGCCTTACTATATCTGACTCGGTCATTCCGGATTGCAAAGCGTTCGTAATATCCTCTAGTCGCCAGCCAATTCCTTGATATCCTGCAATTCCGGCGGCACGAACACGCTCGACCAAACCTGCGTTCCGCAAAGTCATTACGCTCAACGTCAAATTATCTGCGGTGCCCCAACTCATTGTTTTAGCCCCCGATTTTAGTGTGAAATCGATTCATATCATAAGCATGATAGCATACCGTGCAGCGTCGTAATTGATGCATATATTTTAGCTTATAAAATATCACACCAAAGTTCTTATGATAAAATGTTTTTATGTCTAATTTGTTGCTCATCCGCCACGGTGAGTCTGAGTATAATGCAAACGAACTGTTTACTGGTTTGCATAATCCGCCGCTGACACAGCGTGGCCGCGTCCAAGCTTCCCAGATGGCAGCATCAATCAAAGACCTAAAGCCCGATATCGCCTATACATCATTACTTACCCGAGCAAAAGACACGCTTGATATTATCATGGTCGACAATGGCTGGGATAAAGTACCGCTGAAAGAAGATGCAGCACTCAACGAACGTGACTATGGAAAATTTTCCGGCTTGCAGCATGCCGAAATCATCAAACGGTATGGCGATGCACAATACATCAAATTCCGCCGGGGCTGGAACGAACCGATACCTGACGGCGAAACGCTCAAAATGGTGTACAAGCGTGTCGTGCTATATTTTGAAGTCCAGATTTTGCCAGAATTAAGAAAAGGAAACAATGTGCTTATCGTAGCGCATGGCAATACACTACGCGCATTGATAAAACATCTCGATGGCCTCGATGATCTGCAAATTGAAACACTTGAAATGCCGCTGCAGGAAGTAGTGATTTACAATTACGAAGTCCGCATCGCTGCAAAGCAAGTACGTAAAACTGAACAGCCATCATTGCCGTACGTTACCGCCAATACTACCTACCTTAAAGAATAAGAAATGTCCAAAGTCCAAAGCTAATAGTCCATAGCCAAGTCAAACTTCGGAATACCAGATACTAGCCTTCATATAGCAAATAGCCGGACTTGTAATCGTCCGGCTACAAACTGTGGACTACCAGATACTAGCTAATTTCGCGGCGTCATTTCATAACGCATCGGCCATGTGTGCGTGTGTGATTTTGCCCCCGAAAACTGTGCGCCAAGTATTTTTCGATAGTGCATTGGCGTCAAATTGTCTGAAAAGTTGTGCGATCCCGGGAAGCGTTGGGTAGCGCTTAATCGGCCTTCAGTCGCTGCGGTTTCAATCTTTCTTTCAAGCTTTCGCTCATGTTCAGAAATAAATGATTGTAGATTTCGTAGATTTGCCATTAGTACCTCCTCCACGATATAAGCGCTCCCCTTAACATTATTGACCCGGATTCTCCGTAAGTGACGCATCGGCCCTGCTTACGCTACTTTGATGACCCGCTCACTCCAAGAATCAATTACAAGTATGAACTAGCGTCGTTTTTCTAACAGTAAACCTTCACACAAACCCGGCGTAATATTAATCACAATACATGTATGTAAACTATTACAACGACTGTAGAATAAAAAAATTGGCGGGTTACATCTCTGTAATTCCGCCAATTCTCCCAAAACTACACGTATAAATTATTTGTTGCGTTTGCGGCTGCCACTGCTTGCTTTGCCGCCCGCACTCTGAATCCGTCGTTTCTGCTCTGCACTCATATTTGGTGACCCGAGACCTCGTTTAGCTGCCATAAGCTTCCTCCTTAACTTATATTGCATGCTCAATAGTATTTGAAATTGCCGATTAATGCTGTAATGAATAGAACTGTATGTTCGTTAAAACTATCACTTGGCGATGCAGTAATAATTAACTGCTGACTCTGATACAGGATATTTTTAAACCTCTATACAATCTCCCTTATCCTATGACATTTTGCCGGAGTGTATAGGTTTACATTGCTAATTATGCCTTATTATGTTATCGTAATTTTCATGGCAAATTCAAGCGAGCTTTATCTAACTCAAACAGATGCATTTCAGTTTGGCGCAAACTTGGGTCAATTACTACCGCACATGTTAAAACGTTCAGAAGATCTGCATGATGCGCTAGCGGCAAAAGTAGCTGATGCCGGTGGCAGTTGTGAAGTTGTTTGGCCGCCGGATGGCCACTACCGATCGCATTACACAATTACTAAATCAAGCTCAGATCCTACCGACACTGGATTTAATGTTACTGAAAATCGGGATTCACATCACTTATATGCCGACCAACCTGCCAGAGTGGGTGTAAGTGCCGGACGATTAGCAACACTCTGGAGTTCTGATGGCTATAGCTCTCGTGCAGATAGGCCACTAATGTTAGATGAGGTTTCAAGGTTAGCCGGTAGAATCGTAGATGGTAGAATTTTGCAACCAAACGAGATTGCTGATTGTGGCAGAGTATACCGCAGTCACAGCCCACGATATTTTGCGCACAGATTGGCCCGAACAATCTTCGGTGCAAATTTTTAGCACGACGCGACCTGAATCTCTATCTTTTTAACTAAATATTGGATTTGGAAAGTGGTTTATTATTTGAACTTGTGTGTGTCGATAGCCAGTCAATAATTGCG
>DATIJK010000074.1:0-14221 GCA_035478715.1 Saccharimonadales bacterium (SeqCode)
GTAATTGACGACCTCGGCCGGCGTGTTACCGAATAGGGTTCCGGTAGTCCGGGTCATCCAGACTTGTTTGGCGATCAGTGATCCATTGACGGTTAGTTTGTTGTTGCATTTGTTGTATAAAGTATCGTCTAGTGCCGGAGCAGCGAAACCCGTTGCACAAGTATATATAGTGCCATTATTGCCTGCGGCATCGGGCTCGGCTACAAGTAATCCATCCAGCTCATTCACGCTGCGGTCAATATATATGTTACCTTTTACGACCAATTTAAAGAATGGTATTTCGCTGACTTTCGCATATGTATTACTGTAAGTTATGTCGCCAGTTATATACGCGTTGCCATCAATGAAAGTGGTAATGTTGGAACCATCTGGTACGGATAATCCATCAACTGGTACATTTCCCGTCTGCACCGCTGCTGCCGGCGGGTTACACCAATAGTCAGGCGTACACGATATACTACCGAAATCTCCGCCGTAGGTGTCGTTGCCGCCGCCGGATGTATCTACGTTATTCGTGTTTGAGAAGCTTAATCCTTTGGGCTTAAAGGCTGCAGTACTTTGGGCTGAGGCGAAATCCTGCAGGAAGTTCATGGCGAATGCGGCGTATTGGGTGCCGGCACCGGCATAGGATGCGCCTTCTTTGTTCCAGCTGACGACACTGCCGTTTGGATCGGTGGCTATGTTGCAACTGCTTGGGCTGGGGGATGGTGAAGGACTCGGTGATGGTGATGGCGAGGGTGAAGGAGACGGCGATGGTGACGGTGAAGGACTCGGGCTTGGACTAGGGCTTGGGCTGGGGGGTGGGGGCGACGGTGCTGGCGGGGGTGGTGCTGGAGGTGGCGGTGAAGGTAGCAAGAGCAAACCAAAATCGTGTGTCCTATTCGGACCAAACGTCATAGTCACCAACGATGGCCCGAACGATCCGAAGCCGGCTGGTATGCTCATTTGCACGGACCAAGTACCTGCGGGGACTCCACAAATGCTGTAAGCGCCAGAGGACCCCGCGGAAGTAGCAAACAAGGCCGGACCATTTACCCTTACAGGTACTCCTGCTCTGCCATTGGGCCCGCTAGCCATATAGACGTGCCCCGTAACACAGTATGTTGCAGCGTATGCTTTTTGCGTCGTAAGATATTTCAGCGGGTTAAGCCCAAACTGACCATGGGTTTGTTCGACCGTGTTTAAAAATGAAACGCCGACAATCAATGTCAATGCAACAAAAAACAGTGCCGTATGTCGGCTGCTAATTTTAAACAATTTCTTTATTACTGATCGTTTTTTTACCGGATCGTTCATTACATGCAATTTTTTCATATTAATTTATATCTATTGCAGCACCAGCCGACTACTCACCCTAAGTTTTGTCGCCCTTATTCTCGACCATCTTGTAGTACAGTATACCAAAAGCGAAAGCGGTTTGTAACTAAAATCGTATTTATCGTATATTCTAAACGTTTTCGATTTTTCATTACTTTACAATACTGGAGGCAACTCGGTTATCGCGTCATAACCAGTGGCTGAATTTTCTGGGCAGGCCGGGAATTGGGTTAACCAGGTTTCTGGTGTGTAATTGACGGCCTCAGCTGGCGTATTGCCATACAGTGTCCCATTTGTCCGAGTCATCCAGACTTGTTTGCCTATCATAGAACCGTTGATGGTTAGTTTGTTATTACATTTGTTATACAGCGTATTATCAAGTCCAGGCGCTACAAAGCCAGTAGCACAAGTATAGATATTGCCGTCATTTCCTGATGTATCTGGTTCAGCAACTAACAATCCTTCGATTTTGCTGACACTACTATCAATGAAAATGTTACCCTTAACAATCAGTTTGAATGAGGGGATTTCTTTAGCATTTGCGTATGAGTCACTGTATGTAATATCGCCAGTGATATAGGCATTGCCATCAACATACATATTTTTACTCGTACCATTGAGAATTGACGTATTCGTAATAGTTATATTTCCTGTTTTAATATCTGCCGGTGGCGGATCACACCAATAGTTGGGAGTACAGCCCAAACTGCCGAAATCTCCGCCGTAGGTATCGTTGCCACCGCCGGATGTATCTACGTTATTTGTGTTTGAGAAGCTCAGACCTTTTGGTTTAAAGCTAGCCGTACTTTGGGCTGATGCGAAATCCTGCAGGAAGTTCATGGCGAATGCGGCGTATTGGGTGCCGGCACCGGCATAGGATGCGCCTTCTTTGTTCCAGCTGACGACACTGCCGTTCTTGTCAGATGGTAGACATACAGTCGGTCCGGGCGGCGGTGATGGTGCTGGCGGTGGCGTTGGCGGCGCTGGAGGCGGGCCGGGCGGTGCTGGCGGTGGCGGAGGTGGTGGTGGCGCCTGGATACCGATGATACTGCCTAATACGTTTGCGCATATCCTATCCAGGACAAATTGGGTGCCATCAGGATTTTGGAAGATAATTACTGGATGCGTCGAAGCTACTTCTTTTTCTTTCCAAGCTATGTCTTGCGTATCGTATTGCAGCGGCATTGGCGGATAGATTCCAGATAGATAATCCCAGCAATGAAGATCATCAGTGTAATTGCATATATGTGCCGTGTCAGGATATCCAACAGGTATAAACATGCTGGTATTCCAGTTTATCCAGCCATTCCAGCCTGCGCCGACATTGGGCTGGCTGGCGTAATAATTAACGCGTGATTCCCAATCTGCAAGATGAGTTGGATTCTGCGCATAGGCCACGGACGCTTTCCAAGTGCATGTCGTACTAGCTCCGGACGTATACCACGAGCAGACTGAGGGCCCTGAAACCCCCAGCATAAGAATAATAATATCTGCAGCACCGAGGCTATCGTAGTCATAACTCGACGGGCTGCCGCGAGCCAGCAAACCTTCATTGTACGAAATAAAGGATGCGGCATCGTGCACATCAGAGTATTCATATGCATTGAGGTTAGCCGGGTCTGTTACATTTACGATGACGTTATCTTCCCATAAATCGTCATTTGCATAGTTGTACAGATCGGCATTCGTATCGAATCCAAAACAACCATTCCGGCCGCCGCCAGCTGTGCTGCATATCTGCGTTTGATGCACTGATGCGGCATGTGTTTTCCCGGTTGACATCGTGATGCCTGCCAGTACAACTACTGCAAATACTGAGAAAATCACTAATAGTTTTCGAACAGTTGAATAGCACATTACAAGCTAATTTCCTGTTTGTGTTGTATTGCATAAATGTCATGATCATACATTGATGCGCTCGGATCCAGTATATCATGAGGCGGCTTATTAGCTAATACTTTCAACTGTTGAAGCAATGGTATGAGTTGCTCGCGTTCTCCAGCGGCATAGCCAGTGGAAACTTCTCCTTGCAACGCAGCCCGCTGTATCGATTTGTCATACTTTACCGCGGCTTCATAAGAAGACTTTGCTTTTGCGTAGTTTTTGAGATTAAAATAAGCAGCGCCGGTTTGCATGTAATAATCCGCGAGCTTCTTATTGTCTATTTGATATTTGCCTGAGAGCTTGCCATTGATGAGTGTGGATGCGTCGTTCACTGTCAATTGAAAATTACCGCTGTTTTGGTCGGCCGTCAATTTTTTCTGCAGGTTTACCATCTGAATTTTGTTCGCAGCAGCCACATTTTGAGCATGAATTTTTGATTCATGTCGTAAATATGCTGTTATGCCGCCGGCAATTACGAGCGCGATACACGCAACAGCGATAATGATTTTCCACCGCTTGCGCGGCCGCACAATATCAACCTGTACATTTTCATTAGCAATATTGTTTATTTGCATATTCGCAAAGTCTTAACATTTTAATTTACGCTCATTCCCCCGCCGGCCGAGACATCGCCGCCGTTGACTTGGAAGTAAGGCATATTGGCTACATTGAAAGAATTAGTGCACGTTGGGCTGACGAGTGTGTTACCCGATGAGTTATACAGATTGTGAGTGACCGTGTAGTTCCCGGCACCGACAGGGCCAAGCGTCGGCGTAGTTGCAGTCAGGCGATTGCCTGAAATGGACGGGGTAAATTTAGTCAATGGATACGAGAAGCCAGGCCCGCTGACACTGATACCGATCTTATCACCGGCAGCCAGAGCAGCCGCAGCGTCAGATGTTCCCGTTGCACCAAGATAACTGATACTGGCAGAGATGCTAAACGTCTTAGATGGGTCTAAGTATGGCACACTGAGGGACATTATGTCGCAGGTCGGCGGCAGCGGTGAGTTCACCGGCGGAAGGACAGCGAACGCGTCACTATTCCCACAGCGTCGGTTAATAATATATGTTTTACCACCTGGCATATGGAATATAATCACATGATTCACCTGGGGATTTGCAATGCGTACAAGAACGTCGTGGTTGTAATCGGAGGCAGACGAATTGAGATGGTTCACCGTTGCTACCGATGGCGGTGTGAGGGCGTTCCATTCAATAGCCCCTGGTGCGGATGCATCGAGCTGCAAGACCCTTTGTTTCCAATTGTCGAATACATTACGCGCATCTAAAATTCCAGCTTGTGCATTATCAATAGGAACGCTACCGCCGGAGCCTCTCTGGTTGTTAAACACATTCGGACCGACATTATACGTCGTATATGGCGGACCATACATTGTCAGGACGATAAACGCAGCGCCAAGTATCCTCGCCATGTAATACTGGCATCTGACGTCATAAGTCTTATATGATTTCGACGGAGGCTGAAAATTGTTTATTGAACAAAGAAATTGATTGTAAAACAGATAATCGTGAATAAAATTCACAAAATTTTGGGCAGAATTTGGATTACCCTTTTCGATGGTATCAGGAAACGCCCACGAGTTCAGGCCATCACTGCCCAGGGAGTCGGTATAATTCCACAAACCGCATTGATTACTACCTGTAATATCGGCGTCGGTGTCTTGAGCCTTTGGACATACCTTGCCTGCATTTGGAGTTCCCGCATCCGCCCAAATGCCGTTTCCACCATAACCCCCATTGTTAATATCCGCCTGGAAGTCAAAACCCGCAAAATACGTCTGGTACAGGCATCGCCCATCAAAATCGTTTGGAGCATACGTCGTACAGTCGATAGCAGCAAGCGCATCTTGTGTGACTAATATAAATGGAGACACACCAAACAGGAATGCTACCAGTAAAATCAGGATTCGACGCTTCATTGAGTTTCCTCCAGGTGTTTGATAGTTGCTTTAAGATCAGCGATATCGCTGTAAGCTTTCGGATTCTTCTCTGCAATCTGCAATGCTTTTTTGGTGTAAACAAGCATCTTCGGCTGATCGCCCGTGGCGCCTGCCACTAACGCTATGTTCTCAGCATCAAACTCCGAGAGATTTCCATCATTAATCGCGATCGCTTTATTGTAATACTGTAATGCAGATTTATAATCTTTCCGTATTTGGGCAAGTAACCCCAAAGTTACGAGCGGCTTATATTGGTATTGTTTGGGCGGATTTGTCGCCAAATAATTTTTAAATACCTTTGCCTCGCCGGCATAATCTCCAGTGCGGTCTAATTGGGACGCCTGATTGACCGCAACTAATGCGGCTTGTTTTTGATCGTCAGCTTTGCTTCGGGCGACATTTTTTGAATCGTTATGCCACCACAACAAAGTACCCGTCAATATGAGGATCAAAAGAATTCCAACTATGAAAATTACCGGTCTGTTATCAATTCTGAGCCATCTGCGTTTTGACTCAACCACCGTGATCGCATCTTCTGCATCGCCGTGACCGGCCGTCTTGCTATTCACGTCAACCCAGTTTCATGTTATTTACATCCCTGTCCATTTTCGTAGCGAGTAAGCCTTCAAAATACTGGCGGCTTTTTTGAACGTTTATTCTACTCAACGCACTGTTACCTGTCTTCATATAATAGTAATGTTATTTTTTAGCATTAGCAATTAAGAAAATTAAATGATGGTACTGCCTTAAATTCACACTTTTTTCGGACTTCCGGTGATAAATCTGTGCTTTGCCGCATATCAGTGCACCTTATTCTGCTAGTGTTTTATTGTATTGCAAAGATTATTTACAAAATTCCGATGCTCAATTTACGCTCATCCCGCCGCCGGCCGAAACATCGCCGCCGTTGACTACGAAATACGGCATATCGGCTATAACAAATGTAGCGCTGCAATTTATATCCGCCGAAGGTAAGTCGGATCCGGTAACACCCCAGTTTACCGTGTAGGTCCCTGTGTTATTCGACGGGCCGAGATTCGGACTTACAGCATAGATATCCGAACCGTCCTGATTTATCGCAATATTATTATTTGTGTAACTTATGCCCGGGCCTGTTACCGATAATTTCAGCTGGTCTGCCGACGCTATTACCTGATTCGCCTCGGTAGTATTTTTGTATGAGACAATGGCTTGCTGGATATTAAATGCGATTTTGGGATCCGGCCGGCCCGGATTTACAATCATCGATCCGCATGTAGGGTGTACGGTTGGAGTCGGTGGCGGTGGCACCAGCGGAGCCATCTGGCCGATCAAGTTCGCGCACTCCCGTCTGATTTCAAATTTAGATCCATTTGGGTTGTTAAAGATTATCAAATGGCTCGGTTCGGCATCGGGGTCATTGAAAAACTCAAAATCCCGGCCATCGTAGAAAGATTGGCTGACAGTATCTTGATTACATTTAGGGTTGCCTGCTGCATCGTACATGGGCGTATAGGATGTATTGCAAGAGTGCATGCTATTAACCGTGCCAACAGGAATTGTTGTTGCAACGTTCCACTGTATCCATCCTTGCGCCTGGTAGTATTCAATCAGGTCTTTCCATTCCTGGAAATGCGCGATGGCGTAGTTAATGCCGTTCGTCACGTTCCCAAAACTGGATCCCTGCTTGTTGAGCATAGTGTCAACTAGGAATGCAGCTCCGGAGTGGTTGTAGTTGTAGCCGGCGCTGAGATACCACGTCATCCATTTTTCAAAATCGGCTGCATTCTTCACTCCGCACGGCAGTTGCGACGCAGTACAGGTGGGAGCGTTGAACGGTATCGCGTTATTCTTTTGAGTCCCGTTCGGGCATCCGATCGATGAATCCTCACAGTTGACGACGTTCCAACCCCATGTACCGTTCGGCCGTTCAAAATTCGTATTAGAGTAGTAGCCATGGCAATTAGTCCGCCCAAACCGGGTAATGGTTGGCGAGTTGCAAACAGCGGCTTCAACGACACTTTCTGCCAGCGGTAACAATGCAAAAGTAGAAGCGATTAAAAGTGTACCAAAAATTGCTGTTATTCGATTGCGCTTCATTAGAACGAAATCTCCTTATTTTGTTGTATATCCGAAATATATTCCTGATATTGGTCTATCATGCTATACCGCGTTGGGCTACTGCTTGTTTTTTCTATGGCTATTATTTGGTTCAATAACGGGATAAGCTGCTGCCGTTCACCTTGCGAATATCTTATTTCAAATTCAAATGCCAATGCTGCTTTTTTATATTGCGGTGACAATTTAGCTGCGGCTTCTAAATCTTGAACTACTGACTCGTTTTGTTTAAGGTTAATGTTTGCTGTTGCTCTGTCCATATGATATTTTGCCAACGTCTGATTATCGGCATGATAGATACCAGAATCAACGCCGTCGATGAGTTGGGTAGTAATATTGACTGTTTGCTGGTAATTGTAATTATTTTCGGCTGCTGCCAGGCTTGTTTCGAGAGTTTTTTGTGCGACTTTGTTAGAAGAATTATCACCATGCCCTTGCGGCATGAAATACCAAAGCACGACACCAGCGATAACAATAACTAAAAGAATAATTACCGGCTTCGTATGCCGCTTGAACCATACTGTCCAGGGTTCGGGCCCGAACATATCATCCCCGTGGGCTTTGTCACCCTTATTGCCTGCCATCTTGTTAAAAAGTATAACAAAAGCTCAAGCGATATGTAATATTAAAATTTTGAATAAGGACAATTAATCGATTCCCGCCGCAAGAAAAGTTAAGCAATAAATAAATTAACAAAATCAAAACTATACAACTGGATGAATTGGCAGATCAATTTTCTAAACTTTTTATATGATTATGAATCGAAAAATCAGTTTATATCCATTGCGCCGCCCGCCGAAACATCGCCGCCATTTACTTCGAAATACGGCATATTCGCGATAAAGAAAGTAGCGTTACAATTAATGTCTGCTGAAGGTATTGCCGATCCTGTCACACCCCAGTTGACAGTATATATCCCCGTATTGTTCGACGGGCCAAGTGTCGTGCTTGTGGCATTGATGTCCGCACCGTCCTGGTTCATCAAAATATTGTTATCGGAGTAGCTCACACCCGGTCCCGATACAGAAAGTTTCATCTGATTAGTCGATCCCATAACGGCGTTTGCTTCGCCAGTCGTCTTATAGGTGACCGTGACCTGCACCAAAAATGACCTGTCAGGATCGACTTTGCCTGGATTCACCATCATAGCCCCGCATGCCGGATTGACTACTGGGGGCGGCGGCGGAACTAACGGTGAGTCGCTGGCAACCAAGTTCGCGCATTCACGCCTGATTTCAAAACTGGTTCCATTTGGGTTATGGAAAATAATCAAATGGCTCGGCTCGTCGGTCTGCTGGCGGAAAATTACCTCATCCTTGCCATCATATGGGTAAGTTCCATTGGCTGCTTTTACGCCAACAGTATTTTCCTGGCATGAGCCAGCTGGTGAATAGGTCGTATTGCAGGCGTGCATGCTGTTGATCTGGCCGGCAAAGACCGGCGTCACGACATACCAATCTATCCAGCCTTGTGAATCATAGTATGTTACATCGTTCTTCCATTCCTGAAAGTGAGCAAGCGCATAATTAATCCCAGCGTTTACATTCGCAAAACCGGTTCCCTGCCTGCCCAACATAGCGTCGACGATATAGGCTGCACCAGCATGGTTATAACTGTAGCCCGACTGCAGATACCAGCCCATCCATTTTTCAAAATCTGCCGCGTTTTTTACACCGCACGGTAACTGCACCGCCGTACAAACAGCCGGAGCGAACGGTATAGCATTATTGGGACCCGTTCCATTCACACATAGCAGCGAAGAATAGTTACAGTCGACGATATTGTAGCCAACCACTCCATATGGTGCTGGCCGGTTGAAATCCTTTGTACCGTTGCTAGTAAAATAACCGTGGCAACCGGCAATGCCCAAGTTGATAAAAGCAGGCGAGTCGCATACACCGCCCAACGCCAAAGTTTGCGATACCGGCATCAATGCGAATACAGCCGAAAATAACAGTAAACCGACCGCAGAAATAATTCGATTAAAGGTAATTTTCATCAGAATGATAGCTCCGTATGGTGTTGGATATCGGTAATATCTTGCTGATATTGTGCGATTTCACTGCCCTTCAACGGATTCGAGCTTGATTTCTCAGTCTCAATTAATTTGTTCAGTAAAGGAATGAGCGATTGCCGCTCGCCTTGCCTGTAACGAGCCTCAAACTCAAATGCGTATGCGGCAGGCTGCGTTGCCGACGAAAGCTTTACCGCCGCCTCGGTATCCGAAGCAACTTTGCTATATTGCTTGATATTCATATACGACGTCGCTCTTTCAAGTCGGTAATTTGCCAATGTTGCGTCGTCCACTTTATAATCGCCTTTTTTTGCTCCATTGATGAGTTGGCTTGTTATATTTATTATTTCTTGATCATTCGTTTTTCGTACCGCGGTAGCCAAGCTTGTAACCAGTGTCCGCTGTGCGACTTTATTCGATGAGCTATCACTTTCACTCTGCGGTCTGAGACACCAGAATAAGATACCTGTAGCAAGTATGCACAAGCAAAGAGCAATAATTTTGGCGTGAACCTTGAGCCACGACGTTCTTTCTTCGGGCCCTATCATGTCATACCCGTTCGCCTTTCCACTAAGATCGCGGAATTTGTCTCATAAAATTATAGCAGAAGCACAAGCGGTATGTGTCACAAAAATTGTGTATATAGTGGATTTTCGTAAAACAAGCCTAGGAATCTTAATAATAAGCCTGGCAAGAATAACGGAGTTTTAATTCACTTCCATACCGCCGCCGGCAGAAACGTCACCGCCATTGACTACGAAATAGGGCAAATTTGCTACTTTGAAAGTGCCGCTGCAATCCGTTGTGATAAGTTTGCTACCCGACGAATTGTAAAGATTGTATTTTACCGCATAAGTACCAGCTGTAACTGGACCGAGCGTTGGAGTAATGGCAGTCAATACGTTACCGGAAACGGTAGGGCCAAACTTTGTCAATGGATACGTTAAACTGGGGCCGCTGATGCTGATACCTATTTTATCGCCAGCTGCATTAGCAGCAGTAGCATCCGCAGGACCGCTAGCGCCGGCGTAGCTGATACTGGCATGTATCATAAATGATCTTGATGGGTCAATGTACGGAACATTCGTGGCCAAGGCATCGCAAATCGGTGGATTTGAAGGCGATGGAGGTGGTGCTACGCTTCCAAAAGCTGCAAACGATACAGCATTTCCGCAGCGGCGATTAATAATATAATCGCCGCCCGGCATATGAAATACTATGGTGTGACGGCCAATTTCCTGACCTTGCAAAAACATACCTAGATCCTTGTTCCAGCCACGCGACCCCGTATTCGGATGATTATCAGGAAAATCCCTCGCCGCATTCCATTCAATTTGACCCGCAGCGTCTGCATTCATAACATCTGTTTTCCAGGTGTTAAATTCAGCCCTTGCGTCAGCGACGCCAGTATTGGCGCTATTGCCAAAAACAGTGCCTACATCATATGTAGTATATTTGCCGCCGAGCATCGTCAAAACTGTGAAAGCGGCCCAGAGCACCTTCATTCGGTACCCTGAACATCCATCTTCGTTGTCTACAGGTGGAGTAGCATTAGGGAATCCCTGTGAAACACAATCTCTAAACGGTAAAGTAGCCGGATTTGGCGAATTGAGATACCCGGACACAAAGCTTACGAAGTTCGCTGCGGCATTCGCATTATTTCCATCGGTATTGCTCGGGAAAGCGTAATCATCATTAAGATACGGCCCCAATGAATCAACGTATCTGTAAATGGTAACTAATGGCGCGCTTAACGCTCCTACCCCTGCGTACGTAGGATCTTCCAAAGCCATGCCACTAAAATACGATTGATACATGCAACGCCCATCCATCGCCTCGTATTGGGCTGTGCATATGAAGGCTTTCGGTGCTGCGCTGACAGTTGCAGGAATCAGAAGCCCACCAGAACATGCAAACAGTAAGGCAATAAAAGCATTTGCTACGCGTCGAAATTTCACGGCTTGCCCTCCAGGTAATCTATCGCTGATTTATAATCATCTATACTGTTTGCGACGCCGGGCTGCACCTGTGTTAACTTTATCGCTTTTTTGTAATAACTTATCGCTGTCTTTTTATCGCCTTCAGCTTGTGCAGCTACTGCGATACCGACAACGTCGTATTCCTGTATTTTACCGCTTGCTGTTTCCGCCTTTTTGTAATAACTAATTGCCAGCGCATCCTTCCGTTGATTGTATGCGATTGATGCCAGATCCATTAGCGGCGTGTACTGATATTGCTTTGGAGGGTTCGTTTTGAGGTAATCTTGCAATACTTTCGACTCGCCGGCTAAATTTAGAGCTGATTCGTATGATTTAGCCTGTTTGAGGGTTGATTCGTAGGCTAGTTTATCCGCATTTTTTTTATTATTTGCGGCGATATTTGATTCATTTTTTGACCATAAAAACACACCAATGACTATCAGAACGATCAATACAATGCTCAACAGTGCAACTAATTTTCTTTTGCCGAGACGAAACCTGCCTTGTACGTTATCAGCCTTAAAATTAACAATATTTGACTCATCCTGTAACTTCTGACTATTCATAAACTAGTAATTCAGTTTTGGACATTAAATTGTTTTTACAAAATTTAGCACCGCAACCCATATTGCCGACTGTCAATAAGTATATCAAAAGCGTAACCGGTATTTAACTACAAAAGTTCAGCAAATCACCAGATCATTTGTCGTTAAATTTAAGTTATTTCGCATAAAATCATTTCAGATTTTTGTGGAATCGACAGATTGAGCAAGCGTGTGCGATACCGTTTGACTCACTGGAGCAGGTTCGAACTTTTTCATGAAATCGATGCTGCCGGTAAAAATTTCCTGCGCGTCGTTGTCTAGCGTCGCCACATGGAAACTATTTTGGCACCATCTCTCTTCTTTTTGGGTAGATGAGATATCCTGCAATATTATTTTGGTATTTTCCGGTTCGACCACGTGATCGATCGTGCTGTGATATATAAGGACCGGTGTTGTTATCTTGCGCAAATCATTACGGGTGATTTCCCATAATTCACGGAGCGAATCGAACGCACGCAGTGGAAACCGGTGGTACGCAAGTTCGCGTGCGCCAAATTTTTTGATATCGCTACCGATACCTTTGATTGACGGGATAATCCATTTTACCAGCGGCGTGTATTTCGCGCGTTTATCAAGCGTCATGATCGATGGATTGACCAGAACCAACCCGCGGATCTGATCAGGATAATCCTCTGCTAATTTCAGGCTTAACGTGCCGCCCATGGACAGCCCCATCACAAAAACGGTGTCGCATTCTTTTTTTAATTCGGTGAATGCACGTACTACTTCACTGTACCATTCAGTCCATTTTGTTTTGTTCAGCTCTTGCCACGTCTTGCCGTGGCCTGGCAGCAACGGACAGCTGACGGTGTAGCCTTCATGCGCGATATAATACGCCCAGAACTGGACGCCTTGCGGCGCGCCCGTAAAACCATGCAGCATCAAGACACCGGTCTTGCTGCCTTTCATATATAACGGTTTTGAATCTTGGATTACATGGACAGGTTCCATGCGGTAAATTTCTATGTTAGTTTAATTTATAAACATAATACTTCATTTCTACCAAATTGTTAATGCTTATGCTGAGACGCATGCATATCATTAGCGCTTAAGCTACACTTATATATGTCTAATAATTGATAAATATGAAACCAGAAAAATCACTGCTCGTTAATTGGTCTCTGTTCGTATACAAACATGCGTGGCCGATTTTGATTTTAGGATTACTGTATGTAATCGCTGCCGGCATATTCGGCCTTGGCGTCTTTAATCGACTGGAAACAAACGGCCAGGATTTTCAGGATCCCAGTGCTGGTTCAACAAAAGTGTTGAATATCGGCCAATCCAATTTTGCTAATTCTGGCGGCCAGATTATCATTCTGTTTTCCAGCCCTGGCGCGTCGATAGTGAGCCCGAAGGTAACGCCAATGATTATCAGTGATTTGACGACGATCTCGAAAATACCGCATGTACAGCAGGTTACAAGCTATTTTTCGACGAAAAACGGCCAATTTGTTTCTACAGACCAACAATACATGTACGCTTCTGTAAGCATCGACCGTGATTTTCAGAATGAAACGTATACTGCGATTGAATCATTTGCAGCAAACCAAC
Organism: Saccharimonadales bacterium (SeqCode); assembly: GCA_035478715.1. Classification (GTDB taxonomy): domain Bacteria; phylum Patescibacteriota; class Saccharimonadia; order Saccharimonadales; family UBA4665; genus JAICLK01. Next base: position 13,414 of record DATIJK010000074.1, read on the forward strand.
TCGGGCCAGTCCAAGTCCGGCTCGGCGGCAGCGTTGCAGCTAATCTGCAGGTCAATGACCAGGTAAAAAAGGACCTGAAAAAAGCCGAAACATTGTCATTCCCGATTTTGGCAACTTTATTACTGTTATTTTTCGGCACATTGGTTGCGGCGTTAACTCCGCTTGCGCTTGGCGGATTGAGTATTTTCGCAGCACTGTTTATCATGCGTTTACTCTCGGAAATAACACCAATTTCTTCTTATGCGATAAACATCGTTACATTATTAGGACTTGGCCTTGCAATAGATTACAGCTTGTTTATGGTCGCTCGGTTCCGCGAAGAATTGGCAAAGCACGGTGATGTTGAAGTGGCAGTTGCGATCACCGTTAATCGGTCCGGTCGGACAATCATTTTCAGCGGCGTTACCGTAGCGATAAGCCTGCTCAGTTTACTGGTTTTTCCGCAGAGTTTATTGCGCAGCCTCGGACTCGGCGGTGCAACCGTGGTACTGAGTACTGTACTGCTCACTCTTACTCTGTTACCGGCAGCATTACGGATTATCGGATATAGAATAAACAAATTGCCAGTACTACGTCGCCGAATCGCTCAGCCAACCACTGAAACTAGTGGTTTCTGGTATCGTTTCAGCCAGTTTGTAATGCGCAATGCTGCGGTAGTCTTTATTTTAGTGTCATTGCTTTTGCTGGCAATCGCCAGTAATTTCAGGTTCGTAACATTCAGCAGTCCGGGATTGAACGACGCGCCCGAAGTTTTGGCTAGCCGGCAAGTGAACGACATTTTAACGAACAATTTCCATGCCAATACAGA
>DATIJK010000075.1:0-3680 GCA_035478715.1 Saccharimonadales bacterium (SeqCode)
CCCAAAATGGTCTGCCCAAGCATAAAACGATCTGCCGTCAATGTCAGTTACGGGTGTATATTTAGAATCTACAAAGGGTTGTAAGGTAAAATAACCAACCGGAATTCCATCAACCATAGGAAAGTAGCCCATATCACCAGCCGCTTCCTCAAGTAACGTGTCCGGCGTTTTCGGCAGTGTCGCCGGAGACGCATCGGAGAGCCAGCCGCTTACATGCACTGTAGCCGCTTCAAGATGCCGCGGCGGAACATCTATACCTGATACAAGATGTACTTCTGTAGTTAGTGAATTCATTTCAATCTCTTTTGCTTCAAATTAAAAAGCCCCTTTGCTTGAAAGGGGCTGCTTGAGGCTCTGTAATTTACAATATCAAGAGCAGCCCCCGTTGATACGGTTGCGACGCCGGAGCGTGACCGTTACGAAAGTTCTAATCATTAAACTATACGATAAACCAATGCTTAATTTTTGTCAATTTTTGCAATACGCTATTTGTACATCATCCGTGGCTTGCGGACGAATTGCCACACTACGATATAGATGCTGAGTAGAAATACGAAAAATGATACGGTCGTCGTGAAGGCATGCAGATGATCGCCAGGGTTCAATATGATGTCAGACACGTCAAACAGGATAGCTGCTGGGCTTAATAGCAGGTCCCAGGTGTTCAACCGCAAATCACGCCCCAAATATATCGCGAAACTGCACACGAAAAGTACGGCACTGATCGCAAGCCATGTGTTCATTTGATTTTTCAATCGCTTCGCAAGTTGGATGTGTACAAGATATAGGCTCGCATACCCCAAGAACAACCCGGTCAGCACGAAACACGTGAAAGTTACGGTGTCGTACACGATATCGACCCTCGGGTAGTCCTGCAAGTGCAGATAATCACTGACCATATAAAAACTGTTCGGCAGGAATCCGAGCCAAAGCAAACTTAAGACCATCCCTTGTATAGTTGACCACGATTTACGTTTGAGCATGTTCATCAACCAAAGCGCGAAACCAAGCGGAACCCATGCCAGGAACAGGTTCCACAACAGGTACCACAGTTCCCAGCTCTGATTGCTGATCGCACCCATCACAAAGAATCCTGCGCACACGATTGTCAGGTAAACCAGCGACAACAAAAACCCGTACTTTGTAAAAAAGTCCCTCGACTCTGCCATATCAACAATTATTATAACTATTAATCATTGTTATGTAACTAAAGTTATGCTTATTTCCTGGAGGCATGCACAAGACCGAGCTGAATTTTGAATTCGGCGCCCTTCGGCTTAGCGTTGGCAGCAGTTATAGTTGCCTGATTGGCCTCTGCCATTTGTTTAGCAAGCGCCAGGCCAAGCCCGTATCCTTCGGCCTTACTGGTGCGTGCCTTGTCGCCGCGATATAACCGTTCAAAGATATGCGGTAGATCTTCGGCTGCGATACCCGGGCCTTCGTCACGGACTTTCAAGCAATAGTGATTTGAAGATTTGTTCCCCGTCAGATACACCGTGCCCTTTTTTGGACCGTATTTTATCGCGTTATCAATGACAATCGTCAGCAACTGCTCAAGACTTTCCCGGTCGCCAAGCACATGGGCTGGCGCCAGTTTCCGTTCAATTTTTATCCCGTTTGCGTCAAGGGCCTTGGCCGAGGCGGCGAGTGCGTTGTCTACCACGGTTTTGATTGGCACTGAACCCAGGTGAAGATTGTTTTTCTCGTATTGCGACAGGTGCAGCAGATTATCCGCCAGGCTTTCCAGGCGCTGCACTTCTTCGAGGTTGCTAGTTATAAGTTCGCGGGCTTCTGTTTCCGAAAAAGTCTTTTGACGCAGAAAGACTTCGTTTTCGACTTTCATATTGGCGAGCGGCGTTCGTAGTTCGTGGCTAGCGTCAGAAGCGAAACGTTTCTGGGCGTCGTGTGCATCGATTATCGGCTTCAGCGTGCGGCCCGCATACCAGTAACTTAAAACTCCGCCGACTATCAAAGCGCAGATGTTAAAGATGATAATATCTTCGTTCAGATGTTTGCGGACCAGATCGTTCTGGTCCTGCTGCAGATTTTCGAATGTGTTTCTGGGCGGCGGCAGCACGAATGTTTCGATGCTCTGATCAAAAAAGTTCTTCTGAAGCGAATATACTTCGCCCAGCTGAGCCCTGTTAGACCTATCGTATTCACGCAGCGCAATCGCCCGGATACCAAACGTCAACGCCAGACTGAAAAACAGTAAAATTGCCAGGTAAAATACCGTCAATTTTAACCGCGCCGAATGGAACATGTTTATCATGGTAAGAAACCTGCTTGCGTTTGCACTATAACTACTAGTTTACTCTACCTTGTATCCGTATCCCCTGACGGTTTTGATGACTTTCTCGCCATTTCCGATTTTCTTACGCAGATTCGCAACAAACGTTTCGACCGTGTTGTGCTGGACGCGCGATTCGTCGCTCCAGACGTGATCAAGTAATCTGTCTTTGGACAGCACTTCACCCTCGTGCCGCATCAGGTATTCCAGTAGCTGGAATTCTTTTGCCGTTAAATGCACCGTTTTGCCGTTTGATGAAACTGTTCGTGATACCGTATCCATTACAACTCCTGCCGCGCTCAAAACTACCCCGTCATGGTTCTTCGGCCGCCGTAGCAAGGCTCGCACCCTTGCCAGCAGTTCATCGAAAGAAAACGGTTTGGTCAGATAATCGTCAGCGCCGGCATCGAGCCCCTGCACCCTGTCGCCGATGGTTGTTCGCGCCGTCAGCATCAAGATCGGCGCCTGTTCTTTGCTATTGCGCCATTTGACGATCAGCGCCGGCCCATCATATTTGCCAGGGATCATCCAGTCCAGCAGAATCATGTCGTAGCTGCTTGATTCGACCAGCGTCGCCGCCGTGTCGCCATCGTTCGCTACGTCAATAATGTAACCCTCAGCCTTCAGACCTTTCTCTAAACTCCTCGCCAGTTTTTCCTCGTCCTCTACGATTAATAACTTCATCCCGTGTTAATTCCCCTTTCCTAACAGGTCCCCGCGTACTTTGTTTTTGGTTCGCGTAAGATTTTCGCCTGTATTTATGGCTTGTAAAGTCTTTCAACCCCAATTATGCAACACAAACCTGAACGTTTGCTGTAGGCAGCATTTTATAGCCCAACATCCGCTGAATATGGATTATTTCGCACTTATATACGATTCAGACGCAAATGATTCATCGAGGAATTTTTGGTCGAACAATTTTAGTAATACCTCTGTTTGTGACGGCATTGCAGCCAGGGCTTTACGTTTAACGGTACGTTGAGCAGACGACAAGTCAAAACATATATCACATTTAGACCGAGATACGATCGGAGGCTTATCAATATTAAAATAAATGTTCAGTTTTTCATCCGCAGGCTTAATGCATTCATATTGTTCGGGAGTATTGACCGCGTGGTAAACCTTCGGTTTCGGGTCTAAATACTGATTTGCTTTAGTCACCCAGATTGAAACGGTCGCATGGTCAGTATGACCCGTTAACCCGTCCGGCCCGAACGTTAAGATTGAATCCGGTTGATATCGTTCAATGAGTTTCTTTAGTTTCGCGACAGCCTCTTTTTCTGATGCCTGTTCACACATGCCGTCACGGAACTCGAGCCAGTGGTGGTGTTTGATCCCTATGATTTTCTGCGCGGCAGCCATTTCTTTGGCCCGGACGTCACCGAGTGTC
>DATIJK010000076.1:0-28848 GCA_035478715.1 Saccharimonadales bacterium (SeqCode)
CCTTGTCCGGGTTCGAAATGGCCCGGGTCAGTTGAATAGTCGGAGATATTGGGGGTGGTGGAGTTTACGGCTTCGTCGTACCAGGCGACTTTGAAGGGGCCGCCGTCAATTTTACCGTCTGTCGTCAAATCGTATTCACCATTACTACCATTAAGACCTGGCTGGACCGATACTCCCGTTACCTCGGATGCTTTGAGTGGGCCTTTTGCGCCCTTGAAAGAGATGAAGATACGGCCTATCGCGCCGCAAAATTTCGCGATCCCGCGTTCGTTTTTTGTAGTTTCGACAGGCTGCGTCCAACCGAGGCCACCTTCGTTGAGTTCGTGCAAGGCATGTTTGGCGATTTTCACAGCGGCGGGCCGAACGATACCGGGGACAGAATTGGCGGTAGGGTGAATATCGGGAAAATTTGCTTGGGCAGAGACATGCTGAACTGGCAACTTATCAAACGCCGAAGTATTACCATTGGCAGAAAACAACGCTAAACCACTCAATGCGAATATCGCTGCTATTCTACTGCTATTCTTCTGCAATCTAGATTCGGACATTAAATTATTATAGCATATTTTGATACTTTATTCAACTTTTCTTAACACCACCTGGATTAAGATTAAGAGTATAATCCACCTAAAAGTTTAAATTGCGTTTTAATATTTCTATTTGATTGGTTTGGTTGGAGTTTTATTGTTCCAGGGGTAGGATTGGATTTTTTTGTTATGACGAACTCTTAGGTATATGAATAGTAGGCAGACTAGGGTTAGGAATGCGAACAGGGTTAGGGCTAGGCCTGATAGGATTCCCATGAAACCAGTGACCGTTTGGCCTAGGCCGCTTTGGTCGTAGTTTGGGGAACTTTGGTTGCTGTAATCATTTGACGCTTGCGTGTTTACAATCAAAAAAATCGCACTAATTAGTGCCAGGCCGGCGAATAAACAGGCGAACGTTATCGGAAAGGCTAGTGAATATCTTTTTGCTGGTGCTGCCACGTTTATACATTAGCATTATAAAAACAGCAGTAAAAGTTTAAATAACGTCTATATGTAGACGATTTGTAAACAATAGTGTATTATATTGCTAATTAATTTTGGACTGTGAGTTATGTTGCGAGTTGTTGGTGAACCTTTGAAATTTGTGGCTGCTGGACCTTATGGACAGCAGGATTTGTGCGTAGACGAAGTAAACTTGTCGGTTGAGGCTGATGTGCTTGCGTTGATCGAAGGGAATGGTGAAAATGGCATTGCAATTGCAAATGATGCACGATTGGCTGTCATCAAAGCTGCCGAAATAGATTATTCTGAAAAACCAGATGAGGCCCAATATCTGCCTGATGATGTAGCCGTCATGCTTGGCGCCGTTACAAAGAGCCTCAAAAGAACGCCAGGGTACGCTGACTATTCCGGTGCAGCTGTCACAGCTACGGTTGTTATGGAAGGGCTGATCAGACCTGTATATGCCGGAGACCTACTAGCTTACTTTGTGCCGCACAATGCTCCTGCTGATAAACTTTTATCAGCACATAACCGCCGGAACGAGGATGAAAGAACGCGCGCAGAAAGCAAGGGCGGTGTACTTAGACGGGCCCGAACAAGTGAAGGTGTCGGAAGGTTTTGGTATGACGTAAATGACGAAGATCTGGAATGGGGGCTAGACACGCTCCGATCTATCGGCCATTTTGCTGCACGCTTTGTGGAACAGGAACCGGTATTAGCACCAGACTATAAACTCGAACAGCCAGGCCAACTCGTGATAGCGTCACCCGGCGTATTCGCGCCGGGCTACATGGATGCGTCTATTGAAAGGATAATCCGCGAAGGCTCGTTAACTCAAGAAGCGGTTGATCAAATGGCTAAAACAAACAAATACGATGCGTCTATAATCATCGCACAGATAGGGTAGGGATCATGTTAGGCATTTCGGGCGAGGTCAGGGGTTTCCAGGACATCGGTACGCGCGATGAAATGAAAGCAGTACAGTTACATGGTGTGAATGCGAACGGCGCACACATTATGGCCGTACTGAGCGGCCATGGTGATGACGGGAAGGTAATTGCTGAGTCCGGCGCATTGAGCGTCGTGGAAGCTATTGGGACAGAATATCCAGAATACAGTGACGCGATGTCGATTGCCCAAGATATCGGTGCAATGCTAGCCCGGCTGTCGTTAGAAATTGAAGACGAAGACGCGATTGAAACGGACTATTATTTCAGTGGAGCTGCCGCAACTGTTGCAGTAGCGTACGCCGGCAAAGTGGCGTTGGCGTGGATGGGGCATGCCCGGGCATATTATGTAGCCAATGATTACGCAGCGTTACTTTTAACTAAACCACACGATAGGACTAACGATAAAGAATTCGAACGGGCACATGGAAAGGGCGGCAGGCTGGTCAACCCGTGGACAGCCGACATGCGTTGGACGAGCGATTTTGTCGGCGGTCAGACGCTTACGATAACCCGTGCGATTGGCGATATCGGATTTGATTTTGTTGATCATGAACCGGAATTTAAAGAAGAATCGCTGATCGTCCCCGGTAGACTTGTAATCGGTTCGAGTGGATTTTGGGGCAGGGGCGAAGACCCAGATATATTTGACCGCTTGCGCGAAGGATCGGTGGATGAAACATATGTTCAAAGATTGGCGCGACAGCACGAAAATAACGCGGCAGTTATAATTGCTCCCATAGGATAATTGAAGCATGGCGCTGCAGACTTTTGATTTATTAGATTTGCCTCCGGTTGAAGACAGGGACACTGCGTATGAAGATCTCGAAGGGATGCTTGTGTACGGTACGCCAAACATCATGCTGGTAAAGCGAGCTACGGAAATCGGTTTCGATATCGGTTCGTGGTTAGGGCAAGCAATTATAACGCGTGCCGGCTACAATTGCGAAAGGCAAAAACCGTTCGAATATGGGCGGCCGCCGGACATGACGCCTCCACCGATGCATCATGATGGTGATACACGGGCTTACTTAACCGGAAAAGTCCAGCAGGTTCATCACCACCGGACTACACTCGGCAAGGCTAGGGGTATATTCGTGCCGTTGCTGGAACCGGTCGAAATATTTCTTGGCGCGTACGCTGATCCTGAGAACGCAAAATTTGACGACGAAGTTTTTGACAGGGAGAAAAGGGCATATGAGACGATTGTGGAACCCGATGACGAACTATTGTTCATCGGCGACGGCCCGGGATATTTTGGACACACGTTCCTATCGTTGCCAAAAATCGACAGCCTCCGGACCGCATTGGTGACGTTTATTATCCGCGAAGAATTAGCTTCGTACTAGTGATCGGGATTTTTGATTTGTAACGGCCGTTTGCATCGCCGCCAGCAAATTAGCAGCGCCCAATTTGGGGCAATAATTGGCAAAATAACAATGGCACGTGGCTGCACCGGTTTTTAGTAGCAAGCCAACTTCTTTTTCCAGTTCGCCCGTTTCATCACCGGCTACCATATCAACCAGTCTGGCTACTGGCGTATCGGGTTGCACCTCAATACTGTCAGTTTGGACAAGATCAGCATCCCTGTCTTCGGCACCCGGAGTAATGAACACACCATAAACTTCTGGCAAAACATTGCCTTCTTTGCGGCGATCTTCACCTCTGTCAAAGCGAATTTCAAATACAGTATCTTCATCTGCAAGATTTACACCCATGCCCACCTTTACAGGGCAATCATCAGCAACAACAGAAACACCGTCCAAAATCATGTACCTGTTGTAAACCTTTAACAATCGAATGTCAATCGAAGATAGCACAGGACCGGACGATAAACATTTAAAACAACTTTGTTATGTTTGATTATGCGTATAGACGATGGAAATCGGCAAGAATGATATCAGCAAATTCGCCGGCTGCCATTGCTGCAGCAAATACACCAAGCATTGCGGCGGTGAATCTGGTATCTGAAAGTGAAGTTTCGTCTTCTGCTCTGCCAGAAGCCGGTTCTACATGCGGCGCTGCTTCGTATGCTCCAATACCTGGTGTTACGACTCTGCAAAGCTGGAAAATCAATGGAATGCCACTGCCGGTATCCCGGAAGCTAATACCAACTGCAAGTTCGCCGACGGCAACATTACTCGCAACGCGATATCGCAACGATGCGGTATCTTGATTTTCACCGGCAACTTGCTGTCGGTCCAACTCTAAATCTGCCATCAATAAAACATGCCATATATCAAAAGTTTCCGCAACAAATTTTTAATGAATGTCCGGCTGAAGTAATTCAGCCTGTCCATTCTGTCAGCATGATAGACAAATCGGTAACAGTTACTTTTCCATCGTTGTTGATATCCCCGGTAAGTCCAGGTCCGGTTTTTCCAAAGTATGTCAGCAGCGAACTTAAATCATAGATGCTTACCTTGCAATCGTTATTCAGATCTGCGAGTTTATAGACGGTCACGGCGACCGGCGTTGCGGCACTGCTGTTATTAGCATTATCGTAGGCGGTTGCAGTTATTGCATGATTGCCGCATGCTGTTGTGCTGGAATCCCATGCAGCGGTGTAGGGAGCGGTGATGTCCGATGCTAGCAACTTGCCGTCGATTTTAAAGTCCACTCTGGCGATACTATCATTATCTGCTGCAGTAGCAGTTACCGTTGTCGTGCCTTTTATGATTGAACTAGCAGATGGGGCAGAGATTGAAACTGTCGGCGGCGTCGTATCGGAGCTCATGCCGGCGAGCGCTTGCAGTGCCGAGAGCGGCTGGTATGTGACATCACCATCGACTGGGCTTTCATTTGCTAAAGTACCAGATGATGTAAATTGCCGGAAAAAATATGTCGGCCAACCATTTATCGGATGGGCTGCATACGGTTCATCCGCACTACCTGGCGGCGACACGTTATTGAGCAGCGATGCCAAACTGCCGGTGCCGCTGACATAATATTGAAAGTCAAGCACAGTGCCGGGCGGGGCAGCCGGATTGCCCAGATAACCGCTTTGGCCGCTGCTGCCCCAGAACCAAGCTCCGGTGTAAAGAATTATCTGCCTGCCTGGAACAAGCTGCTGCACTTTACTCACGAATTCAGTGATGTCGGCATAACTCGGATACTTGGTTACACAGGGGCCGCCGCTACAAGATTGATACGTTTCTGCATCGACCATCAGCATGATATTGTCGAGCCCGCCGTTTTGCTGGACCGTGTTAACAAAGAACTGCGCCTGTTGGTCCGGATTGCCCGCTTCTAGAAAATGGTATGCGCCGGCAATCATGCCGTTATTCACGGTAGTCGCCCGATTGGCTGCAAAATGAATATCTGTAAAGCCGGTACCTTGTGACGCCTTGCTGATAATGAATTGCGCGCCCTGCTGCTTTGCCTGGGCGCCATTAATCACAGGCTGGCCGTTATAGATATCGGCACCGATGATAGCAGACGGGCTGGCATCAGAAAGGAAAAAAATTAATCCCGCTACGGCTACTGCGACACCTAGTATGGCGGCTACATATATACGAAAATTATTTTTACGCGGAATGTTTGACCGGGATCGTTTTGGTTTTTTCATGCATTACTTTTGTTGTTAGCAAAACAAAATGTGACTAAGCTCACACTAAGCAAATCAAATATTATCGTCAAAGGCAAATTTTTGCATTCGACCTTGATTCAATAAGCATTAATAACATACATTATAATGCAGTGTCGGCGCTATTTTTTATTGATTACTATGCAGATTCTTTCTCTAATTTTTGCGATCGATATTCCTGCTGCTTTTTAGCACGTACGGCACGTCGTTCAGCGAGCTCATCGTTAGCAACAAAAATGTTATTCATAAAATTGGTGTTATTTACGTATCTAGGAGGTTCTGGCCAAATATAGCCGTGAAGTCCCAGCCGTTTTGATTCTTTTATTATCATTTCCGTCGACAAGTTAGGGTACTGATCCGAAGCAACAGCAGATAAACCCGAATAGGTCGTTGCGGCAACACGCGAATCAACTAATCTGAATACTTCACGCCAATGCAGTTTTGGTGCGACTGCGTTGGTTAGCTCAAGCCGGGTGCAACGCTGCAACAGCTCATCGTCGGACAAATTACCATACCAACCCGGGTGTATATCATTGATCTGGGATCTGTATAGTTCCAATCTTCGCGCTCTGTCGTCAACCCTTTGTCTGACTGCTTCCCTAAAGTTACCAATCGAGCCGAACATCTTATAAATGCTTCTGAACGTTGGCCCACGGTCTCTACTTGCAAGAATATCAAAAGTGTCGACTATGAATTTATCTTCGCCGTTAATTTCCCAGACGTATTTGCCAAATTCCAAATAGTCATATTTTTCCATCGAATTTACGTCGGGATAGCCAAGTAGTTCATTAAGTGCATTCACGCCGCCAATCATTCGTTCAATAACCTCTAGACCAGGGAAGTCTCCCGACTCCGCCGCAGCTCTGTAGTCTTTAGTGCTTGGTTTACCGCCCACTGCAATTTCAATCTTAGCTGCTTCAGCACGGAAGGTATTAATTGTCCAATCATTGAATTTTCCACGCTCCCAACCAGCAGGAGAACCCACAGCTTCTTTTAAATCTGCCAAGCTAGTGAATCTATTTCCCCACGCATAGTATGCAGACGGCGTAGGACCAAGACCTAATACATAAATACGCTTAAGCGTTGTTGTGCTTAAAGGTATCGGTTCGCCAGCTACCTGCGCCATAGCGACAACCGCTTTGCTGCAGACTCCTACGCATTTTCCCCTGTCAAATTCGCGGGCTGATTTTGGTGTAAAATCGCCTGGTTTAAATTCAAAATCTGCATCTGCTGCAAGCAGGAGCCCGCCATAGCTTTTAAAGCGATCTGAATCCTGCCAAGGTTCAACTAACTCCGCGGCATCAACAATCTCAACAGCGACCGTATCAAATAGCAGTTCACCCATACAATATTTTATTTATTAATATAAATTATGTCACATTTTATATTATTTTTCAATCTGTTAGCTGGGCACCAACCACTTATCCACAGAAGTAAACATTAGCATATTAAAAACTATTAATTTAATATTGACAAATTTTTTGGCCGGACTATAGTGGTAGGTAACCACTGTGAGGTGGCTAGCGAGCAAGCCGGTAAGGCAGAAGTCGCGACCAGAAAGGAGTTTCGATTCGTCGAGGCTCCTTTCTGTATACTCCCCCGGAACTGTTTACGCTATGGCAGTTGTCATAGTATTTTTATGTATTAAAGCAGGCCTCAGAGGTAAAACTTGATAAGTATTCCATTAACTGTCATTATAATCATCTTATGGCATTTGAGGAACTGGGACTTACTAACGCGGAATTGATGGCATTCTGGGAAGACCAGATGTTGCAATTAGGCACACCGATTTTCCCGCATGCACTAACGACGGCGTTGAAACCTTACATCGCACACGAAAATCCGGCGATGTTCATGGCTCCTATGATTGACCACTCGATCAAAGTGTCGATGGGGGCATTATCGGTATTGTTAGCGCAAGACAGGTTGCCAACCGAAGTTACCGATCGGGCTGAATTGGCAGAGAATATGGCCCAGCGGATAATTTTTAGCGGTATTCACCGTAGAATTTTTCATCAAATCTATTTGAACGATCCGGTATTGCGGAATGATTTTCCGGACTATATGCGCAACTTTAATAACGATACTTTCACCAGGACTTTTTCCAGTGTGCCGATCAATGAAGTATCCAGAGTTGCTGGCAGCGCATTACTTTTGGCAACGGCTGCCGCAAACGGCGAATTAGAAGACGATACAAGCGCCGGCCCGTTTGAAAACATCGAAGCATCTAAAATACCGGCTGAAACTGGACGGGTTTTGGGCCGAAGTTTTCATTTACAGGAAACCGTATCCAAATTTGACTCGCTAAAGAAAGATAGGATTTATTTTGTAGCAGGAACGCCATATTATTCGCCAGAATTGTTGGAAATTTTACCTAATACCGTGGACAGCACAGACAGAACGACATTTGATTTCACAGACAATGCGCTCGATGCGCTAGCTAAGTTTATACTAACAGACGGCTGCCCGATGATACGTGTCAAGCCAAAAAACGATCTCAAGGGCAACCTCTACCGGCAGCATTTCGCGCTAATAACCCGTCGATTGCTGATGCGCGGCGCGACTGCGAATCACCCGATCACGATGCCGGAAATCCGACGTTAAGATTTATTCGGAACAAACTTTAATATACTCTAGGATCGAAAGATGTACGTACTTTTACTCAAGCGTGACGCGCTATAAATGATTCCAGGTGTCGCTGAATTGGCTGCCGCCATTTGTTAGGGCAGTGGGGGTTGCTTTGACAGTTGTACCGGACTGCATGATGATTTTGTCGTTTTGCCAACTGCTGTCCGAAATGCTGCCGATGTGGCCGTTCATTGTGGCACTTGCGCCGGTTATCGTCGCGGTACCGAAGTTAGACAAAGGTAGCACACCATAGATAGATGAAGGCGCTTCAACGACCCATTCTGCTGACTGCCGACGAGCACTCAGATGTTGTTTGGTCGTGTAGCCGTTGCCAGTTGTCTTGTTGTTGAGTGTCAGCTGAAAATAGTTGTTACCGGAATATTGTACCGTAGCGTTCACTGAGTCGCCGGCTTGAATCTTCAGATTAGTCTTGATCATTGCATGCGGATACATTTCGTACCAAACGTAATAGGTGGGCGTCCCGTTGCGGCAATCCTGGCTTGTACCGATTTGTTCGACCGTATTATTGCTATAGCCATCGATACCGATCCAAACGGCGGAATACTGGTTGCCCGGCGTGCAGGTTACAGCCGGAACCGACCATTGTGCTGCCACATTGCTGACAGAATTAATCTGTGCTGATTTGAGATTTGTTGCAGAAGCGTAGCCAGACCAGTTGGTGCTGGTTCCAAACATCAGCCGCCCCAAATGATGGGGATGGAATAGCCTGCCGGCATATAAACCAGTCTGCGAATCCGAACTTTGCGGCAAACCCGAACCGACCCCCCCGAGAGTTGCGACCATGATCGCGGCGAGAACCGCGAACACAAGGCGTTTCATGCAAACAATAATGACTTATTGTTATGGTTAGTGTCAAATAATTTTTATTTTTTACAACTATTCTTGCACTGATTCAATACCCAGGATGCGCATCGCCTCTGTCTTACCGGCAGCAGTATAGAACATGCCGCCTCGAAATGCTTTCTCAAGTGCGGGCAGATCATTACCATACTCATCAATAAACAGCTTGTCATGACGTGTCGCAGCCGCTTTTCTACCTACTTCAGAAAGTAAAAGTTTTGCTTGCAACATAGTTCGAACATTCGCAGAAGTAGTTCCGAGTGCCTGCAGCCGCAATTGGTCATGCAACGCACTTGCCGCAACAGCACCTGTACGGGTAAGAATTCTAAGGGTAACAGTCAACGCCATAAATAATTTATCAAATGAATCACTATTCGCTCCAATGAAAGCTTTATCAAGGATATTTGGCGACAAATACAATTCTGCGCAAGTTATAGCTACATGCTCATCAAGTATGCGTGAAGTATGCTCAGCGATCTGACTTAAACTGGCTGGCTTAGTATCATGTTCTTCCGTTACAAAGGCAGCGTATTTAATTTCCAAACTTTCGTCCAAAGTATGATCTTCAATTTCCAAATTTTCATCCACACAGCGCAGCTGTAACACATCAAACGCGATTGCATGTTCACCCAATTTTTCTGCTCGATATGAGATAAAAGTGATCAATTCGGCAGGCAAAACTGCATCGGCAAAGCTAGCGCGAGCATGCCTGATTACTCCCCAAACAGCGTACAAATCTAAAACTGAATACCCGTCATCTGCAGATGCTTCAGGAGTAAAAAAATCTCGGTTTTGTGGAGCATTTGCCCTAATCGTTTCAACTAACACTTGACCCGCTGCATCACCGATATCTCTATCAGCTACAGCATCAGCCAATACGATTGTAGCTCCGTTGCGGGCAGCTTGCGCATTGTCATAGCCTAATTCACCGAGGCCTTCATCAGACATTAAAAGCAGACGACTATATCTACGAACATCCGCTAGACGGTCTTCGTAAGCCGAATTCACCATTCTATCGTAAACTAATTCTGCCATATTTAATTATATTATAAAATAATTTGAAATTTCTTACTAGTTTTTTTCATCAAAAAGTTACGGTACACTTTGCGTAAATAAAAGGCGCGAATATGGTTTTGATTCTAATCACATCAGGGCTCGTGGTACTTATAATCTGGCTATGGTTTTTGATTCAGGGGGCGCCGCATGTGCAGACTAAAACCGATGATGCCGAAATAATTTTGACTGCCGCGATAAAACATAAGCCGAAGCGAATTTTAGATATGGGTTCAGGCAATGGCAGGATAGTGCTGCTGCTTGCTAAAAATGGATTCTGCGTGGACGGTATCGAAATTAATCCGATCCATGTTTGGATTGCCCGCCGGAATATTAAAGACGCCGGACTTACTGGCAAGGCAAGCATTAAGTGGGGGAGTTTCTGGAACTATGACGTGTCAAATTACGATATGGTAACGATGTACGCCATCCAGCACATCATGCCAAAGCTGGAAACGAAACTTACGAAAGAGCTAAAACCCGGCTCAATCGTAGTGTCGAACTTTTTTACATTCCCCAACAAAAAGCCGCATAAAACTCATAACAGAATCAATGTCTACAAATTTTAAGTTAGCTTATAGTACCAGTCGATAGTTCAATCATACTAGGGACGCTATATTGAGCGAGTAGTAAGATATTTGCTGCATCAAACGCGGCTCGGTTGTAAGCTTTTCCAGATGCTTGTTGGTCGAAATTAACATCTATTGCACCTATAACAGTCTGGCCGCGCATTATAAATTTCGTGATACTGTCAATGCTGCCGCCAACTGGTTGTAGTACTTCGTGCCGTTGATCAGGGTTGTGTTTGGTGCCATATATCCTGGTTACCGTCCACGGACCATCCGACTGATCATCGCGGCTGAAACTTATTGATTGCGAATTACCGGACGTATCATCGAGCTCGATCGCGATACTTTTTGCCTCAGTCGGATCCGGCACCAGCAAACCATCCCGATATGTACTTTTTTCGCTAATTAGCGATATTGAAGCCGCCGAACCGTTTGGCAGTCGAAAGACAGAATCCAATTGCGTGCCTTTCTTTGACACATCCTTGTAAGTTGTTTGGCCGGTATTTCGGCCATACAGGTACGCGTCAACCGCCATACCGGCAAGCGACCGTGATCCGAGATTATGATATGCAGGATTTTGCAGAAATATATTTTCAACTGAGGGAACATTGGGATTTGAGTGCACCAACGATTGATACGAACTGATCAATGGATATGCTGCCAAAGCCAGGACGCCAACAACACGTGCGGATACACCAAGCAATCGATCAGATGCAAGTCTCTCTCGTAGCGTCATACTCATAACGATATTATATTACCACTTTAAGTAGTTTTTGTCAATTACTGACAACTAGCCCTTACCAAAGGTGTTGGCATTGGCAGTAGCAAGGTTACACTGCTTAAATGGTTGCCGGTTCGCAATTGCTGCGAAATATTCTGCTACTTCGGGAGAGTAATAATAAACTCGGCCCAAATCGGTTTCGAATTTGCCAAATATTTGCGGCGATAGCGGGCTAGTTGCAACGATCCAAGCACCCTGCATTGGTAAGTATTTACCAATTTCTGCCTTATCTTCAACTATATTAGTTCGTGAATAGTCAGTTAACAGACTAACGTGCTTATACAACGCATTTTCAGCAAGTATAGCGATACATGCCTGTCGATAGTTTTGGTGTCGGAGACTTTCTCTAACTTTGTCTGTAGTATTATCAAATTCAGCACTTCCGTATAGTGAATCAATAGTCGGCGCCGTGCTGCGATTGCCATATACTTTTTTGCCATTATTATATTGAGCATACGTAGGATCTATTTGCGCTGCATTACCACCACCGCAGGTACTACCATCGACCATATGCCAAATTTCATGATAGATTGTTCCTATGTCGGCTTGACCGCTTGTATTTAGCACCATGACACTGTGCCTGTCACTTCCGGTTGCATATGCGCCATCAGTTGAGTCTGGACCGGCAGCAATAATAATTTTTTCTAGCCCGCTTAAATCGATGTACTCTTGCGGTAATGTCGAAAACGCTTCAACCAGAATGAACATATTCATTTTTGCAGTGTTTGTTTGAAGCTCAGATAGAGTAGGCGCACGTAAATCGTCGGCGTATTCATCCGTTGTATTGCCCACCTGAAGATCGACGCCAAAATTTTTCAGATATTTTTGCGCAGCCGCAAAAAAGTCATCAAAATTGGAATTCGGATCGTTATTGTAATTGTTGAGCGTGACGAGTGCATCAGTCGAGTCATATATGTGCACGCCGAATTTTTTGGCAGCATTTTCGCGTCCCTTGAATTCACCTTCGTAACCCAGGCGTATGGCGTTTGCAGGGCGCGGCAGATAAATACCCGTTGCGCGGGCCATTGCGACGTACAAACTTCCTCCCATTTCTTTATCAATTTTTTGTGAAGCCAAATTATCTTGTTTTTTAATATCAGGATTGGGCGGTTGTTCAATTAATTGGGCTGCGGCTTTCATTGAAGCTACGTCTAATAAAGGGCAGGCGTTTAAACCATCAGGCGGTAATTGATGTGCATAATATGGTGCCGCCGCAACGTTTGTGTGGGGCGCAGGTGCTTCGACAGATGGTAAATTGACTGAAACAGTTGCCATCACAGCCATTCCACTAGCTAACATTACCGTTGCTACGCGGGCACGATCAAAAAACGACATCCGTTCGGCTGTTTGGGCCTGATTTGCGGTTGCCTGTTGGTCATTAACAGGGGTTAACTCCGATGCCATAACAGAGTTATTATAGCATATTTTATTGCATTTGTCTATTATTTATAGTATAATTTACATATGCGTACCAACACCCGTAAATTGTACGGGTACCATGAAGATTCAGGGCCATTCAATGTTGACGGCGGTCGTGCACGTTATGTCGTTGAAGCTGCTACTGATATTATTGGCCGTTACACGCGTCAGTTATTAACTGTTGAATCTGTCGCAGGCGTCCAACTCGAACTTGGAGATGAGCAACAACTAAATCCCAGGGACCTTTGGCTAGGCGGCGCTAAGCATGAACTTTTAATAACCAGGCGACAAATTGATGCTGCTTGTATTGGGATTAAACCTGGCGTTATTGTGCGCGGGACATATGTCCCAAAACTAACCCAGGCCGGATTAAGCACCAAAATAGTGATTGCCGACTATGATCCAGGCGCAGATAAACAGGCTTATGCGGCCATTAACAATACCGTGCATGAACAAGCTCACAGTTTTGGGCTGGCCCACTGCGCAGTTAGCGAATGTGTTATGTTTGCATCGATCAATTCTGAACATGCTCAAGCTGGCAATACGCCTATAACAACAGATAATCCATTCTGTACAAATTGTGTATATAACCTTGATCAAGGCACAAAGATGGAAGGCATTTTAGACATGGCGATTGCTGCCGTTCAACATCGTAATAATTCGTAATTCACAGTCTATTTGTGGGCGTGCAGGAACGGGAATCTGACGAACTTGTATCTGGTCTCGGACAGGTAGATACCCCAGCACACTAGCAAGGAACCGAAGATTATCAATGTACTTATCGTTTCGTGTAGAACTACGACGGCGCTGAGGATACCGCCGACCGGGTCAAGGTAGTGATAGACACTGCCTTCTTCGCCCGAAAGTTTTTTGAGTCCGTAATGATAGATAGGGAAGGCTAGTATCGTCGCAAAAATGATTCCGTACAACATCGCCAAAATTACTTGCGGCGTCCATTTGGCGTGGAACAGCGCTGGCAACTGCCATAAAGCGAACGGGAACAAGAGTACGAATGATTGGATAAATCTTACGACCGTGATTTGGTTTAGATTGACGTTGTTATTAAGTATTGGCTTTATAATAATCGCACCAATAACAGAGGTGATTACGGCGAGCAATACCAATATATTTCCCCAGAATTGGCCATTGATTTCGTGGCCGTTCAAAAGCGGCGCAGCGATCAGGACGGCCGAACCGAGCATACTCACGATCAGGCCCATAAAAACGCGCGGACGGAACCGCTCGCGCAACATTTCCATAGATAATACATACATCAGAATCGGTTCTAGCAGGTAAATAACGGAAGCCGTAACTGCGCTGGTCATCTGCAATCCGATTGAAATCAGGACCATCGGCGCTACAGTACCGAATACAGATGACCAGAAAATCTTACGCATAACTTTGGGTGGTATCTTGCGCCAGGTCTTGCGTTTGGCCATCGGATATAAAACCAATGCGCCGATGCCGTATCGTATGGCCAAATACGCATAAATCGGCACGACCGAAACGACGATTTTGATTCCAGCGGTGTTAAAACCCCATATCAAATACGCTGCCGCGAAGGCAACTGACGGCAAGAACAGGAAATTTTTTGTTTTTCGTTTCATAGCAGCAATATCTAATAACTACTATAACAAATCGCTTGTGTTTGTATTAATTTTGTCGATTCCGCTAATCGCGTTTAAACAACTGTAGGCCTGGGCGCCGGTCATGGATAGCGTGCGTTAAACTATTCATATGACCGAACTTAAAATCTCAACCCATGAAAAAAGGCAGTTAGTTGATATTACTTCTCAAATTTCAAAATACGTTCCTGATAAGGGCAGCGGGGTAGTGCACCTTTTCGTACAGCACACGACTTGCGCGGTCACGACCATTGATTCGGATCCGGGCATCGATCTGGACCTGTTTGATTTTTTAAGCGGCATCACACCGGACAAACAATGGCGCCATCCGCACAATCCAGCCCATGCGCCAGCACATCTGTTATCAAGCATCATCGGCCCGGACGTAACTATTCCATTTGCTGGTGGACAATTATTATTAGGCACCTGGCAACGAATTGTTTTGGTTGAATTAGACGGCCCGCGCGACCGGAATTTGATTGTCAGCGTTCAAAGTAAAAGTATTTGAATTATTCAACCGTAGGTTTTTCGAGCCCTAAAAGATCTACCATAGCTTCAGCAGCAAGCAGTTTTGCATCTCTTCCGCTTTGGCAACTTTCGGTAATCGTATGTATAATTTCCCGTTTACTACTATCTTTTGAGGGACGCGAAATAGTGGCCTCACAAAATGATTCAGGCTCTTCAAAAGGTTTGGTTTTAGGCGACTCAATTAAATATTCGACTTTTAATTTATTTCTCCTGATGTAATCTTCCAGGATTGTGACTGGATGCCGTTTTGGGTTTTTTGCAATCAGCGCCCGCAATTCATTCGCCCTGGCAAGCGAAGCCCTGACTCGTTCTTGTTGTTCCGCAAGTGGTGGTCCTGCTTCACGCAATCGAGCAGGTATTTGCAATTTAACTCTTTCGATCTGGCCCGAACGGTGCAAATCACGCAATTTAGCTAACTCGAAATCCAATCCGGCCCGTTGGGCTAAAATATCCAATGCAACCTCAATATTTGAGGCGCCACGATCCTTCAAGTGTTTATCGAGAATCGGTTTTCCGTCAGCCGGAATAATCCTGTTGTTCCCATCGAATTGATCAAATCTGACATAGCCTCTACCGATAACGTGCTTCAATATATGCAGTGCTTTGTATCGATCAGGCAGTAACAACTCGACCGCCCTTGCACGGGCTGCTGCAATTTCGCGAGCAGTGCCGACTACAACACCGAAGAACAATTGTGCATATTCTTCCGGTAAGACACTATCACCATTAAATTTTTCACTGAAGTCATCTATCGTCAACCGGCGCTTACTTCGAGACTTTTCAGCAATGGAATCTTCGTGCGCGTTAAAGGTGGTGGCAATTAGATCAGCCCAGTTCTGAGCGAACGGTAATTCTCGACCATCCAGATGCGCAGCGAGGTTGCACTGGTTGACAAAATCAATGAATTTCCTGAGCGGTGATGTCACCGGTGCGGTCGGGAAAATTTCACCATCGGGACGGTGCGATAAATGTCTGCCCGGTGTGACTCCGAACGAAGTCCTTGCATACTGCATGAACTGGTTTGGCCCCATCTGAGCGGTATCGAACCATTCCGAAAAATGCTCAGGAACATCGTGCCGGCGATAAATCGCAGTAACATCGTTTTCTGCGAAAAATCTGCCTGCTACCATATTGGCTAGCAACATACTTTCCGTTACGATCAGTCCACTGGTACTCAGATTGCCGATGGGTATATTTCGTTCGCCGCCAGCAACGAGTCCTACGGAACTTCTCAAAATACCGTGGCGACTTAAGCTCAATTTGCCGGCTGCCCGTGCAAGAACATGTATTGGAGTTGGGAATTCTGCTTCATTTAATCCCCGTGCAAGCTCAACTTCGTCACGCGTCAAAGCTGTCGCAGTGACAACTTCCCGAGTAATATTTGCAGCCGTCAGAATTGCAGGATTGCCATTTGAGTCATATGGAATATGGAACGTCATAGCAGGTCGTTGTCGTCCGTTAATCAAACTGAAATACGCTTGCGAAAGTTCATATGGCAGCATCAAGCGCGGATAGCCCTCTTTGCTGTAGCGCGAGTGTTTTTTGCGTTGTGCATATACCATCGTTGCCGGCAAAAGGTGGGCATAACTACCAATATCCGAGATTGAAACATGTAATGTTCCTGAACCGTCAGGCGTTTCGTCAGCCGAAACCGCATCGTCGATTTCATACGCCGTTACGTCGTCGAATGCGAATCTTTCGACACTTTCGCGCCCATCGTCCCAGCCAGGAGGTAATCTGAAAGTAACAGCTTCATGCCTAACTGCCGCATTAAGCTCGTCTTGGCTTAAACTATAATAATTTAACAGCTCACTCATAATTCTTCATCTAACTCGATAGGGAAATGCAGGCAAGCTAGATTAATGTTATTATAGCATTTTTTTGATTATTTTTCAAGTCTTTTTACACTGTTGTGTTAGCTTAGTTACTGCAGCCTGAATGGTGCCTGCGTACAATTCAGAAGTATGAAAAAGGGGATTTTCGGATTAGCTTTGGTTGTAGCGATCTTGGGTTCTGTTGCGTTTTTTAGCAGGCCGGCTAAAGCGTTCAGTTTTTTCGGAATCAAAATTGATATTTCCAGTTCGCAAACGACAACTACCACCGAAAATGGTAAGTCCCACACAACACACAGCTCGACTTCGTACCACTATGATTCTTCAAAGGATGACCCATCTGATAATCCATGCGCCCATTTCAAAAATCACGAATACGAAGTCTGCACGGCATATGTAGCGAATTCGGTATTGGCCGATCTGGTGCCGTATTACACGTTCGTACATAGTGATGTTGATTTTATGAAGCAAGCTGCGACCGACAGGTTAGATTCCCGTTATTCTGGGCAAGCATACTCAGTTCTGACTAACCGCACAAGAAATTGGCCGATCGGTGAAACGGAAGTCGACGTTCCGAAAATCAAAATATTATCTGTTAAATCTAATCTGAGCAGTAACACTGCAACGATGAAAACAAGAGAAAGCTGGACGGTCAAAACCGATTCAGACCAAATTTTATACCGCGAAAACAGCAAGATACATACAATAACGATGCACCGAGTGCCGAGTTATGTACTCCACAAATGGGTCGTGACAAATATTCAGTAATTCGTATATATTAAACAATTATGGATCCTGAGGTGCTAACTCTGGGAGAAATTAGTTCAGCGTTGCTTGGCAATAGTTACTTGGCATCCGTGGTTGGCTGGATTAGCGATAAGGAGCTAGGGGTAAAATTTTTGGCGAATGATATTCATCAGGAAACGAGGGTAACGTACTCAATAGTCACGCCTATTTTGAATAGATTAGTAACGGTAGATTTAATTACGAGGCATGAAAGAATGCCAACAAGTGGCACCAGGGGGCCACTTCCGTATTCCCGAAATGACCATCCATTTTGGAGGCCGTACGGAGAACTTTGCAGGATGATTATCGAATCATCAAAGTAAAGATTATTCGGTTAATTTAAGTGCTGGACATGCTGCTATGTTTATACTAATGTCAAAGAATAACGGAGGGATTTGTATGGATGACGAAGACGAACACGAATCAGAAGATGATGTCTTGGAAGAATCGCGGATAGGCGGCAGCAGTATGTTCCACCCAAATACGGACGAAGAAAAACTCGAAGGCGACTACGATTCGCCGGCGGCACCGGCACCGGGGGCGAGCAGTTCGCAGCTTGATGAACCGGCAACTGACGACGGCGTCGAAGAGGATGAATCGTACGGCGAAGCATACAACGAAGGCTACTCAACGGCGGCTACTTCCGATAATCTCGAAGAAGATTCAGACGACGCACCGGCCCGCCCGCTAGAACCAGAAGAATAATTCCGATCACTCATACGACGGCGGCTGAAAGACAGTTTTATTCGAATAATCGATAAATTTTGGTGTAAGATATAACGGTTTTGATTTGTCGCCTATTAGCACAACCTCAAAATAACCGGGATGAAATACTGCGCCCCGCAAATCATAACCTTGGCTTTGGTCTTCAAAGGTGCGATGCGGGATCGCCAGTAATGCGGAGATCATCGCATACCGCACTATTGATTCATCTATCAATAATTCAATTTGAACATCCGGATCTTCATAACTTTTTGGGCTTAAATTTCTAAATCTAAAAAAACCTCTTGCGTTATCACGGATCAAAGTCATTATCGTCGGTTGCTGGCTACCGACAAGCTCTGAGTGGGTTCCTTGTACGATTTCGGGAATATATCACTTGGATAATTTCTGCTGATGACGATATTTGCACCGTACAAAATTGGACCGGTTTCCATGAGCAAAAGCGATTCATACTGCGTCCCATGATCGCGGACTACTGTATCTACAAACTCAACCGTTCCAGCCCGATCCATACCGAATTGACGTAATCTATGCCTGTTCGGGTCGCTGCTATTAATGCTCGCGTAAAATGTCGGCGTAGTGAGGCCCTCAAGATAGGTATCCGGATCATGTAAAAATTCAGCCGTGGAGCAACTGACGGATCTGAAATGCGGTAAACCCATTTCAATCAATGCTCGAGTTGTTTCAGCCTTGTTTTCGTCAAGCAGTGCGGCAGCTTTGCTCAATCCCTCTTGTCGGAGACCATGCACCCATTCTCCCAGACCACGATTGATTGTGCTTACCTCTGCCATGAAAGTATCGTAACTAATCTCAAGGTATTTACAAACTGTAATAGCAATACGCTTATAGGGTAAAATAGTATGATGGCGGGAGATAAAAATTTAGCCTTTGATGAGGCGTATGCCAAGTTGAATCCTGAGCAAAAACGCGCGGTTGACTTGATTGATGGCCCGGTGATGGTCGTGGCAGGGCCTGGCACTGGTAAAACGCAACTGCTCACGGCACGGGTCGCGAATATCTTGCGCTCAACCGATACCTTGCCGCAAAACATTTTATGCCTGACATTTACCGAGAGCGGCGCGGAAAATATGCGTGAACGCTTAACTAGTTATATTGGCCAGGCGGCATACGACGTCAATATGGGCACATACCACGCGTTCGGCAGCGACCTTATCCGTCGTTTCCCGGAGTATTTCAGTGAAACTCGCCTGCAGAATCCGATAGATGAATTAAGCAAACGCCAAGTGCTGATTCATATCGTCGACAGATTAAGCTACCACAATCCGCTCAAACAGACGCGCCACCATATCGGCGATCTGATTTCCACGATCAGCGAAGTAAAAAGGGCATTGCTTGCTGTGGAAGACTTACAGGGAATTGCCGCAGAAAACGCTAAATTCATCCAAGACGCCAATCTACAAATTTCTAAATTATTCGATGGCTTTGTAAAAATGCCGTCAAAATTGGATAAGGCCATACCGTACTTTATAAGTTTGTTGCAGATTCTTCAGAAAAATATCCCAGAAAATCCAATAAATCCGCGTTTCGGATCTCTTGCGAGGATTGCTGCCGACGAGTTAACAACTGCTATAGATGAAGCCGAAAATGCCGGCAAGACAAATCCGCTGACCAAATGGAAAAATACCTGGCTTGCCAAAGATGCCGACAATCGATTTATATTCGCCGGAGAACTTGAAAACCGCCGGATTTCGGCTTTGGCCGATGTTCTTGAACGCTACCAGAACGCATTGGCCACAGCAGGCTTGTACGATTACGACGATATGATCATCCGCGCAATCAATGCTTTGGAAAAATACGACGATCTGCGTTTTACTTTGCAGGAACAGTACCAGTATGTGTTACTTGACGAGTTCCAGGACACTAATGCAGCACAGCTAAAATTGGTGCAGCTGCTGACAGACAATCCGGTTAATGAAGGACGCCCGAATGTGCTTGCGGTTGGTGACGACGACCAGGCGATTTACGCATTCCAGGGCGCGCAGTATTCAAACATGCTCGACTTTTACAAAATGTTCCGAGATGTGAAGGTCATCAATTTGACGGAAAATTACCGCAGCCGGTCGGAAATCCTGTTGACTGCACAAAATATTTCCAAACAAATTAACAATCGGTTACAGGTGCATTTTCCGGGAATGAGTAAAAAATTAGTTCAATCTAATAGTGATTTACCAGGGGTGAAAATTTCGCGCAATGAATTTTTGAGCGATATTGGGCAACATGATTTTATCGCCCAGCAAGTTGCCAGCCTGATTAAGCAAGGCACGAAGCCGAGCGAAATCGCCGTTCTCGCGCCGAAACACAAATTTCTGGAAACACTCGTACCATACTTAAATAATTTGAAAGTACCGGTTCGATACGAAAAGCGCGAGAATATCCTTGACACACCGGTCGTGCAGCAACTTATTACTATGAGCCGGTTAGTGCTTGCGTTGCGTGCCCGCGATGAAGCACTTGCAAACGCGCTTTGGCCAATCGTACTAAGTTATGATTTCTGGAATGTACCAACCAGCACTATCTGGCAGCTGTCCTGGCAAGTCAGTGACGGAAAAGAACACAAACTATCATGGAGTAAATTACTGCTTAATTCGGAATCGGATAAGTGCAGGATTCCGGCATTGCTATTTTTAGCATTAGCCGACAAAGCCGACAACGAAACGTGCGAAGCCATACTCGACTATCTGATCGGTTCAGAAGAAATCAACCCACGCGAAGCTGATAATAAAAAAATCAGGTCGCCGCTGCGGGCATATTACACCAATCCAAAAGCGCAAACCGATAATGCCGAATTGTTCTACGAAACGTTGTCACACCTTATGGTTTTGCGTGCCAAACTTCGGGATTACCAGGCAACGCAGGAAAGTGCATTGCGGCTCGCTGATCTGATGATTTTTATCGAGATGTACGAAGAAGCCGATGAGCGAATGCAAAGTACTAATCCGTACAACCAACATACGGACGCGGTGCAGCTCATGACCGTATTCAAAGCCAAAGGGCTCGAATTCGAGCATGTTTTTATTGTCGCGTGCCAAGATGAAGTCTGGGGAGGAAGCGCGCGTGGCAATAATAATAAATTGACATTACCGGCAAATCTCGCCCCGATCCGTCATGCCGGAGCTACCGATGACGAGCGGCTGCGAATACTTTTCGTCGCGCTGACACGTGCAAAATTCGGGCTGTATCTGACTAGCTACACAAATTCATTCAACGGTAATGCAACGAAACGACTGAAGTATCTGGACGAAATCGAACAAGCTGACGGCAATTTTGATGTGAACGTATTACCAGACAAATACAAGCGCGTGATAAGTGATAGTGGCGAACCGCCAGTGATTGAATTATTGCAGATTGATTGGCGCCACAGACACGCGAGCACCGAAGTGATACCGAAACTGCAAAGTTTGCTGCAGGCGCGGCTGAAGCATTATCAACTCAGCCCAACGCACCTGAATACTTTTACGGATATGGAATACGGCGGCCCGCAATCGTTCTTTTTCGATGTGCTGCTCAAATTTCCTCATGCAACCAGTCCAAGCATCCAGTTTGGTAATGCGATCCACGAAACGCTCGAATGGTATCAGCACCAGATTGATGCACAAGCGCAGCCTGGCATTCAAACGGCCGTCAAATATTTTGCAAGCCGAGTGGAATCAAAGAAACTTACCCGCGAGCAGCTAGCACTTGAGATTGAACGGGGCGAAAAAGCGCTTACTGGTTATCTAGGCAAAAAAGCCGGCATGTTCAAACCTGGCGACCGGGCGGAATTCAATTTTAAGCGCGAAGGATCCTTCGTCGGCAAGGTACATTTATCCGGCAAGATTGACCGTATGGAAATCGACCGATCCGCCAAAACTATTACGGTCATCGATTACAAGACGGGTAAAAGCTATGCCAAATGGGAAAGCAATGGCCGTCTGCACAAATACCGGCAACAGCTGTATTGCTATAAATTACTTATCGAAAATTCGCACACGTTCAATGGCTATGTTGTAACCGGGGGCCGATTGGAATTTATCGAACCTGATGCGGATGGAAGAATCAACGCACTCGATCTGGTGTTTAAAGAAGTCGAGATGCAGCGTACCAATGAACTCTTGAAGGTGATGTGGCAACATGTCCATAAGCTGGATTTTCCAGATATCCAAGCGTACCCGACTACACTTACCGGGACGAGGCAGTTTGAGCAGGATTTGTTGGAAGGTAAAATATAGCTATGACTGAAAAATCCCCCGGCAAAAGTGAAGGCTACTTTGCCAGAATCGGCAAGATGACCAATTTCATACTAGCAATGCTCCTCTTAAAATAATTTACGTTACTTTTGCTGGCAAACAAAACCATACGTTACTTTTGTATCAACAAAAGTAACCAAAAACTCGGGGCTGCGTTTCATCGCCGGGCACTTCCGGTATTTTTCAAGCTTGTCCGCAGAACTCGCCAAAGTAATTGCCGCTGGCAATGACTTTAGCTCAAACAACTGCGGCCAGCCAAGCGCGCTTGAAAAACACCTCCAGTGCTCAGGATGAAGCCGATGCCCCTATCACAAGATGATGCTTCGCAAATTTAAATAAGCACGCTTCGGCGTGCTTGCCTTTGTTGCCAGAATTGAAGCCAACAGATGAGGGCATGTTGGTTTTTCCGTGAATCAAGCGGCAACTCAGTCCAATTTCTTCTGCTATGAATAGGAAAATTGGACCGACCAACGGGAGTCGTTGCCGCGCACGGAAAAATCAGCATGGCATCATATGCTTGGGTTCACACTTCTGGCGACTTTTTGGTTACTTTTTCTAGAAAAAGTAATGAATAAATCATTCTGGATTTAAGTTGTTGTTTTGTATTACTTTTGACCGGCAATATAATTATTGAAATTATTTCAGATAACTTAAACATTGTGTTTGCTACAATAATTACGGAGTACAATTACGTTTCTGTCGCATAATAAAAGTCATGTTTGTTGATATCCTAATTATTTTCCTGTTGCTGAGTGCTATTATGCGCGGCCGTGAGCTCGGCCTCGTCAGGCAGGTTTGTTCCGCGGTCGGTTTCTTTGTCGGGCTGTTCATCGGTGCCGCCATCGAACCAAGATTAGTAAATCTTGCCCATACACAATTGTCGCGCGCGTTGCTGACATTATTGATTACTCTTGGCAGTGCTATGTTGTTCCTGAGTCTCGGTGAGTTCGTGGGCGTAACCTTAAAGCTTAAACTGCAAAAACATCTCGAAGAATTGAATAAGGCGGATGTACTATTAGGGGCAGGTGCCGGTGCGGTTACGTTACTACTTACCGTATGGCTAATTACGCCGATTCTCGTAAGATTGCCGTTTCAGGGATTGACGGATTCGGTACGCAATTCCGTAATCGTTACAAGGTTAAACACTACGCTGCCGCCAGCACCAAACGTAATTGCAGGACTTGGCCATCTGATCGACCCGAACGGATTCCCGCAAGTCTTCGCCGGACTCGAGCCTGCGCCGCCGTCCGATGTCCCGCTGCCGAAATCTTTAGGAAGCCTGCTTCCCGCGGTCAAAGCAGATAAAGCTTCGGTCGTTAAAATCGAAGGTAATGGATGCGGCGGTATCGTAGAAGGTTCCGGATTTGTTGCCGGCGACGGGTTCGTTGCGACGAATGCGCACGTGGTTGCAGGCATCACGAACCCAATCGTGATAGATAACAACGGATCACACCAAGGCAGTGTCATTTTGTTCGACCCGGATTTGGACTTCGCCGTACTTCGCGTTGATAATCTGGCCGGAAAAGTCCTAAAAATAAACACTGGCAGCGTAGCTTCGAAAACACCCGGAGCCGTTCTGGGCTATCCTGGCGGTGGTGGTTTCTCAGCCGGCCCGGCTACGGTACTCGATGAGTTTACGGCAGTTGGCCGCAATATTTACAATCAGGGTGCAACGAAACGCGATGTTCTGGAAGTGAAAGCCAACATAATTCCGGGAAATTCCGGTGGACCACTTATCAACAAAGACGGTGACGTCATTGGCGTAGTGTTCGCCGAATCGTCTTCGTATAATCAAGTTGGCTACGCACTGGCAACGCAAAAAGTTGTCAGCGAACTACATCAAGCAGAAGTTTCCGATTCGACGGTCAGCTCGGGTACCTGTACCGATTAACGGGTCGCTCTGAAATCATTTTCGAACGGACTTTTTGCTGCCTTGCCAGCTTCCAGTCGCGTGTAATGGACATAGCGGAATACGAACGCCGGTTGATATAAGAAATTCAAACAAGTACTGATCACGCTTCCGACCAAAGGAATAATTGAAGGCAAATATACCAGCACTGATACTCCGATAATCCCCCAAACCCCATGATACTTTTTGTAGGCATTGAAACTCGCAGACAATGCATCAGCTATCGACATATCCTGGTCGATCAAAAAGTATGGTGACATTATGACTCGGGGAAGCAAGAGGAAGAACGGGACAACTAGTAGTAAAAATGCGAAACTTAACGCAAACGCTAAAAGTATAGCCAGCCCGAGTAGTCTCCAAAAATAATGCAAACCGGTGCGAAACGCTTCGCCGGCATGCATGGTTTTGCCCTTAATTAATGCGATTTCAAGAACTATGATTCCCGGAGAAACTAATAAGCCAACTATCAGGGTAAGTAAACTGAGCGTCAATTGCGGCGCGCTTGATTCGAAGAGGTGGCCTTTTGCAGGATGGTACGTCAGCCGCTGCAAAACGGATAGTATAGTCAGGATGAATGGTGCGCCAAGCAGCCAGACAAATTCGTTGAAGTTCTTCAGTATCAGATTCGCGCTAGGCTCGAACAATGCGAACGCATCCGGCATTGCAACTTTACTGGTATCTTCTGGCTCCGATGTATCTTCTACTTTAGTTTTCGGTTTCGTATGCGTGCTTTTGTCTGATTTATCCGCCACTATTTACTCCCTTCGAAATTCTTCAGTTAATTTCAAGATAGCATGAAAACGCCACGGTTGACAGGGCATTTCGTTCAATGTTAACATGTTAACACTACGATCGTAGTGTTTGAAAATGGTGAAATTCAGCGAAACTTATCTGTTCAAAATCCACGCATTATCCAACGCGCTTGATAAGGCATTCGATAAAGCGCTGCGCGAGCATGCCGGATTGACGCTTTCGCAATTCGTATTACTGCTGGCGATTTCCCAGCACAAAACGACTAATCAGCGCTCAGCTGCGAAATTTCTCGGTATCAGCCCGGCTGCGATAAACCGACAATCCGAAATCGCCAAACGCGAAGACAAGATACAAATCCGTCCAGATGGAACGGGCAGGGGCCAGACGCTCATGATCACAAAAAAAGGAGATGCGGTAATAAAACAAGGGATAGAAGCGCTGGACCGGCATGTGTTCAAAATCTTCAAAGATGAAAATACACAGACTTCGCTGATGCAGCACATTGACATGCTGCTCGAAAATTCTAAAAAATTATCTATAAATAGAACAATTGTTCGATCTAAGGAGGCCGAAGCCATGCAAGACATACCCAAAGCCCGCAAACTTTTCCGCGGCGATATCAACGACGCAGTTATCCGAGTACAAAAAGCTACCGGAATACATATCACACCGTCATGGTGGAATCAGCACGTCGGCAACGGGGGCACTACCGAAAGCATTTTGGATCGATTTGATAGTGAATACGCCAAATTCGTAGCAAGCAAATCTAAAAAAGCTTAACTGTGATTTCGATCAAGTTATCCTTAATTTTCTGATGTTATAATTTAGCGAATGCCGAAAGTAAAAGCAAAGAGACCGATAACATTAGACCGTGTTATTCCATGGATGCTTGTTGTTGGCGGTGTGATCGGGTTGGTCTGTTCGTTTATCATTTCGCTTGATAAATTGAGGTTGCTTCAAAATCCAAATTTCAAACCGAACTGTGACTTAAATCCAGTCGTCAGCTGCTTGAGCGTCATGGCATCAAAACAGGGCTCGGTGTTTGGATTCCCTAATCCGTGGATCGGACTGGCCGGGTTTGCAGTACTAATTGCCGTGGGCATGGCTATATTGGCTGGTGCGAAGTTTAAGCGCTGGTTCTGGCTGGGTCTTGAGGCCGGCATCACACTCAATCTGATTTTTGCGTACTGGCTCTTGTACGAAAGTGTCTACACAATACATGCTTTGTGCCCGTATTGCCTGGCTGTCGACGTCGTGGTAATCACGCTCTTTTGGTATACCACGCTGTTCCTCGTTGACGAGAAGCTGCTGAAGTTACCAGGATCGTGGGCAAAAGCCGCCGCATTCGCACGCCGGCACCATTTCGATATCTTGGTCGTCTGGTTCCTGATAACAATAGTTATTATCCTTAAGCATTTCTGGTATTATTACAGTAGGTTCCTGTAAGCCCTCTAGCGCATGGCAGACTGCAATTATGCAGAAATGCCTAATGAAATGAAAAATAAAGCCAATTCTACTAGCAATCAAAAAACGGCAGAGCAATTTCAGCAAGCTATCGTCACTAAGACCGTCGAAGCTCCGGCCGTCGCGCTTGATAAGACAATCAAAACCACCCATGATATCGGGCGGCGTTTAAATAATGACAAAACGATCAAAAAGGGCCGCGATTATTGGCGTAATCTCGGGCCGGGCTTAACGACCGGTGCATCAGACGACGATCCTTCTGGTATCGCTACATATTCGCAAGCCGGCGCGCAGTTCGGATTCCATATGTTGTGGCTTGCAGCGTTTACGTTCCCGTTGATGTCCGTCGTGCAAGAAATGTGTGCCAGAATTGGATTAGTTACCGGCCGCGGCCTGGCGGGCAATATCCGCAAGGTATATTCACGCAGAATGTTAAACATATGCGCGATCTTACTTTTCGGTGCAAATGCTTTTAATATTGGCGCAGATTTAGGTGCGATGGCGCAAGGCGTAAAATTGATATTTCCGCATTCGAGCACATCTTTGCTGTTAGTCGGCTTTACCATCTTGATGATTGGATTGCAGATTTTTACACCGTACGAAAGGTACGCGAAATATCTTAAATGGCTGGCGATGGTGCTTTTGGCTTACATCTTGTCTGCGATTCTGGCTCATTTGAATTGGCCTGACGTTCTGAAACATTCGGTTGTCCCAAGCATTACGTTTAGCAAAGAATCAATCCTGCTGATATGCGCCATTCTCGGTACAACTATTTCACCGTATCTGTTTTTCTGGCAGACATCACAAGAAATCGAAGATAAGATTATCCAAGGAAAAACGACGATCGCCTCGCGCCAGGAGGAAGTTTCCAAACCGGAAATGCACAGCATGCGCGTCGACGTATGGACTGGGATGCTGTTATCAAACTTGGTCATGTTCTTCATAATCGCAACTTGTGGCGCTTTGCTTTTCTCGCACGGTATTCATAACATCACTTCGGCTGCGCAGGCGGCAGAAGCACTGCGGCCGTTCGCCGGTTCGTCCACATATACGTTATTCGCAATCGGTATCGTCGGGACAGGCATGCTGGCGATTCCGGTATTGGCCGGATCAAGTTCGTACGCGATTGCTGAAGCACTTAAAAAGCAGGGAAGCCTAAGCAAAAAACTAAAGCAGGCATACGCATTCTACGGTGTGATTATCATTTCTATGTTGGTCGGTCTGGCAATAAACTTTATCGGTATCAACCCAATCAAAGCCCTAATTTACGCCGCGGTAGCAAACGGTATCGTCGCACCGGTCGTTCTGGTATTCATTTTGCTAATCAGCAGCAATAAAGACATCATGGGGAAATGGGTCAATAAGCCGCTAACATCAATCCTCGGCTGGCTGATTACGATAATAATGGCCGTCGCCGGCGTCGCTGCGATTTTCACATTGTTCTAAAGCTAAAATCGCAGATTGCACAAAATAACACCTCTCAAGGTAAGACCTTATTTTCTCTTATTTTCAAAATTGATTAACGTCTTGTATGATTCGCTTGTGAACAATGATCCGACGCATATTGATATGGGTACTATGAAGGAATTTTTAGATTCCATTGAGAAAAATAGGATGCTAGGGAAGATAAATTATTCGCTACGATTTAGCCAGCTCGATGAAATGCTAAGCAATGACCAAAAATTATTGGTAGAAAAAATCTTGAAGCTTAATCCGAAAAATTTCGGCGTTAAAACACCGTATATCGGATTGGAAGAGGTGCCAAATAGACTTGCAATAATCTCAGACCAGCAGTTTAAAATAAATGGACAGGTGCAAAAAATTAGCGATGTTTACATTCCGGATCAAATTTTAAAAAATTTTAATACCATGAATGCCGCATTTCAGAATGATTATCCAAATCGGAAATTACTTATTGAGTCAGCGTACCGATCACCGGCATCACAAATTATTACGTTCGTGTACTGGCTTTACACCGCATACAACGGAGACATTGCAAAAACGATCAGGCACGCTTCACCACCGGCGTATTCGCAGCATACATCTGCAAGTAAAACTGCCCTGGATATCAAAAATATTGATGGCTTGCCATCTGATACACAGCTTGATGAATTTAAAAATACCGTTGAATATAAATGGCTCAAGAAA
>DATIJK010000077.1:0-7389 GCA_035478715.1 Saccharimonadales bacterium (SeqCode)
GACCAACTTATCAGCAGCACTGACGCAAATGCCAGTGGTGATACCTACGATACTCATGGCAACCTAACTCAGATTGGCACCGGCAGCACGCCACTTCGTCTACTCAACGATTCATCCGACCGCAACTATGGTCTTGAACAATACGACGGTTCCGGCAACGGCAACGCCATGTACTACAACCGTGACGTGGGGGATCGCATCACGTACCGTGAACACGATTCCATTTCCGCATGGAACTGGACCGCAGACGCGCAGCACTGGTATGGCTACACTGGCGACGGCAGCGGTTCGTCCTTCGTATACAACAGCAGCTTCACGATAGTTGAAGAACTAGTCTCTCTCCCCGGCGGTCTAAGCCTAACTGTTACCCCCACAAACCCAACCAAAGCCACCCAATACGCCTACAACCTACCGAATATCCATGGCGATACCACCTGGACAGCAGACGGCAACGGCAACAATTCCAGCACAGGCGCAGGCCCAGCCAGCGCATACGCTTACGATCCGTTCGGTAGCCCGTTGCCAGGCAACTCAAACCCCAGCAACTTTGACCAAGGCTCCTTAGCCTGGGCAGGCTCAGCACAAAAGATTACCGAAACAACCCTACTAACCCAAGCAGTACAAATGGGCGCCAGAGTCTACCTACCATTCATAGGAAGATTCGCATCCATGGATCCGGTACCTGGGGGTAACGCCAATACATATGTTTATCTGTCTGACCCGATAAATGGAAGTGATTTGAGCGGGATGTGTTCGAGCTCGTCTTGGAATTGTCTGACTGGCTACTTGCAAAATGCTGCGCCAGTATCAAGAGTCCAGCCTACGAGAAGTGTTGCACAATTCCAGTCAGTATCGGTTACGATCGTTTGGAGAAGGGTAAGAACAGGAACTACTAGTGGGAAAGCGCCTAAAACAACAAAGAAAACATCTGTGGCAGCAAAAATAAAAGGAGCCGTTAAATCAACAGCAGCGACAGTCTGGAACAAAGGCTATATAAATATTGGTGTAAGCTATGGAGCAGTTGTTCCAATAGGTCCAGTACCAGTTCCAGTTGGTGTTGGAGCAGGAGTTAAGTTTAACAAAAGTGGAATTTCTGGTTATGTCGCACCTGCTTGTTTGGCCACGCCTGGTCCTGGTGGATCAGCTTCAGTATCAACGACTTCGCCAAGTCAGGGATGGAGTGGTGACGCTTCGATATATACCCCAATAGGAGGTTTTAGTAAAAGTATTGACGGATCAGGAGAAGTAGGAGTCGGATCGCTAGGTGCTTCATTTTGCGCAACCTATACAACTGGTTCACATGATTGGTAAACTATTAAGGAGAATACGATGAATAATCATTTATCTGCGATAGTATTAGTAATAATTGGTTTAATCATAATTTACTTTAGAAAAAAAATTGCTATCTATCAGGTTGATTTTCAGAATAAAGTTTTTAGACGTCATTATGGCGAAAAAGAAATTAGAGCGAACGAATGGCTTTTCCCACTATTAGGACTAATATTTATTGGCATGGGTATACTGAATTTGCTCGGCATATTTTAGTTAATGTGTTTGAGAGCATAATACTGTAAAAGAATTTATTATTTTGTAAAAGGTTTTGCAGTCCTGTTACCTAACAGTTAATCAATGATTTCTTTTAATCGCTCTTCAAGTAAATCATTTATACCCTTATCGTTTCCGTCAGTTCTCATTTCTAGCAAACTTATAATATCTGCATCTGTAATTGGAATAATAAAGCCATGACCATCTTTAGCTAATGCCCGGCACCGCTGAATGAGTTTTTTTCGATTGTCGATAGTTCGTATCGCCAGAAAGCCCAATTGACCGCGGGATGGGCTGAATCT
The DNA here is from genome assembly GCA_035478715.1 of Saccharimonadales bacterium (SeqCode). Lineage (GTDB taxonomy): Bacteria > Patescibacteriota > Saccharimonadia > Saccharimonadales > UBA4665 > JAICLK01. Next base: position 1,848 of record DATIJK010000077.1, read on the forward strand.
GGCTACGAGCTGATCGCATTCAGGGTTTTTCACATCATGAAAATAGTTTTTGCATTCTATAAAAATATATGTAGCGGGAATGCCCTTTAATGTACGCAGACTACTAAAAAATCCATATGTGGCTGAATTGATAAATCTAATATCTATCCGTTTAATGCCGTCATTTATAGTTGACTCTTTTTTCGGATTTTGAAGAAGAGGATGAAAAATTGCACTTAGCATTCCTATCATAGCTACATGGTATTCGTCAGCTGCTTTTTTTCCGGGCTTGATATTTTTTAATTTTTCAATTAACTCATTGAAATTTTGATCCCGTCCTTTAATGTTGGCTTCAATAATTTCATCCTGTAGTGGTGGATCTTGCTCCTCGGATTTCTTCAACTCCTCATATTCTTCAAGTACGTCTTTATGCTGTAGGGAGAATTCGTACAAGTACTGCTTAAGTGATTTTTTACCATCTTCTTTTTTGGGATCGCCAATATTTGTAACCTCTTCAGTGATAATTTTTTTTGTGGGGGGCTTGCGTGTGCCGTTTTTCAATACTTTACACAAAGAACTCGCGGCACTGTATAGTTCTTTCTGTAAATAATTAAGTACATAATGCTGGTAATATTCTTTAGCATTTAAGGTAGGAATAATCCTAACTAATGTTTTGGGGACAAGGATTACCGCTTTTCCCTCTGAGTCACCCGGCAAATCATAATAATCACTTTTCCATTCAAAAGTTTCTGAATCAAAGACATGCTTAACTGGGCGCTTAGCCATAGCATTTCTTAAGCCGTGAAGTTCGCATTGTTGCTTTGTATATTTGATCAAATAACGTTTAATAATGTTTGTTGTCATGTCAGAGATTTTGTCTCTGTCAATTCCTGGAATCATCAAGTTGCACTCTTCAATATCTTTCAAAACCCCAGTTTCTACGGCCTTACTAGTTCGAAGTGAGTTGTATAATTTAATCGATTGTTCTGGGCCTATAGCCGCGCCTTTATTTCGGGGGGAATACCCCAGTTTTGTTTCATTTGATTCGTGAAGACCACCTAATAGTATCAGTGCTTCTGCGCGTTTATTAAGCCTGATTAGTACGAGTAAATGATCGAAAAAATTATAAATAGTGCCTGCACAATCTTGAAACCAAACATCTTTTCTGCGCGAAATAGAGTAAGGGTCGATGAAAAGCCGTATGTCGGAACCATTTATTGGCACGTCAACAAAATCTAATTCAAATTGACTCTTCCCAAGCTGATAATGCTCCGCAAAAGTGATAATTTTCTTTTGTCGTTTCTTGTTCGCCAAAATAATATCTCGCTTGAACTCCACTATACACCGATGAATTTTATTGTAGAAAAGTTGTTACAAAAGTTTCTGATAGAGGTAGGGCTATGTGAACTGGGATTTTAAAAGCCAAGAAGTGATCGGATTTCATAGTTAGTTGTTTATTTACAATTCGAGCATGAGCTTCGAAACGACTGACTAACCCATGTAATCAACTGAATTCCATGAAATTTCTGGTGTACAACCTGCTAGTATTAGTTTATTTGAATAATTTTGGTATGCTCGTTCCAGTGCAGTGTCGTAAGTTCTAGCATATTCCGCTAAGTATGGAGATACGATAGAACCATCTGTAAAATGTGAGTTATAGATATCCAGAGCTGCTTGGTAGTCGGCTCGAAATTGTGGACTATATTTGTTATCTAGAATCTTGCATTGATCAACTGGCGGGGTTGCGGGAGGCGTTGGCGAAGAATTCTCAGATGGTGCAACGTCAGATTGTGTAGTTTGCGTTGCTGTCGGAATATCTGAAGAAGTATCAGATGGCGTCGAATCACTGGTATTTTCTGGCTGGTTTTGCGTAGTTGTTTCGCCGATTGAAGCCTGCGCTGCTTTCGTAGTAGATTTACTAATAGTCTGATCCGCGGCATAATGCGCATTTACAATATGAAAACCCAATGCTGCGCTAAAAATAACGCCGCCTATGATGATAGCGGCAATACGATAGGTAAGTTTGCCAAAAACACCTTTCATAAGCATATTATATCATAACTTTATACTATTTGTAAATTAGGTATCCGCTATGATTAAGTACTGGCTTTGAGGATTAAAAAGAAATGAGGCCCCCGGGGGCCTCATTTCATACAATTGCTTATCCGTTTATGATTTGTCTATTGAAGGCTTGCTGCGTTTTGGACGTATTGGACACCGCTTGTGTTTGGCTGCAAGGAAATTGTGCCGTATTGTGCGTTTGTGGCCATGCTTACTGCCGGCTGGAGCCGGGCAGGAGTGCTGGCGCTATCACCTAATACGAGTACGGAAGTTTGCTGGCCGGCTTGTGCTTCGCTGGCTGGCGTTACGGTTACTGTCGCTTGCTCAGCAGGAATTGACTGGAGCAGCGAGTTGTACGAAGATTTTACCAGGTTGCCGTTATGGATGGTTGCAGCGGCGCTGAAGATGCTGATGCAAGCCAAAACGAACAACGCGGCGGTTTTAGCGGCCGTGCCGTGGTCGTTAATAGACGTGTTAATACGAGCTATAGTAGTCATTTGATACCTCTTAATCGTTATTATTGCGGCCTAGCAGGCCGAAAATTCTCTCTCGAGTTACGTAAATATTAACATAAGAATGTAAAATCGTCAATAATATTTCACAAAACTATAATTGCGATCTCGTTTGATGTTCTACATACCTCAGGTTCGTTCACAAACAGAAGAATAAAATGTGATATATTGCCACCATGGCGTATGAGCAATATTCTTTGGACGGGGGTCATAAAGCCCGCAGAAGGTTTGGTTTATCAAAGTGGCGGGTGGTTACCGTTGTGCTTCTCATCTTGATTGGTGCTGTTTTGATTGCTCATTTCGTTACACATAGGTCGCAACATGTTGCTTCGGCGAACGCTTCTGCTTTAGCTAGCCAGGACACATCCGCGGCTGTGCCCAATCCCAAGCCGGATACTGCTGCGCAAGCTGCTATAAGATCGGCTGATGTTTCTAAGTTAGTTACAGACTTCTATAACCAATACATCGCGGTAGCGTCTAAAATGAGTTCGCAGGCAGCTCGCGGAAAGATTGTTCAGCAGTATGGCACTTCAAAGTTACTTGCCTACTATAGCCCGGCCAACGGATCATACCCAGTAGATCCAATCATGTGCGTCAGTGCGGTTCCGTCAAAAATAAAAGTTATGAGTGTGAATGCTAATACCTATTCTGCAGACGGGAAAATTTCAGAGTCATACAGCTCTGGTCCGCTCATCGTGAATTTCACTGTAGTAAAACAATCTGGAACGCTAAAGATTGACTCAATTTCGTGCAACCCGCCGCTTGTTGCTAATCCGTCGTAGATTTGAACAAAACAAAGGAATCTTATTTTAAACTGGATCCCGGATCTAGTCCGGGATGACGCCTCACGGTACACAATGCTGAAAAATTTGCGGTGTTATTTTTCTATGCCGGCTAGGATTTCCAGTAGGTAATCGTCTTTTAGGTGGCCGCCATCAATCAGATTTGGGTGGCTGCCGAACAACTTAAGACCGCCAGTCTTGGGCAAGACTAGAATTAGATTTAACGGGTATGTCTTGCCGCTTTTCTTAGAATCCAGTGTGAGATTCAACGTGCCCCGATACGTTAGATGCTTGCCATGTTGTCTGTAATTTGCCGAAACTGGAACTCGCTCATCCGCACTGAGCGGGCCGTTCATACCAAGTAACGTCACCTCAATCGTACCGTAACCAGATGTAAGAGCATTCGACAATAGTTGCTTTACTGAGACATCTGGAATTACGCTGTCCAGGAATCCGGCCTTTGGCAGGCGGATCGTTGTTTTTGCGTGTGCCACATCATCCAAGCCAGCTTGTTCATAATACCTCTTAAGCAATGATGAAGCTTTATCAGTTGAAGCGGATTGCGGAGCCTCAACGGCAATTTTGCCCTGGTTACCGGTCATGAATAAGTCTCTGATAAATGTGCCGCCAATTTGAAGAATAGTATTTCGATTATTCTCGAGATCGTTCGACCTGGTATAGCCGCTGATTAGGTGTTTGACTCCCGACTGCCGCATATACCAATCAAGTTCTTCCATTGACCATTCGCGTACATGTGCCGGGTTCGGCGGCGGTCCCATGTGTAAAACGCCCCATGTCCGCGGGCGGTCGGGTGTTGAGATGAAAACGAACGGAGCATCATCCATGCATTGCTTTAAGCCCTTGGCAAGTATTGTTGGATCTACGATATGCTCTATGACATCCGAACATATAACGACTGACTTGCTCAGCATTTTCTTGTCTAGTTTCGGGAACGACTTCTCAAAGTTCTTGTCTATGAATTCGTGTTTGCCCGGCTGCTTCATGTTGCCACGAATCGTTTTCAGGTTATCGCCAAAATCAATAAACGTGAACGAAAATTCATCTTCAACGGGGGCAAGTTTTAATCCGTTGCCCGAACCGATGTCTATGATATGCTGAGCGCCAAATCTGCGGGCAATCGTAATAGCTGCATTGTAGACATCAGGCTGCCAAGTGACTCCGCTATCCTCATCTGGAAAATACTGATTGTCAAGCCTTGGCTTATAACCCGCTTTAATGCCAAAATCGGCACTCATCTTCATAAATTTCCTCCACAGCTAATTACTTAAGCAAATTATACACTAGAATAATTTCACCATTGAGCCAACTTGGCGTTTTATTGAACAACTGGCGATTCAAAGGTAAAATATCTGGAGATGAGGAAATTTTTGGAGCGATATCGCTACTCTATCATATTGCTCAAGCAGTTGGTCAAGACTGACTTCAAGCTCCGTTACCAGGGCTCAGTATTGGGCTACGTCTGGTCACTTCTCAAACCGCTGCTAATATTTGTGGTTTTATATTTCGTTTTCAGCTGGTTTATCGGCAAACCGCAGATACCCCACTTTTCAGTGTATCTACTACTAGGCATCGTATTGTGGAACTATTTTGTTGAAGTAACGATGGGTAGCGTCGGTGCCATTGTCGGTCGCGGCGATTTGCTGCGGAAAATTAATTTTCCGAAATATGTCATCATACTTGCAGTGTCTTTTTCCGCGTTGATCAACCTGTTGCTCAATTTTGTGGTAATTGGGATTTTCATGGCATTCGGTCATGTTGGGCTCACCTGGATGGCGCTTCTGATTTTTCCGATTATCTTTGAATTGTTCGTGCTGGCAATTGGATTGGCTTTTTTCCTGAGCGCACTGTTCGTAAAATTCCGTGACATATCATACATATGGGAAGTTGTGGTCCAGGCAGGGTTCTATGCAGTGCCGATTTTGTATTTGCTAAGTCGTCCAGGTATTCCACACAGGGTGGCTGAACTTATGATTCTCAACCCGATCGCCCAAATCATCCAGGATGCGCGCTACGTGCTCATTACGAAGCAAACAATTACAATCAACCAGGTTTTCGGTGGTGATAAATGGATATGGCTTATTCCAATTTCGATAACAATACTCATAACCGTTGCAGCGGGGTTGTACTTCCGGTCGCGGTCGCGCTTCTTTGCGGAGGATGTGTAGATGTCGGACGAAATAGTAATTT
>DATIJK010000078.1:0-2854 GCA_035478715.1 Saccharimonadales bacterium (SeqCode)
TTTCTCCGATCTTGCAGCTTGCTTGATGATTTTGACAATCTCGTCTTTAGTAAGAGTCTCCAACACGAGTACGCGAGAACGGCTTAACAATGGATTGATTACTTCGAAGCTTGGATTTTCGGTTGTTGCACCGATGAGGACTATGGTGCCATCTTCGACATACGGTAAAAACGCATCCTGCTGCGCCTTGTTGAACCGATGTATTTCATCGACAAACAAAATCGTTCGCATGCCAAGCCGCTGATTGCCTTGAGCATGCTCGACAACCTGCGTGACGTCGGCTTTCTTAGCGGTGACAGCACTCAGTTCGATGAATTCCGCGCCAGTTTCCGCGGCAATGATCCGGGCAAGTGTTGTTTTACCGCTGCCGGGCGGACCCCATAATATTAAACTCGTCGGCTGCTTCTTTGCGATTATTTCCCGTATAATCTTGCCAGCGCCCACCAGATGTTCCTGACCAACCACTCCGGTCAGATTTTCGGGTCGCAAACGCTCGGCTAATGGCCTGGTATCCATACTGAAAGTATAACGAACATTGTCAACGTTTTTTGTGATTAAATATTAACGGTTTTCCGCAAGTGCTGAGTGATGTAACGGCAACTGGTCACAGAGCTGTATAACTGTTGTTACTGATAAAATTACATGACCAGCTTCATTAATGCCGGCAATTTCAACAGGTTCAGCCGATTTTCGGAGCGCTCGAACTAGTGGACCGGCGATTTCCATAGGAACATTTATTCCGTCTCTCCAACCAATACCATCACCCAAATGTCCCCCGCCATTATGGCCACGTGAGTGTTCACACTGGGGGCTATCAACCAATTCCGAACTCAACAACACACCGCATAAGCCTTCAGGAGCCGTTGGTGATCGCATAATTTAAATATGATTCAAAAACTCACAATTTGCAAACAGAAACTGTAAAAATTTTTACAGTTTAACCTTGGAACGCATGGTACGTGCTCACACAGCCGAAAATAAGCAGGACGGTACCGGTGATGCGTTGCAGTAGTTTTGCGGGTACATATTTGATTAGTTTTGCACCGACCAGAATTGCTAACCCGGTGACAGCCCAGAGTGCCAATGTCGCACCGATTGCCACGCTGAGTGGGTCATGGAACTGGGCGGTGTAATTTGCCGTGGCAATCTGGGTAATATCGCCCCATTCGCCGATGAAGACGATACCGAAAGAAGTGCCGAATACTTTCCAGAATGTGGTCGATTCGTCTTCGGCTCTAGCCACTTTGCCCGGTTCAGGCTCGGCTTCCAGGCTATGTTTGCCAAAGAAAATCATCGCCGCACCCGCAAAGAACAATGCGGCCACGATAGCTTCTACAAGCCTATGCGGCAGCAAAGTCAGTGCCTGTCCGGCCGTCACAGCGATTACCACATGTACCAGGAAAGCAGCTGATGCTCCCAGCCAGACATACATTTTGCGGTATTTTATTCCGAGGATCAGCGATGCAAACATCGATTTGTCCGGCAATTCAGAAATAAAAATGACACCAAATACAAGTGCGACAATGCTGAAATCCATTACAACAATTATAATTCAGAATGCGCGGCAAATGAATAATTATCAGCAAACATTCAGCCAAGTCACAAGCCAACGGATATAATAAACGTTAATGAATAAAATTTTAGACAGGTTTTGGCACAAGACGCTGCGCCGGCCTTATACGTTGACAGTTCGCACGAATGCCGGGCAGGGCACGCCGGTGATTTTGTTGCATGGACTTGGTAGTTCTTCAGATGTTTGGGCAAATGTCGTTGCAGGGCTTGATAAAAATAAATTCAAAGTTATCGCAATTGATTTGCTCGGTTTCGGTAAATCACCAAAACCTGATTGGGTCGAGTATGACGTGGATGATCACGCAACATCCGTCGCTGCCACTATCAAGAAGTTACATTTGCGTGAGCCTGCAATAATTGTTGGCCACAGCATGGGGTGTCTGGTTACGGTCCGGTTGGCTCGGAAGTATCCAGAATTGGCTAAACACGAAATATTGTATGAAATGCCGTTATACGAAGGCTTGCCTGATAAAAAGATTTACCAGCTACGGCTGAATATTTATCGCAGATTGTATCAGCGAATAATTGAATTCGAACCGGCATATGACCCCGAGGATGCGAAATTCATCCAAAAGCTGGGTGTCAAGATCACCGGTTTCAAAATAACACCGGAAACATGGCTGCCGTACATAAAAAGTTTGCAATATACCGTATTAAACCAGACAGCCTCGGATGACATTAAACACATCGACATACCGATGGAAGTGATTTATGGGTACCGTGACATGTTCGTAATTCGCGGCGAACCGGTGGAAATTTTCGGTGAGGATATCGGCTTGAATATCAAATCCCATACGGTCAACGCAGCACATAATATCTCCGAAAAATCCGCTGTATTTTTGTGCAAGCGTATTACAGAGGCAAACAGCAATAATTTTACAAAAAAGCTTGCAAAAAAATCGTTGCAAGCATAAGCTAATAAGTGGGAAGTGTGAGGCTTCCTAACGAACTGGGATGCAATACTCCCAGTTCTTTAGATTAGAGAAAAGGGACATCCATATTTGGCATATTTTGCACGCAAATCTTCCGCTCCTCACTACGTCGTACTAAAAAGTACGCCTGCGTTCCGGTGCTCAGCTTTGCGCACAAACTATACTCAAATCTGAAAGTCCTTATAGTCTGTGCAATACTTGCCTAAAACAACCTAGAGTTTTTACTACTTGAAATTACTTCTTATGCTAAAGTTCAGAGATTCTTTATCGATATAACGTATAATTACCATTGATTATGGCAACTCACAGACGGCGTATTCATACGCGGAATCCTAGTATATATAGCCACT
>DATIJK010000079.1:0-22934 GCA_035478715.1 Saccharimonadales bacterium (SeqCode)
GCATACGGTATCTTGAAACTACTGTGCGTATGGATCAATGGGCCGATAAACATCAAAACGGAACGGGTTTTGCGGGCGGATTCAGCATTGAGCTGGTCCAAACGTAATTTTTCGGGGCGGCGGATTTCAAGATCGCTGCCGTTCCATTTGACCGATACGCCGATGCTTTCAAGCACTTCGATTATGCGATAAACTTCTTCGATCCTAGGAAAATTCTGAAATTTCGTAATGCCGAAATTTAAAAGACTTGCACAAAGCAAGCCGACTGCCGCGTTCTTACTGGTTTTGAGTGTGATTTCGCCGCGCAGTTCATGCCCGCCCTCTATCCTCAAATTTACAGTACTACCGGCGGTTAATGATATAAGCTGTTTATTTAATACGTCACTGATGCGCCCGAGCGTCTCTAGGCTCATATTCTGCTTGCCATGCTCCATGCGGTTGACGGCTGATTGGCTGGTGCCCAATTGGCGGGCAAATTGTGATTGTGTGAGACCCCTATCTTGCCGTATCTGAGCGATAAGGGTGCCAATTTTTTCGTTTGCTGTATCCATAGTGCCCAAAACAATACCATATATGGCGTTACGGTTGCAATATATAAACGTTGTGATTATGTTTCATGTAAATTGTGGTTCTACAGCATGTCTGATGGTAGAATGGTGGAATGATCTAGCTACTCTAATCATTCCTGGTGTACTATTGTATCTTGAGATTAAGGGAGGAGCTATTTGATGGACGATTTAGTTATGGACGACAAGGAAGTCGAACGGCTTATTAAAGCCGAAACGAATCGACAGCGCGAGGGACTTGAAATGATCCCGAGCGAAAACCACACATCTGCGGATGTATTAAAAGCATTAGGCTCGAGGCTAACGGACAAATATTCCGAAGGCTATCCGGGCAAACGCTACTACGGCGGCTGTGAAATTGTAGACCAGGTGGAAAATTTAGCACGCGACCGAGCGAAAAAACTTTTCGGCGTAACGCACGCAAACGTTCAGCCGTACTCCGGCTCGCCGGCCAACCAGGCTGTCTACTTTGCTACCTGCGACCCCGGCGATACGGTTATGGGACTCGAGCTGTATTTCGGCGGCCACATGACGCACGGGCTCAAAGTCAACTTTTCGGGCACACTGTACCATTCAGTCCAATATCAGACCGGCAAGGACGGCCGGCTAGATTACGCCGAAATCGGCAAACTGGCCAAAGCAAACAAACCGAAACTGCTCGTCGTTGGTGCCACGGCATATCCGCGCATTTATGATTGGGAGAAATTGCGCGACATAGCAGACAGCTGCGGCGCGTTCTTATTGGCAGATATTTCGCACATCGCAGGATTGGTCGTGGCAGGTGCTCATCCGTCGCCAGCCGGCATCGCGGATATAATCATGACAACTACGCACAAAACTCTGCGCGGTCCGCGCGGTGCCCTGATACTTTGCAACGGCAACCCTTCTAACCCTTTGAAAAAACCCGAACGCACCAAAGAAAACCTGCCGTCATTGATAGACAGGGCAATAATCCCTGGCTTGCAGGGTGGACCGCATAACCACCAGACCGCCGCGATTGCAGTAGCGCTCCGAGAAGCGTCAACTCCAGCATTCAAAGCGTACGGCAAGCAGATTGTGAAGAATGCGAAACGATTGGCAGAACGATTGATGGAAAAAGACTACCAATTGGTTACCGGCGGCACAGACAATCACCTATTACTGATCGACCTTACAAACAAAGATGTAACCGGCCAAGATGCCGAAACAGCTTTGCATAATGCAGGAATCACCGTAAATAAAAACACCGTGCCGTTTGACCCGCGCCCTCCGTTCAGCCCCAGCGGGATACGCATGGGCACGCCGGCACTAACGACCCGCGGCCTCAAAGAAAAAGAGATGGACCAGGTCGCCGAATGGATAGACGCGGCTATAAAAAACCGCAACGACGAAAAGAAACTACAGAAGATGCGCGAAGAAATCCGAGAATTCACGAAAGCATACCCGTTACCCGGCGAAAAAGCTGCATGAGTAATTGGCGTACCAGGTTTACAGTAGTACCAGCTGTGTATGTAATTTTTCGAGAAGATAAAAAAGTTCTGTTTCTTAAACGCGCAAATACCGGCTATTTCGATGATTTTTACTCGTTACCATCTGGTCATTTTGAGGGCGGTGAACCCGCAAAACAGGTAGCCATTCGCGAAACCAAAGAAGAAGTTGGCATTACGGTCAAGCCGCAGGATCTGAGACTCGTTCATACGGTGCACCGGATTGCAGAAGAAGGAGAACACGAACGCATCGATTTGTTCTTCGAAGCAGATACCTGGACCGGCAAGCCCTATAATGCCGAGCCGCATAAGGCGTCCGAAATAAAGTGGATCGACATAAGTAAACTCCCCGAAAATATGGTACCAGTCGTAAGAGAATCACTCGCCCTCATTGATAAAGGCGAGCCTTACAGCGAATATAATTTCGAAGTCTGACATAAAACGTTTGTTACACATCGCATTGAATTTGTTTGCCAAAAAATGGTATTAAAGTTCAATGGCAGGAGCTGAAGCGCAAATTCTCGAAGTTCGTGATGACCAAACGTTACAAATTTTCGAATTACGAGAAAGTTCAGCAAATTATCCACCAGAGGTCATACTTTTTGATCCAGGAACGATCGGTACTGTAACACTGCCGGGGAATTTGACCGGAAGAGTTATAAGCCTGCTCCCGCGCAACCAAGATCAACATCGTGGGGGCGGCAGTAATGGTGGTGGTGATAATTTCCATGGCCGAGGCGGCTGGGGCTGGAGTGGCGATGGTGGCGGCGAACATAACAACGGTAGATATTCAATATATGGTGCTGTTGCAGTTCTTGGAGCAGTTGGCCTAAGCGCGGGCGGCGGTTTACTATTCAGAAGTTACTATTATCAATCGCACCGTTCTGAAACAAATCATAGCGACACAATCCATGCACGGATAGATGCACTACAACTTGATATCACGCTTCACGGTGGTAACTATAACCGTAATCCACGACTTCAAGTTTACCGGCAATCCATGCATCCAAAAACCGCGCACGACATTGCTGTCGTGCAGCAAGATACAAGCGAAGTACACGCTTTACAAGCGCAGCTACCGAATGAATACGGAGTTGATGCGCTTACGGGTGCCGGAGTTGGTGCAGGGTTGGCTGCATCATTGTTAATTATTGGAGGCTTTCAGCTTATTCGGAATCGACGAAAACGCAGGAAATAATTTTTGTACGATTGGAGTTACGGTAGGATTTCCGGTTCTTGTACAAGGACGATGCCGAATTTTTGTTTTACTGCGGCCTGGACTTTTTGTTTGAATTTTTCTAGGTTTGCCGTTGTTCGGGCGTGTTCATTCACGAAAACTAACGCCTGGGTCGGCCATGTCGCCATGCCGGTTTCTGCGTCGTGCACATCTTTGAATCCAGCATTTTCTACTAACCATGCTGCCGGCACTTTGATCTGTCCGTCTTCCTGCGGCCACTTTGGAATGGTCGGATATTGTAGCTGCAGTTCATCAAACACTGAGCTTTCAACGACCGGATTCGCGAAAAACGATCCGCAATTGGAAACCAGATTAACATCCGGCAGTTTGCTGGTTCGGATGGCGATCACGGCGTCGCGGATTGTCTGCGGCGTGTAATCTACCTTGCTGCGTTCGTCCAGATAGTTCTGCAATGTCTGATAAAACGGCGGCATCGGGTTTCCTTTGGTCAGATGCAACGTGACTGCCATGATGAAAAACCGGCCTTTGTCAGGGCCGACCTTGAACCGACTCGTTCTATAACCGAATCCGCAATCTACCGTTGGAATAGTCGTAAACTGTTTAGTCTGCCGGTCGTAAGCTTCGACGCTGACAAGCGTTTGGGCGATTTCTTGCCCATATGCGCCGACGTTTTGTACCGGTGTTGCACCGACGGTTCCGGGGACTAGACTCAGGCATTCGATTCCAGTCAGTCCGGCTTTGACTGTCCGCTCAACCACGCTATCCCAGTTTTCGCCGGCACCTGCGGTTATGTAATGGTTCGTGTCGTCTTCGGCGAAATCCTCGCGGAAATCTTCGTATTTCATGATCCGATTTACTAGCACCAAACCCTGGAAGCCCTCGTCTTTCCAGTAAATATTACTGCCGCCGCCGATCATTATTACCGGCAGTTGCTGCTGATCGGCCCACGCCAAAGCAGAAAGCAATTCATTATGATTGGTGATTTCAGCCAAATGCGCAGCCGTGCCGCCTAAGTGCATCGTTGTATAATCTGCCAACGCAACATTATTAAGCACATTCATGATGCAGCAATTATACCGTTAATAACTTGATAATGCAGCAAAATACCGTCAAATATCACATAGTACCCGCTTGCAAGCAAGGCGATGTGGCGGTAGTATATGAGGCATACTATGAGTGAGTCTAGTAGTCGTTCAAATACCCCAAAAAAGCAGCCATACCAACAGCTTGGTACGCGCCTGCGTGATATGCGCCGCAAAAATAAAGAGTCTGCCGCGGAAGTTTCCGGTGCGGTCGAGATTGACATCGCTACTTTAGAACGATTCGAACAAGGCGTTGAATTGCCAAGCGAAGATATTTTAATGCTTTTGATAAACCATTTCGGGCTCGGTGACGACGAAGCAGTCAGCCTGTGGGAACTTGCCGGGTACGACCAAGCTGATGCTTTTGCCGATGATACCCAACCCCGCGGCCGTGACGATCTCCGAATGAGCAAACAGCCGGTCATCGTGTTCGCACTCGATTCCCGCGTCGTTTATTCGAATGGAGCCGAAATCGTCGCCGACAAAAGCGGTGTAGTTATGAATTTCTCGCAATTCACCGATACGAAACAGGGACCGGTGCCGGTAGCCAAAGTCGGCATGAGCTACGAACAAGCGCAGAATGTCTTGAATTCTCTGCAACGCGCAATCCTAAAGGGCAAATATTCGCCGCAGACCAAACAATTGCCTGCGCCAAGATCTTCACCAGACACGAAAAAACAGCACCGCGACAAAAAAGATAAACAAGGCTAAATTCGTGGACGAACCCGAACTATCCAACGACGATGTGATCGTCGTAACTACTAACGACCTGCCCGGTTATGAAGTTACCGAAGTATACGGCGAAGTTTTCGGGTTGATCGTTCGCAGCCGGAATATGTTCAGTAATATCGGCGCTTCATTCCGGACGATCTTTGGCGGCGAAGTCAAGGGATACACTAAATTATTAGCAGATAGCCGCGAACATGCCCTGTCCAGATTGCGCGAAGAAACCAAAAACCGCGGCGGCAATGCGGTATTGATGATGCGGTTCGACAGCGGTGATATCGGCGGCGTAATGAACGAAGTTGCGGCATACGGCACGGCGGTAAAGGTTCAGAGAAAATCCGTGTCTAAATCGTAAGTTTGCAGGCAAATTTTATAATAGAATAGTGGGCATTTTTAGATTTAGTATCATTAAAAGAATTCTGTCGTGCTTCGTACTATTCACACTATTTGCATTTTCACAGCCCCAGCCGGCTGCCGCGAAAAGCATCTATCCATCTGGCAAAACAGGTAATGATATATCGTGGCCGCCATCGAATTGTACTTCTGAACCGCCTGGGTATTCGGCATTTGGTATCGTCGGCGTGACCGGCGGGCTTAATTTTACTCAGAATCCCTGTCTGTTTAGAGAATCACACCAGTTCGGCCAACTTTCACTGTATATAAACACCGGCTACCCAGGCCACGCGAAAGCATCAAAATACGTGCCATCCGCTAAATCATGCCCTAATACCAGCATGCCCTGCCTGGCATATAACTATGGGTTTGCGTCTGCTGAATACGCCCTGATGTACGCCGACAGCCAAAATGTTTCTGCCAACACCTGGTGGCTCGATGTCGAAACCGAAAACAGCTGGTCCGATAACAAAGCTGATAACCGGGCTTCGATACAAGGAGCGATTGATGCGATAAACCGCGGCAGCTTTTTCACGCCGACAGTCGGTATTTATTCGACGCCGCATCAGTGGAAGGAAATTACTGGCGGCTGGAAAAATCAGCTGCCGGCCTGGATCGGAACAGGCAGCGAAGACCGAAAAGATGCCATATCGGCTTGCTCTGACGAGCCTTTCACCGGCGGAACGACCGAATTGACGCAATATATATTAGAAATTGACCACGATTACAGCTGTTGATACTGTGTCATAAACTTGACAAATTTGTAGTTTTTTAGTATAATACTACTGTATGTTGAGTTTTAGCAACAGGGGTGGTATTACATTCCCACATATCCATTTGAAGCCTGCAATCAATCGCGAAGGTGCTTTTTATAAACGCCTCGTATCTGTCAGGCAGTCTGCTGCCGTCGTTGCGGTCGCTGCAGGTATGTTTTTCGTTGCATACGGCATTCATGCACCCTGGCCGATAAACGGATCAAACGGTTCAGCGGGCGCTTACCAAAGCTCGAAGGACACTACAAATTTAATCACATCTGATCCCGATACTTGTTCGGCTGACGACGAACAGCACGACGAGCAGTTTACAGCCTGCCCAGGATTTGTTATCAATTACGCCGGCCAGCCAAATGGGAGCATTGGTAACGGAATATTCAATATCTATGCCGGGGCACCGGTGGCTAACGACGAAGCACAGTATTATTTGAACAGCCATCAGAATATACGGATTGAAAACGGCAGTTTGGTCCTCACCGCCCTGAACCAGCAGAATCATGGTTATAAATACAGTTCAGCACGCATAGACACTCACGGCAAAGAAGATTTTCTGTACGGCAAAATGGTTGTGCGGGCCAAGATTCCGAATGGGATCGGCACGTGGCCGTCTATCTGGCTACTACCGAGCCAGTCAAAGTATGAAAAATTAAGCCCGGTTTCTGACTCTACCAGATATCTAAATGACGGCGAAATCGATATTGCTGAAGCGGTCGGCACCGAACCGAACGTCGTATACGGCATCGCTCACTCGCTGGCATATCCCGAGGATGGCAAAAATCACGCCTATTTCAATACAATGACCGTTCCGGGCAATGACAAAGCGTTCCATGACTACGAATTGGACTGGACTCCAACGAAGCTAACATTTAGCATCGATGGCAAACCGTATTTCATATACAGCAAAAAGCCAAATGCTGATTATCACTCGTGGCCATTCGACCAACCATTTTATCTAGTGATGAACCTGGCGCTCGGCGGCGACTGGGGCGGTACTGATACCGCACAATTCCCCGGCGATGGCGTTGACAAAACGGCACTGCCTGCGGCATTAAAAGTACAGTCAATCCGTTATTACTCGTTTGCCGGTCCGCAATAAAAAGCGGCAAACCACTAGAATTGTTCTAATAGCACGGATTTGCCATCAGAGCAATCTTTTGAGTATACTAATCCTGCATGATATACAAACACGATAAAAGGATTAAATTTTACAGATTACGACAAATCCGCTGGCAACGTTTTTTGCTGCTGGGATCTGCTGGAGTACTGACTGCCATCATTAGCGGGCTCGGCATAGTCAGGTTTAGCTCAATAAATGTCTCGCAATTTTTTGGCTCCAGGGGAAAGCACGCTACTGGCATAAAAGCATCAGTAATTCCAACTAGCCTTCACAAATCAGGCAGTAATGCACCTGCACCTGCAGGAACCCCAATTAGCAGAATAACGGCCGCATCCGCAATTATGAAATTACGTAAACAGAATTGTAATTTATTTGGCCCCCGGCATCCCGGATTGGCTCATACAAGCGTGCCGGAATTACGCAAGTTGGCGCAATACGAACAGGCTTGCGGCGGTGCGGTGGCTGATCGGACGTCGGTATTCATATCAACGCCAAAAACTACAGAGGAAGCCAAGTCCAGCGGCATCTGGGTTGCGTCAGTCCTTAAAGCATATGCCGACAACGGTATAAAACCGCTGATATTCATGGAGCCGACGGCGATAAATGGCGGCAATATCGACTTAAAAACAATTGCCAGCGGCGCATACGATTCAGCACTTTCAGATTTTTATCTATCAATTCAAAGCGCCGGCATAAGCAATACGCAAATGGGTATGTGGGTATATTTGCCAGAAGGAAATCTGCCCGGCTGGACGACGACTAATCCTACTGTCTATGCAACAATCGTAACTAAACTGGCGACATTCCAAAAGCAGACGTTTCCAGGAAGCTTGTCGAGCATTATGTTGGATAGCGCCTCATATAGTCCCGGCGCAACATGGGGTAACGGGCATTATGTCAGTTTGCTGCCGTACGTTAAAAATATTCCAGACGGGTTAATCGATAGTGTCGGACTGCAGGGCTTCCCCTGGTCGCCACCGGCAAGCCAATCATCAGAATCCCAACTAAATGATCCGAAAACGTACATGCAAGTAGATTTGGCAATGGAAGCGGCTCGCAGCCTCAACGTTAAAAATATCTGGCTTAATACCGGAACATTCCACGAAATGTACGCCAGCCAGGCAGGACAATCGATATTCGAAACAGATTTACAGCGGCAGCATGAACTTGACGGCGTTTTGCAATTGGCAGATGAAGTTAAAACGCATGGGTTTTCCGTATCAATCCATTTATTCGCACAAAACAAAGCTGCTTTATCCGAAGGTACTGATTGGTCTTATTGGAATAAACGCCCGGGCGATAGCCAGAGCACATATGTATTTAAAACATTTGCGCATGATGCGGCGACTGACGGAATTCCGATCTGGCTGTATGATACGACCGGAAATTAAAGCTGAGACTGAGTTTCGAGAAGTGCTTGATGTACTGTCTCTACAGTTACACCGCTTTGTTTAATGTAACTTAATTCTGCGGCCAAATCAGTTGGCTGGGTCGTATACAGCGCGTTCGACGGATCTACCGGCGATGTGTTTACTTCGTGGTACACGAGTATCAACCATCCTTTTTGCTGGATTGCTTCATCGACCCAAGCTTTAACCTGTGCCTGGCTGATATCGCTGTCGACTTCGTGGATCAATAATTTCGAAGCATTAAAGTTTTCTTTAGTATTCAAACCCGGATCGACCGTGCGCTGGCTCTGATAGTACTGTGCGCCAACCGCGATCGTGTTGTTATTATATGCACCATACGGATATGCAAAATCTGTAACAGGTGCGCCGAGAAGATTCTGTAACGTTGTCTGGCTTTGCTGCATCTCATTTACCAGCTGCGACTGTGATAGTGTCGTCAAATCAGGGTGGGTGATGCTGTGTGAACCGATCTCCATGCCGGCGTTATATAGATTTTTTACCTGAGCCGGGCTCATGTACGTCGGTTGGACATTCAGCTCGCCGGAAATTATGTAAAACGTAGCATTTAGCCCGTTTGATTGTAACAGTGGCAACGCATTGTCATATTGGTCAGCCCAGCCATCATCAAAAGTGATGCTGACAATGGGGCGGCTTAAGGAACTGGTGGCGGTATCCTGTGCAAGAGAATAGTCGTCCGTTATAAGGTAGCCATTGGTAGCGATGAGATGGTAGATGGACATACTCGTTGCGCCAGCTGGTGCCGTAAACGATGTTGAAAAATTGTTCCAAGCCGTGTTAGCTGATGCCCTGCCCAAATAATAATATTGCGGCGAGCCATTTATAATCACTTCTGCATCAACTTCAGTGTCTACATTTGATTGATACCAGTCACTGAACGAATAAGTCTTGCCGCCAGTTACTGGCACATCATTGTAATACCAATTGGCATCGCCGCTTGAGTAATTGCTAATTTGAACTTCTACGCTACGCGAACCAGTGTGGCCAGTATTCAGATAGCTGAATGATCTGCTGCTATTTCCCCAACCGCCGCTATTCCAGCTTTGCGGTGTCGTCGAATTCTGAGCCGTCTCAAATGAAGCATTTGAAATCATATTGTTCGGCGGAGGAGGAGTCGCAGTGGTATTCTGAACATTTACCGTCACCGTAGCGGCTGTAGCAGTCAATCCGGAAGTATTCGTAGCGATTGCGGACAAAGTATGATTGCCATTTGCAGCAGTCGTGGTATCCCAAGAGTATGAATAAGGCGCAGCCGTCGCCGGGCTGCCCACATTGTTGCCATCAATTTTGAACTGTACACTCGCAATCCCTTGGGCATCGCTAGCAGATGCCGAAACTAATTGCGTTCCACCAACTGTCGATCCATTTGCAGGCGCTGTAATCGATACGTTTGGCGGTGTCGCAGCGACATTCTGCACATTGACTGTTTCTGTCGTTGTAGTCGTCAGGCCGCTTGTATTCGTAGCGACGGCGGAAATTGTGTGATTGCCATTTGCAACAGTCTTGCTATCCCAACTTACACTATATGGTGCTGACGTATCGGGGCTACCAATATTCGAACCATCAACTTTGAACTGGATGTTTGCAACGCCTACTGCATCACTGGCGTTGGCCGAGATCGTTTGCGTTCCGCTTACCGTAGCATTATTTGCAGGCGAGGTGAACGAAACTGTCGGCGGAGTTGGTGCTTGGGTGGCGGATGTCAAGCTGTAATCATCCGTCTGCAACCATCCAACTTTGTTAATGACATGGAAAATCGTCAAGCTTTTGATGTTTGCCGGTACGGTAAAAGTACTAGACGTTGCAGTCCAGTTCGAAGAGCTTACAGCGGGAGAGCTCAAAGCCGCATAGCTCAAACTTCCATTGGTGGCCGCATATTGTACGTCAACTTCGGTAGCAACACTGGATTTATAATAATCGCTGAACGTGTACTGTTGCCCCGGCGTTACTGCCACATCGCTAAAATACCATTTGGCGTCGCCGTTTGAATATTTTGACATGTTGATATACAAACTTTTACTGCCGCTGTGACCACCACTCTGGTATGTAAACGTCGTCGTATTTGTACCCCACCTACCCTGCAGCCAGTTAGATGGCTTGGACGAAACAGAGGTCTCGACAGACGGATTTGGAATCAGGTTCTGAGCTGCAGCTGTTGCATGACCGGCTGTTACCGGCAGCATCGTAAAAAATGCCAATAATAAAGTCGTTAGTAGTGCTGCGAATCGCTTCATAAGATGCCTCTCGAGATAACTGAAAGGATTATACAATTTCATTCCGCTTTTGTCAATTCTCTTAAGCTGTGGGCGGCTCAAACGCCGTCCGCTTTGGCGATACCCAAGTCAACGCAGTTTCACCTGATTTCGACATTCTGTTTGCCAGGTATAGCCCCTGGAGAGCATGCGCTATCCACAAAAACGCGAAGAGCGGGAAAAATACCCCGAATAATACCAAGCGATACCGTTTAAGACGCAAAGCCCCGACCATTCCGGTCAAAAGGCCCATACTGAATGCCCAAAACGCTGATGACACCAAACCGTAATGTAAAAATTCCGGAATCGGCACGATGATCATGTCTGCCCAGAAGATGAAATTGACGATTGCAACCCGGTAGCTTCCACCACCTAAACCATAAATACGCATCACCTGGCCGCTGCCTGTCGTCCAACGTTTCCACTGCTTATGCAGACCGCTCAGATCTTCCGGAACCATGGTGTAGAATTGCGAATCTTTATTTGAATAATACTTGGCGCGGAAGCCTTTTGCCCGGGCGCGAAACAGACCTTCGGTATCTTCCGTCAGCGTATGTGATTTTTCCAGCAAAAGCACCTTGCCTGCTTCGTAACTGTACATCGCTGAAGCACCCGACATCCATAACCGGGCATTGCAATAGTCCTGCAGGCGCTTGATAACTGCGTTCACCATCCAATACGCCAGCTCCTGAACGCTGCCGATCAATGAATTCGTACGTATAACTTCTACTCGGATATCAACAATATCAGCTTTGCCGTCTCGAATTAATTGCGCTGGTTTCGTCAGATCGCCCGATAAAGTGTCATCGTCCGTTTGGACGATTATGCATTTTTCCGGAATAATCAAGAATCCGGCCCGCAGTGCATTAGATTTACCCACATTCTTTTTCAAGTGGATAACTTCAGCGCCGTTTTTTGCAACCCGCTTAAATACTTTTTTCGAACTTTTATCATCCGATCCGTCGTTAATGACAATAACCCTTGATGCGCCACCATCGAAAAGAGACTGTACGGTCGATTCCAACGCAGATACAGGGTTTTTAGAGGCAATTAAACCGATTATGGGTAATTCTTTTTTCTTGCGGGCCATACTATCCACCAGTGCGACTTGCAATAGATCGAATAAAACTAGGCTTTTTTATTGGATAAAAAGCCTGGACAATCTAATCCCCAAGTCACATTACTGACCCTGTTATTCTAGCATATTTTGTTTGTTATGTCAATTATATTATGGTGTAGTATCTTTCCATTCCAAAAATTAGTTTTAATTCTGGTTATAATAAATTTTCTTTTATTAATTTTACTTATTAGGATTCAGATTCATAGATACGTAAAATCATTGCCTAGAGAATTAAACCGACCGCATATTCGGCTTATATTAAAGTCTTCTTTGAGTGTTTGCAGGATTATCGTTTGGATTTAGCAGCAACACGGGCGGCTTTATTCCCTGGCCACCACATGAAATATCCGACAAGTGCTGAAATGCTCGGAATCAGGAATGGTGCGATAATGAACGCCGAGATTATTACCCCTAGCGCAATTGCAGTCCCCATTTGCGTCAGAAAACTGATATTTGCAAGCAGCAATGAACCGAACGTCGCCGCCAGGATTAAGCCCGCAGACGCAACGGTGGCGCTGCTATGTTCGATTGTTAAATCAGCTGCTTTACGCGGATTACGTCCGGCCTGGATTTCTTCGCGCAATCTTGTAACAGTCAGGATATTGTAATCGGTGCCAATAGCAACGACGAAAATATACATGAAGATTGGAATAAAGAATATCAGACCTGGATCATTGCCAAGGTGTTGGAAAATAAGGGTTGTTGCTCCGAGCGTTGCCAAATAACCGAGACCGACTCCTAACAATAGGAACACCGGAGCTACCAGGCTTCGCAGGAGCACTGCCAGAATCACCAGGATGAACACAGCCGCAATTGGGAACAACACGCGTAGATCCCTCGCGCTCACCGCTTGAATATCAGCGAAAATGGACGATGTACCGCCAACGTAAACTTTTGCACCGTCAACATTAGCACTATGCGCCGCATCACGGATCGGCCCCTTCACGTTAGCAATGGCCGTACCGCTATACGGATTGTCTTTCAGAATAACCGGCACGACCGCTACTTTTCCATTCGGTCCTATCGTTGCTGGCAGCACAGCCGCGACGCCTTGCGTCTGCGTCAACTTCTGCTGCAATGGCATCAGTGTTGCTTGTGTTAATTGCATATTGCCTGCGACATATATTTGTGCCGGATCCGTCACGCCGGCAGGAAAGGCTTTCAATAAATCATTGTAACCGGCTGATGATTGGGTGCCGGCCGGCGGTTTGCTGAATGAGCTGAAATCAGATCTGAATCCGAACGCGAAAGAACCCAGGATCACCAAAAACAATATGACTGACGTTGCCACCAATCCGGGGCGCCGAGCAACCAAACCGCCGATTTTTTTGGAAAATGTAGGTTTCATTGATGCGCTCTTCCATGCCTTACTCGGCCAAAAGACTTTCTGCCCGACGATACCGACCACAGCCGGAATCAACGTTAATGCAGCCAGCATCATGACGCTTACACAGATAACCAGTCCGGGTGCCATCGAAGAAAATATCCCGAAGCTCGCGAAAAATAACGCTGCAAAAGAGGTTAGCACTACCAAGGCAGCTGATAATATCGCCAAACCGGCACGGCTCAATGCAAAAGCAGCCGCACCACGGGTATGGTCACCGCTGCGCAGGCGCTCACGATATCGGAACAACAGGAACAAAATATAGTCAGTGCCAATCCCATACAACACAACTGTAAAGATTACGCTTAACTGCTGATTGACCTTAAAATCAAACAAGGTGGCCGCATCGGCTATCAGCGAGCTTGCAATTAAATCAACAATCCCAATGGATACAATTGGTAGCAGACCGGCTAATGGACTGCGGAAAATAATTGCCGGCAAAATCAGTACAATTAGCAAAGTGCCGAGACTGACGATCTTCAGCGCACGATTAGAGGCATCCTGCGTATCAAAGCCGATGGACTCCTGACCGGTCGTGTTTGCGACTAATGTCGTCCCGTTGGTCAATTTCTTTACATTCGTACGCACGCCCTTTACAGCATTGATTGTCGTCGTATCATCAGGATTTCCGGAGTAGGTGACTGTCACAAGTTGTGCTTTGCGCGTCGGGGCTATCTGCTGCGGCGAAGTCGTAACTGCTGCAACATGCTTGATGTGCAGACTTGAGAGATCAGTAGAAATCGATTGGATCTTAGCAAGTTCAGTCTGATTTAAAGGTTGCCCGGATTTGCTTTTGAAAACGATCAGATCGCTCGCATCCATGGATCGTTTCGACAGCTGGCTCGCCACGCCCAACGCTTTGATTGATTCGTATTTTTTCGGGATGAAACTGCTTTGGTCGTTGCTTTCGACACTGCTTAATTTGGGCGAAAAACTGACAATCAGGACGGTCGCGACCAACCAGAATGCCAGCACCCACCAACGACGCTTAATGATAAAATCGGCGAATTTTTGCATAACTACGACTCCTCAAAATACCGTTTAATTCATAACAACAGCGGCTACTGTTCTGTACCTAGCATAACAAGGAAATACAGATATGCGAAGGCGAAATTGATTTATTAGCTAAACTAAGTGATATTGCTCACGAACTAGGAATCGACGCTGCGATTTCATAAGTCTGCACATGGTATTTGTGCCTATAAAAATTATTTTTTTAGAAACTGTCATACTGTGTATATGAGTGTCTACGGCGTGAGTTTTTCAATTAAGCAATGCCGGAATTTTAAGATCGATCCGGAAAAGTGCCTGGATTGGTTGATTGAAGATTGCGGAATCCGTCGATTTCGTTTGATGAGTTACTGGAATGAGATTGAGCGAGCGCAGGGCAAATTCGACTTCAGCGAGCTTGACAGGCAAATTGATAGAATTAAAAAAGCCAACGGAAATATCAGTTTATGCCTCGGAGCCCGTCAGCCGCGCTGGCCTGAAAACCATTGGCCTGATTGGGCTTGGAATCTTTTAAAAGTTGAGAGAACTAAAGTATTAATGCAGTTTATAGAAATCATAATCATTCGTTATAATCACTTCGATGTTATCGTAAGTTATCAACTTGAAAACGAAGCTTTACTCGAAGATTTTGGAGAACGGCCGGAAGTGGACCGTGAACGATTGCGTCAGGAATTTGAACTTGTAAAAAGACTTGACCCAGATAAACCGATTATTATGACGACGAGCACATCCTGGGGCATCCCAATACGCCGACCAATTCCTGATATCGTTGGTTTTTCTTATTACCAGAAGCACTTCAGCCATAAGAAAAATTTATACAAAACATCATTCCATAAACCATGGTTACATAAATCACGAGCTAACCTTATAAAGTTGCTCTGGCAACGCCCCAGTTTTATCCACGAACTCCAGTTGGAACCATGGGGACCAAAAGCAATCTGGGAAATGCCATTCGATGAACAGATGAAATCAATGAACCCTGAACAGATTAGGCAAAACCTGCGCTTAGCAAGAAAAACAGGCCTGACCCCGATAGACCTATGGGGAGGAGAATGGTGGTATTGGTGCAAACTCCAAGGCTACACAGAAATCCCCAAAAAAGTGATCCGAGAAGTAAAGAATAAGTCTTAGTTATATTCCGGTATTATTCGTGCTTTGCTTCCAAGCCTAATTCCGCCAGCAGATTTGCGATATCATCTTTGTTTGTATAGCCTCTTTCCCCTGGAAGCACAAATCGCTCATTTTGATCTAGATGCCAGAAGCGGACATGATCACCCGCATTTACCGCAGGTTCAAAAAGCGCCCAATCGTCGACTTGTACGATTATCGTACGCTTGAAACCCCGTTCTGCCAGTTCACGGACGCGGCGGGCAGCCATAAACGGTTTTATACCTTGCGGACCTAAATCTCCATTATCTAATTCTTTTAATGTAGCTTCGTCAGTTAGATCAAATAACCCGTCAAGTTCAGGATATACCTTAATCATGTCCACATAACTCAATTGTGTTGGAAAAGGCATATTAGCCGCTGAAGCAGCTTGTTGTAACGCCGCTAATCTGACCTGCATATCAACTTTCACTCGCTCAGCTATTGGGCTGTCTTTGGAGCTCATCATTTCTTCGACATCAAATCCTTGGCAGATACCATGCAGCCGCGGTGCTAAGTATCCCCGCATTTCAGCTTCAACATGCGAACTCGATAAACCGAATCGCACTTTATTGGGATGTTGGGCATTATTGAGATCATGATTTATCTTCCTGGTTACTGGACCTAGCGCAGCCCGAAACACCATTCTGCTAGCCTGCTCCCGAAGTGCTATCTGATTTACAAGATCTTCGTGCTCAGGTGCAGGATTTCTGTAGTCGACGCCTTCCATCTCAGGCAAATCAGCGAACCACATGTCCTTTCCTTCGCCTTCTTGTCTTCCGATGACATCATCGATGTCTAAATCTATAACTATATCTGCATCGGGAAATTCTTTAGCCAATGCGAACGTATTAGTTAGCATCAAGTCTGCCCAATATATATCACGTTGGTAAGATTCCTGGCGATCAGTTTCGTCCACAATGTGTCGCCGCTGTTGCGTATCCATCTTCTCGTAGAGTGCAAGTTCATCTTTTGTCATATTATTTTTGTCTGCTACATACATGCCACCTTGTGCTACGGCATATTGCATGCGATCTTCCCAGAAATGTGCAAAATCAATCTGAATTTCAGATATTATCTCATGCACCTTTGCTCCCGGCTTGGCGGCAATATCTTGGGGCAATTGCAAATCAGGCCATACGGCTTGGTCTGCCAGAATTTCGTCAGTGTCCCAATCATGATTTTGGAGGTTTGCCCCAGACAACATATCCGGAGGTGTTGGTGCTTGTGAACTCATGGTAACGTACAATTATACAACAAAAGGATAGTAACAAAATAGAAACTGCACAAAACTGTTTACGCTGTTTGGCCAGCGTCTAGATTCGCATTGAACTGACGGTTCAATTTTCGCACTGCAGTAAGAATATCGGCTTCGTGCAAACAAACACCGCCGCAAACATTTCCGGTTGATTCATCCATGTCCTGATGCATTGCCGTGTAAGCTCCTAATTCTTCAAGGATCTCCACAATTCCGAGCGCGCCCAATGGATCATTTGTATGTTCCGGCCGCAGCGAAGTGACGTTTAGCCCCGCGAAACATACCAGGCTTGGACAAACCAAACAACCTAACGCGTAAAATGTAACATCACCCGGCAACTCACTATCTTGATCTGGCAGTTGATCGATTTGTATGAGTTCTATCTTCTTAGGCATTGAGCACTCTTAAATCTAATTGCATACTGTGCATATTATTTTGCACTAATTCAATTATATTACATTGCACTACTCAAAAGTATTTTACTTTCCAGAGAGTTTTTGCAGATAGTCAATACCAGGTTCGCTTATGCTAACATAGACGTATTGCTGTTGATTAACAGGAGGGATCATGTATCAAAGTTTGACGTTAATTCATTATGTAAGTCACGCTTTTGGACAACGTTATGAACTACCGATTCCATTATTCCTATTTATTTTTGGCGGTGCGGCGATCGTTTTTCTGACGTTTTTATTTATACTGCCAACAAAAGTTAAAAAGCAGAAAAAAGATGTGGCAACTGACGAAAACCAAATTACCGATAAACCGATCAAGGTTCCTTTTGCAATCGCCAGCATTATTTTACTGACACTACTTATTTTGACCGGTATTTTCGGCAGCCAGGAAGTGGCGGAAAATATCGTACCGACTTTGATGTGGCTGGTCATATGGATCGCAGTACCGCTGTCGTGCGGCGTAATTGGCGATTGGACTGCCACTATTAATCCGTACGCAAACATTTCCAAGATTTTTGGATCACCAAAGCTGCGCAGAGCTGTCTTAGGGCGCAGCGAACCGCTAACCTGGCCGACGTGGTTAGGTTGGTGGCCCTCGGTACTATTATTTTTCGTCATCGCCTGCGGCGAGTTAATTTTTAACCAGACTGCAACAGTGCCTGCAGTCACGGCCTGGGCACTCATTGTATATGCGATTGTCTGTGCGTTTTTTGCATTAATTTATGGCAGCAACTGGCTAACTCGCGGCGAAATATTTTCTGTACTCTTTGCAACATGGGGCAAGCTCGGCTATTTCCGATTCGGTGAGGCTGGTATCCGGGGCTTTGCCGGCGGTTTAGTCGTGCCGTTTGAAGCAAGTGTTAGCCGGATAAGTTTTGTGTTACTGCTTTTAATAAGCGTCAGCTTTGACGGGCTGTTGTCTACGCCGCTTTGGAGCCACTTCGAGCACAAACTGCCGGTTGCATTTATCCCCGGGACAAAGGATTACGAAATGCTCGCTGTAGCAGTCTTTCTACTATTAGCGCTTGCAATCTGGCTGGTGTTTTTCGGATTTGCGTATGCGGTCAGGATTGCCGGAAAATTCCATGATAGCCAATTGAAAACACTTGCCGGTTTGCTTCCTTCGTTATTGCCCATATCGTTCGGCTATCTGCTGGCGCATAATATCGAATATCTGATTGCGAACGGGCAACTTTTGTTTCCGCTCATTGGAAATCCGATTGGCAAAGAAAGCTGGCCGCTCCATTTACCCAACCCGTTCAATGATTCTTTTGAGCCGAACCCCCACTTATTGCCAAGCGCGTTTTTCTGGTACTTAGCGGTAGCAGTTATTGTCATCGTGCACATTATCGCCGTAGTTATCGCCCACCGGCATTTAAGCAATACGTCAAAAAATAAGAGTCTGGCGCGCCGCGCCGAATATCCTTGGATTGCCGCAATGGTTTTTTACACGATGCTAAGCTTATGGCTTTTGGCGCAGCCGCTCGTCAAAGAAAAATCTGCAGATCCAGAATCAAAACCGGCGGCTGTCATTATGCAGCAAAATATCAACAAAGATTCATGAAAATTAATCGAGCCAGTATCGCCCTTATACTTTCTGGTATTGCCGTTATCGCAGTGGCAGTTATAGGTAGACCGACTGTGCCGTTATATGATGGCGTAAACTTCCCAGACGAGCCGTACCGTTACGCCGACCCGGCACATAAACCGAAGTCAAAACCGCCGATCTCTCCATCGATGATATTCCTCAGGCCTGATGCCGTAAATGGTATCAGCATGCAGAGTAACGAAGTCGGTCCGCAGATCGTCGTATATGTCAGCCCATCTGCAATCATACTTTCGCCAGAAACAAAACAAGCTAAGCTGACCGCCCAAGCGTTAACGCCCACCGTGCAGCCAGGCGACGGAAAAATCGCCGGCAATGTGTATCGTATAAGCGGATCAGCTGATACAGGATCATTTACCATAACTAAGCCGTCCGCAAATTCGTACAGCTACATAAACCTCCGCTTACCGCAAGGCTTTCCACCGAACCCTGCATTCGAATTCCGGCCCCCAGACGGTACGTGGCACAAGATCGATTCGACAAAGATTGGCAATGACATTTACGAATCAACGCAGATAAACAGTTTTGGTGATTATGCGCTCGTTAAGTTAAATAAACCTGCGCAAAGCAGTGGCACAGCTAAAAAACATTCGAACACCGGGACATTCGCAGCAGCGGGGCTAGCCGCGCTAGTCGTGTTTATGGCAGGAATAATCGTATTGATTCGACGTGATCAAGAGAAAAAAAGTAAGACAAAGTGAAACCACTGGCGAACTCTAAAATCGAATTTGTAAAATTGGATTTTCTTATCCTTGCATATCTTGTAATTGGTTTCTTATGCGCTCTTTTGTTGCGTGTTACTATCGGTAGACCGGACGTATCACACTCAGCTATTGCCGGATTGCTATTCGCTGCATGTCTGGCGTCGCTGGCAGCTTCTTGCGGTGTCAAACTGACAATCAATAAACGAGTTGTCATAACTGGTCTTTTAGGAGGAGCATTCCTGTGTTTACCTGCCGTTTTTTTTAGGCATTTTGCAATTGGAGGCCATACGCCAGATGGAAATTATGTTGCGTGGTCGCTAATCGTAGCGACTGTGGCATTCGCAGAAGAAGCTTTTTTACGCAGCGCGCTTTATGACAAGGTTACAGATATCAGCAATCAAAAAATTGCAATTTTCGTAGCCGCAGTGACTTTCGCAATTCTGCATCTACCCCTGTACGGGTGGCAAGCAATGCCGTTAGATTTTGTCGTTGGCCTGTGGCTTGGAGCCCTCAGATATTCTTCTGGCAGCTTTGTCACTCCTGGCATTGCACATGTTTTGGCTGACCTTGCCGCCTGGTGGATTTGATATAAATATCAATCAGCGCGCGAATAATTATCAATGCAATACACGTCAGTGTGCCCTTCGAGCTTCGTCCATATCACAAAAGTGTCAAACAGATTGTCGAAAGGCCACGCATTGCCATTCGTTATCTTATGCGTCGGATCTTCGCTGAACTTAGCAGGATCAGTATTGCACCAGTGTGACATCGCCATATCTATCTCATCAACCGGTCCGATATAGTCATGGGGAATGTCGTTATTAAAAAATGCAACGGAATAATATTTTGTATCAACCGTAACCGGATCGCTCCCGCTGAAATAACCCGTGCAACTGCTTACCGAACCGCTTTGCACGGTGTAATGTGCTAAGAAATCACATGCATCGTCGGCAGTTTTTGGATATTGGCCACCATGGTCATTCTTGTATTCTTCCAGCTGCGTTAATAAGAAGTCAGAATAGTGCTTGCGCTCGTAATCGCGTGAATTTGATTGTAGTTTTGGAACGACTAAAAAAACAATCAGGAAAATCATGCTTGCAATCGCCAAGACAATAATTACTTCAATGACCGTGAAACCGCGACTGTTATATGTACGATTCATAAAAGCTTAACCATATTCAAGCTTAGTTGATATCCTACAGTATCACAACAGTCAACCATTGGTTTGTGAGTAGAAACACACATTATAACCGTGATAATCATTTACTGCTTTCTTGCAGACCAGTTGACACGCATGATTTTTTAGGCTAATCTGAAAACCATAAGCTAAAAATAAAAATATTCAATCTTAAAAGTCCTACAGGTCGGTGTTTGCCGGCCGGAAAAGGCAGGAAAAAATGAAACAAATATTTAAGCTCAAAAAACTTTCGCAGCGAGGCGTACTGCACCATTTGGTACCAATCATCGTCATCCTATTATTGGGTGGCGTGACTGGCGCGTTTGTCTATAGGGCAAAGGCTGCGCAGCCATGGAACGGTGCATTATCCGTAGGACCAAGCAAATCAGGATACTGTATGAACGCCCCTGCTTTGCAGCAAGGGCAGCAAGTTAAACTTGCCAAATGTGCGAATGTCGTGAACCAGAAGTGGCAGCTTGAACCAGCTGGCACCGTTAATGTTAAAGTGAACGGCACGGCCAAAACTTTGCGCGCATACACGATTCATACATTTAAAAACGGCGTTTTCATGTGTGTCGATGACTATAAACAAAGCACACAGCAAGGTAAAAATAACCACCTTGTCCTATGGCCGTGTAACGGCGTTGATCCTGGACAACGGTTCTTTTGGAACGGCGATGGCCACCAGCTGCAAAGCGCTGTCGGCTTAAGCTCAGGCCTGGCGCTCTGCATTGACAATGAAGGAAGCAAATATGTAGCAGACAACCCGATCGACGTGTTCAAATGCTGGTCGCCAGCACACGCTAATCAGGACTGGTTCGAAATCGGAAATACAGCGACTGCGACGAGTGCACCTGTCACGCCGCCGACTCCTCCCCCAGTTTCGCCTGGCAGCGGCGGATTCGGCTCAGACCGTAACTTTACCGGAGCGCTACAATTAGGCCTTGACCGTTCCCTATGCCTGACCGAAACTGCAACGATGAATGCAAAGGGCCACCAGGAAGTCGTCATTAACACCTGTAACAAAGCAGTTACACAGAAATGGCAGAAAGTGTTCCTTGATAGCAAAAATATGACGTTCCAGTGGAAAGCCGCATCAGGTAACTGTCTGAACGATCCGGCACTCGGAGTGACCGCATCGGCAACTCAGCGGGTGTATGCCCAGACGTATCCGTGCAGCAATACTGATCACGCGTCTACATGGACTTGGGCAAATGCAGGCAACGCCAGCACATATAACGTAAACAATCATGAAATCATGAATGTATACAGCAAAGGCTGCCTCAACGACCCTGCCAACAGTAAAGCAATCGCTACGCAACAGATAATTTACAGCTGCACCTCGAATTCATCAAATGAACAGTGGTTCGAAGCAGCCCAGTAACCTGCTAAGAATAGACAGCGCGCCAACCCAAGCATCAGCTTGAGCGGGCGCGTTTTCTAATGCAAGCCAGTTTCCCCGGTCGCGCTTTGACAATATATCTGATAATTTAATCTGAATAAAATTTCAGCATTTTACCGTAATATCGTATAGTATTTGCATAAGCATATCTGTTTTATGAAGCGAAAACACAAGCGTTCCGTTTGGAATCAAAAATCAAAAACAATCTATGCGATCAGCTTATCTTTGTTCGCAATTATTTTCGGTGGCATCGGTATCTATCTTAACCGTAACTCCTTTGCCGCAGCGCAAGTCATAGTATCTCCGGTTGGAAACTATGGCTATTGTATGGATGATTACCAAAACAAGAACGGTGTAGCTGGCGCTCCTAATAAAGTCGATATATTCGTATGTAATAATTCGGCAGCCCAGAACTGGACGTACAACGCGTCAAATCACACGGTTACACACAACGGGCAATGCCTTGAAGTTTACCAAAATGGTACTGCGAACGGCTCTAAGGTCGACCTGTTCCCTTGCAATAGCGGCAAAAACCAACAGTGGACATATACCGGCAACAATACGTTCAAAGGTACTGGGAGCGGAAAATGCATAGACGATCCGAATGGCAGCACCACGAATAATACGCAACTGCAGATCTGGACTTGCAGCGGAGTTACTCAACAAATATGGTA